>NZ_QKTT01000001.1:0-393013 GCF_003234555.1 Curtobacterium sp. MCBD17_019 | reverse complement strand
GTCCCACCCGGTCCCCCTCCCGCCTGGTTCCGACGTGACCGTCGTCGTGCGACACCTGGATCGTCGCCACGTACCGCCGCACAGGGCGCTTCCGCATGGATCGACCATGCCGTCGTCGGACGACCGCGGGAGTGTCGGGAACGAGCGGGGCGCGCGGGAGGGGGCGGTCAGCTGGCCAGACGGGCCTCCCGCCGGGCGGCCTGCTCGACCGGGTCGGGGACGGGAGCGGCCGCGATGAGCCGACGGGTGTACGCGTCCTCGGGCGAGCGGAGGATGCGTTCGCGGGTCCCCGACTCCACCAGCCGCCCGTGGTTGAGCACGACGACGCGGTCGCAGAGGGAGTCGACGACGGCGAGGTCGTGGGTCACGAAGAGGCAGGCGAACCCCAGGCGCTCCTGCAGTTCGCGGAACACGTCGAGCACCCGCGCCTGCACGGACACGTCGAGGGCGCTCGTCGGCTCGTCGGCGATGAGGAGTGCCGGATCGAGCGCCACCGCGCGGGCGATCGCGATCCGCTGCCGCTGCCCGCCCGAGAGCTCGTGCGGGTACCGGTGTCGCCACCCGGGGCCGAGCCCGACGTCGGTGAGCAGTCGGTCGACGCGCACGTCGACCTCCGCGGGGTCCAGCCCGAGGATGTGGCGGAGCGGCTCGGCGATCGTCTGCGCGACCGTGTACCGGGGGTTCAGCGAGAGCATCGGGTTCTGGAACACGACGCCGACCCGCCGACGCATCGCACGCCGGTCGGCACGACGCGCCGTCCCGACGTCCGTCCCCACGACCGTGACCGTGCCGGCGGTGATGGGTGCGAGTCCCACCGCGGCCCGTCCGATCGTGGTCTTGCCGCTGCCGGACTCCCCGACCAGGCCGACGATCTCACCACGCCCCACCGTGAACGTGACGTCGTCGACCGCCCGGAACCGCCCGCGGAGGCGGCTGCCGTACTCGACCACGAGGCCGCGGACCGCGAGGACCGCGTCCGGGACGGGCGTGGTGGCGGTGGGCACGGCCTCCCGGCCGGTCTCGCCCATGCGCGGGACGGCGGCGAGCAGCTCACGCGTGTACTCGGCGGCGGGGTGGTGGAAGACGTCCGCGACGTCGCCGGTCTCGACCACGCGCCCGTTGCGCATCACGACGACGCGGTCGGCCAGGTCCGCCACGACGCCCATGTCGTGGGTGATGAGCAGGATGCTCGCCCCGGTGCGTGCGCGGAGCCGGCGGAGGACGTCGAGCACCTCGGCCTGCACCGTCACGTCGAGCGCCGTCGTCGGTTCGTCCGCGATGAGGAGGTCCGGGTCCGCGGCGAGCGCCATCGCGATCATGACGCGCTGGCACTGGCCCCCGGACAGTTCGTGGGGGTACTGCCGGATCCGGTGCTCCGGGTCCGGCACCTCGACCATGCGGAGCAGCTCAACGCACCGCACGCGCACGGCGTCCCGGTCGCGGAGGCCCGGGTCGGCCCGGCGCACCGCCTCGGCGAGCTGGAACCCGATGGAGAACACCGGGTTGAGCGCGGCCATCGGGTCCTGGAAGATCATCGACACCCGCCGGCCGCGGACCCGGCGGAGCGTCGGCTCGTCCGCGCCGACGACGTCGAGATCGCCGAGTCGGACCGCTCCCGACGTCCGCGCTCCCTCGGGCGCGATGCCCATGACCGTCATGGCGGTCATGCTCTTGCCCGACCCCGACTCCCCGACGACGGCGACGACCTCGCCGCGGCCGACGGTGAACGAGGCGTGGTCGACGGCGACGACCTCCTCGTCCTCGACCGTGAACGCGACGGTGAGGCCGTCGACGACGAGGACGGGTGCGTCCGTCGCGGTGTCGTACGCGGTCGGTGTCGTCATGGTCGCTCCTCGGGGTCGGTGCCGGCGTCGCGGGCGGCCTTGAACGCCTCCCACTCCGCGAGCATCTTGCGGTGGTGGCTGTGCAGCCACGTCATGTAGTCGCGTCCGTTGACCAGGCGTTCGCGGATCGGTGCGTCCGCGGGATCGTCCGAGTCGCCGAGTGCCGCGAGACCCTGCTCGATCACGTCGCGCTCGCGGTCGAGGTAGCGACGCTCCCCCGCGAGCCAGCTCCCCCACACGTCGTTCTCGGCGCGGAAGTAGTGGCTGCGCTCGCCCGGGACGAAGTGCCGCTTGATGAACCCCGACACGACGAGGTGCCGCGTGGCCATCGACACCGCGCCGGAACTCGCCTCGAGCCCGGCCGCGATGTCCGCCGACGACGAGTACGGCGCGCGCGTCATGATGAGGTACGCGAGCACCCGTCCGTCCATGAGCGGGAACCCCGACCCCTGGAGCATGATCGCGAACTCCTCGACGAACGCCTGGCGGGCGGGGTCGAGGACGGGGCCGACACCGGTGGCGTCGGCGGGGGTCCGCTCGTCCGTGCTCATCCGTGTCCCGTGCTCAGGCGAGTCCGGCGGCGACCGCGGGCGACTCGTCGCCCGGGACGGCCCAGGGCGTCATCGACATGCCCCCGCCCGCCCGGATCGCGGTCACCGTGCCGTCGTCGTCGCGGGTGTACCGGATGTCCTCGTCGACGGAGCCGAACCGGTTGCCGGAACTCATGCGCACGGTGTCCGGTCCGGTGACGGTGAGGCGCGTGACGCTGTCGAGCGGTCCGGGCGCTGAGGGGTCGATCTCGAGCAGGCGGTCGCCGATCCGGGCGATGTCCGCGACGCCCCACGGGTTCGCGAACCGACCGGTCAGGGTGTCGACGTCCACGTCGTCGGGGGCGTCCGAGAGCGCGTCGCCCGGGGCCGCCGTGTCCGCGGCGGCGTCGAGCAGCCGGAGGATGCCCTGGGCGAGCAGGGTCGCGGGTCCGGCGGCGGCGTTCGTCATGACCGAGATGACGAGCGACGACGTCGGGTCGAACAGCGACTGCGTGATGTGCCCGGGGAACCCGCCCGAGTGTCCACGGACGTCGTGCCCGGCCACGCGGTCGACGATGAACCCCATGCCGTACCCGCGCGACGCCGGGTCGTCCTCGGCGGTCCACGCCCGACGCTGCGCCTGACGCTTGGCGTGGTCGGACAGGAGCTCGCCCTGCCCGATGACGTGCGCGGAGAAGTACCGGACGAGGTCCTCGGCCGTGCCGTGGAACCCGGTCGCCGAGGCCATCGCGCGCGTGTCCACGTGCGGGAGCCGCGAGCGGGTGCGGTCGACGTGGAAGCCCGTGTACCCGACGACGAAGTCGTCCGCCCGGGTCGGGTCCCAGTCCGGCCCGGTGTCCCGGAGGCCGAGGGGTTCGATGATCTCCTCGCGCACGTAGTCGTTGTAGGGACGCCCGGAGACCGCGGCGACGACCATGCCGAGCAGCGAGTACCCGAGGTTCGAGTAGTTGAAGCTCGAGCCGACCGGGACCTTCGACCCCTGGTCGAGCACGAGCGCCAGCAGTTCGTCCTCGTCGGGGAACGGCCGCGCCAGCGACCAGTAGTCGCCGTCGAGTCCGTCGCGGAGGACCCCGGCGCCGTGCTCCATGAGCTCGCGGACGGTCGCGTCGGCGATCGGCGACCCCGCGTCGACGAGCGCGGGGACGTACGTGCCCACGGTGTCGTCGAGACGGAGCTGCCCGCGCTCGGCGAGCAGCATGAGCGCCGTGGCGGTGAAGGTCTTGGAGTGCGAGGCGATGCGGAACAGGTCGTGCTCCGTCAACCGGCGCTCGGCCTCCACGTCGGCGTACCCGTACGCGGCCGACCAGACGACCTCGCCCTGGTAGCCGACGGCGACCTGCACGCCCGGCACCCGGAGCTGCCACACCTTGTACGCGACCCAGTCGGCGATGTACGGGAGGACGCCGCGGTACGCGTCGAGCGCGGCGGCGGAGGGTTCGGCGTTGGTCAAGGGAGTACCTCCTGATCGGTGACCGGCGTCAACGGCGACGCGGGTCGAGTGCGGTCCGCAGCGTATCGCCGAGCCCGATGACGCTGAGCACGGTGACCGCGAGGAACAGGGCGGGGAACACGAGCATGTGTGGCGCCTGCTGGAACTGGGTGGTGGCCGCCGAGAGCTGGAGGCCCCAGGAGATCGCCGGCGCCTCGAGCCCGATCCCGAGGTAGGTCAGCGACGACTCGGACACGATGACCCCACCGACCGTGATGGTCGCGAGGACGAGCAGCGGCGAGATCGACGACGGCAGGACGTACCGCGTCGTGATGCGCCAGGTCGAGAGTCCCATCGTGCGGGCGGCGAGCACGAACTCGGCCTGCCGGATGCCGCGCACGGACCCGCGGACGAGCCGGGCCATGGTCGGCCAGCCGAAGAGCGCGAGCACGAGCGACACCGTCAGGACGTTCCGGTCGCCGACGCTGTTGAGCACGACGACGGCGCCGAGCAGGAACGGGAAGCCGAGGAACACGTCGGTGAGGCGGGAGAGGACGGCGTCGACCCAACCGCCGTTCATGCCGGCGAGCGTGCCGACGACGACCGCGACGACCATCGCGAGGACGGTCGTCAGGACCCCGACGGCGACCGACGAGCGGGTGCCGTACACGACGTTGGCGTACACGTCGCAGCCCTGCAGGTCGTAGCCGAACGGGTGCCCGGCGGACGCGCCGTGGCCGCTCCTGCCGAGGTCGCAGGCACGCGGGTCGCCGTGGCCGAAGAACCCGGCGAAGAACGCCGGGAACACGGCGATGAGGAGCACGAGCGCCAGGACCGCGGCGGGGACCCAGAAACCGGGCGTGCGGAGGGCCGCGGCGAGCGGACGACGACGCGTGGCCACGACGGGTTCGAGGGTGGCGCTGAGCGCGGAGTCGGTCATCGTCTCACTCGCGGGTCGAGGGCGGCGTGGAGGAGGTCGACGAGCACGCTCGTCACCAGGAACACGAGGATGAGGGCGGTGGAGATCCCGACGACCGTGGCGCCCTCGTGCGACCGGATCCCCTGGAACAGCAGGTTGCCGACGCCGGGCAGGTTGAAGATGCCCTCGACGATGACGGTCCCGCCCATCAGGTACCCGAGGTCCGTCGCCAGGTACGTGACCGTCGGGATGAGCGAGTTGCGCATGACGTGCACACCCACGACGCGTCCGGGGGTGAGCCCCTTGGCCCTGGCGGTGCGCACGAAGTCCGCGTCGAGGGTGTCGAGCACGCTGGTCCGCGTGAGCCGCGAGACGGCCGCGAGACCGAAGACCGCGATGACGAGGGCGGGCAGGACGTAGGCGAACGGCCACCCCGCGGTGACCCCGGCGACCGGGAACCACCGGAGCCGCACGGAGAACACGAGTTGTGCGCCGACGCCGAGCACGAACACCGGCACGGCGCCGATGACGATCGTGCCGATGAGCACCGTCCGGTCGAGCACGGTGCCCCGCCGGAGCGCCGACACGACGCCGAGTCCGATGCCGAGGACGATCTCGAACAGCCAGGCGGTGAGCGCGAGTGCGATCGTCACGGGCCACCGCGCGGCCATCTCCGAGCCGACGCTCTCGCCGTCGAAGTCCGTGCCGAAGTCGCCGTGGAGCAGGCCGCCGAGGTAGCGGAGGTACTGCTCCCACAGTGGCTCGTCGAGGTGGTACTCGGCCCGCAGCGCGTGCACGACCGCGTCACTGAGCGGCCGGTCGCCGCCGAGCGCCTTGATCGGGTCGCCGGGGAGCGCGAACGTCATCGCGTAGATGAGGAACGTCACCCCGAGGAACACGATGAGCAGGCCACCGAGTCGGCGGCCGACGACGAGCGCGGTCCGCATCACGCGCCTCCCGGCACGCCCACCGGTCGGGAGGCGCGGCTGCGGGCGGCCCCGTCGCCGGCGTCCGCCCCTGGGTCTGCCTCCGCCGAAGAGCCGGCCGCCGGTCCGTCGCCGCCGCCCGCCGCCGGGCCGAGCGTGCGTGCGAGGTGCGACGCCGCAGCGAGGACCGCGCCGTACTGGACGCCGACGAGCGCGGCGAGCGGGATCGGCTGCTCCGCCCCGGTCCCCGCCTCGGCCTGCCACGTCGCGTACTGCTCGACGAGGCGGTCGCGGAGGCGACGGAGCACCACGGGCGCCGTGCCCGCGGTGGTCTCGGCCTCGATCGCACGGAGGAGCATGCCGCCGTAGCGGAGTCGGAAGCACCGCACGAGGTCCTCGAGGCCGAACCGCTCGGCGACCGTGGCCATCCGCCCCGGCGGCTCGCGGTCGGCCCGGGCGCGGTCCGTCTCGGCCATGCGCGCGAGCATCGGGACGAAGGCGCGCGAGGCCTCGAGGAACGGGGTCGCGATGGTGAGCATCGGGGACGCGGCGTCGAGCACCTGATCGAGGACGGAACCGGTGACCGCCATGGCGTCGGCGGTCCGACGGACGAGGTCGGCGTAGGACTCGCCCGTCGCCCTGTCGTCGTCGGCGTCCGGGTGCTGCCAGTACGGCAGTTCGGCCACGAGCGAGAGCGTGCCGTGGCGCCCCGCCCACGAGGACGACGACGACCCACCGATGAACGCGGCGGGGTCGATGCCGAGGGACTCGTAGTAGTCGTACGCCTCGTCGATCTCCCCCATCGCGAACACCGACCGCGCGTACTCCCGCAGGTACGGGGACTCGGGTTCGCCGGTGTCGAGCGGGAGCCCGAGCGCGGCCGGGACGGCGTGCAGGGTGGCGATGACCTCCGGCTCGTCGCGGGAGAGGTAGTAGTAGACGCCGCCCATCTCGCCGTTGTGCAGGCTCACGAGCAGGTCCGGCCGCACCCGGTCGATGAGCAGCATGAGTCCGAGCGTCTCGGGCAGGACCCGGTCGAAGTACGCGCCCTTGTGGTTCGTCGGGAACGTCCACTCGACCTGGGCGTCGGGTGCCGGCCGGTAGAAGTGCCGGGCGTAGTGCACGCGGTCCGTCGGGTCGTCGAACCACGCCTCGTTGAGCCGCATGCCGTCCGGGTCGATCGTCGGGACGATGTGCCACGTCGTGTCGAGGGCGGCCGCGAGCACCGGGTCGGTGAGCACGCTCTGGGCCAGGTGCAGCGCGGTCCACGACCCGATCGGCTCGTTCGGGTGCACCCCGCCGACCACGACCGCCGAGCGTGCACCGCGGCCGACCCGGTAGGCGTGGATCGGCTCGCCGAGGCGGCTGGTGCCGACGCGGGTGACCGTGACGGCGTCGGGGTGGTCGGCCGCCAGGCGGTCGAACCGCGCGACGAGGTCGTCCACCGTCGGGAACCCGGTGTGCTGCGGGACCGCGCGGGCGTGTTCGACGATCGTGGCGGTGTCGAGGCCGGTCACTTGCTGACCTGGATCTCCGAGATCACGGGGCTGCCGGCGACCTCGGGGAGCTTCGTCACCGTGCTGCTCGTGACGTAGGAGTACTTGTCGAAGAACGTCGGGACGATCGGGAAGTCCTGGAGCACCCGCTTCTGCGCCTTGTTGTACAGGGCGTCGGCGGCGGACTGCGTCGATGCGGCGTCGGCCTGGTCGAGCAGCCGGTCGACGTCGTCGTTCTGGTAGTACCCGGCGCAGGTCGTGCACCCGCCCGCCGCGGTGAACAGCGCGCGGAGCGTGTTCTGCTGGCTCGTGTACAGGGCGCCCCAGTGGCCGAAGTGCGGTCCGGCGACCGTCTTGGCGGTCAGCGTGCTGTAGTACGACGCCCAGTCCGTGGTCGGCTTCGCCACGACCTTCGCGACACCGAGGTTCTGGCGGATCTGGTTCGCGTACGCCTGGTACAGGGAGTCGAGTCCGAGGCCGCCGGGGTAGACGAGGTCCATCTCGCCGGAGAACCCGCCCGCCGCGGCGAGGAGCTGCTTGGCGGCCGCGGGGTCGTACGTGCAGTACTTGCCGCAGATGCCCTCCTGGGTTCCGGACATGACCGGCGGGGTGAGCGCGGTCGCGGGTTCGTAGAGTCCGCCGTAGATCGCCTTGTCCACCTGCTTGCGGTTGATCGACATCGAGATCGCCTGACGGATCCGCGGGTCGGAGTACCGCTTGTCCCAGAGCGGGAACCCGAGGTAGTCGATGCCCGGCGAGGTGAACGAGTACAGGTGGTCCCCGAAGTCCGACTTCGCGCTCGTCATCTTGTCGGCGGGCAGGTAGAGGACGTCCGCGTTGCCGGCCAGGACGTCCGTGTAGGCGGTGTCCATGTCGCTGTAGCTGCGGTAGGTGACCCGCTCGGTCTTCGGCGCCGGGCCCTGGTACCCGCTCCAGGCCCTGACGGTGAACTCCTTGTTCTTCGTCCAGGCCTCGGTCATCTCGTACGGGCCGTTGCCGATCGGCTTCTTGTCGTACGCCTTGATGTCCCGGTAGGCGGCCTTCGGCATCGGGTAGAACGCGGTCTGCGCCTGGCTCAGCTGGAGCGGGAACTGGCTGTCAGCGTGGGTCAGCGTGACGGTGAACGTGTCCTTGCCGGTGACCTTCAGCCCGCGCATGGTGTCGGTCGTCGGCGTGCCCGAGGTGGGGTTGAGGTCGGAGTACCCGACGATCCCGGCGAGCTCGCCGCTGTTCTCCCACGCGTGCGGGGCGTACGCCGTGTAGTTCCAGGCGCGGACGTAGCTCTCGGGCGTCACGGTCTCGCCGTTCTGGAACTTCCAGCCGTGGCGGAGCGTGATGGTCCAGGTCGTGGCGTCGTCGCTCTTGACGCTCTTCGCGGCCAGGTCCGTGAGGTGGTCGTCGCTGTCGGTCTGGACGAGCGGCGCGAACAGGCTCATCACCTGGTCGAACGCCACCGTCTGTCGGCCCGGGGTCAGGTGGTCGGGCACGCCGGTCGCGTACACGAGGCTCGTGCCGGACGCGTCGTCCGACGAGGACCCACCGCCCGCCGAACACCCGGTCGCCACCAGTGCCAACGCCGCCGCCGCGGCCACCGCCGCGATGCCACTCCGTCGCATGTCCATCTCGCTCCTCGCGGGGCCGCGACGCGTCGCGCCGGGCCTGCTGTGGCCACCGGATCGGTCGGCCGGGCCGGGCAGGAGCCGGCTTGGCTGCTCACGGTAGGGAGCACGGCGGCGCGCACTCAAGGCTTCTTTCACTCCGCGTTGAAAGCTTCACGAGGTCGAAACACCGACGAAACAGCCCCGGTGGTGGCCGCGCAGGGCCTGTGGGACGCTGTCCGACATGCGCCACACACCCGCGTTCCTGATGACGGACCCCGAGGAGGTCCGCCGCCTGGTCCGCGCGCACCCGTGGGCGACGATCGTGTCCGCGACGACGGAGGGCCTGGTCGCGTCGCACTACCCGTTCCTGCTCGAGGACCCGGGTGACGACGCCACGGAGATCACCCTGGTCAGCCACGTCGGGCGCCCCGACGAGGTCGCCCACGAACTCGGACGGCACGAGGTCCTCGTCATCGTGCAGGGTCCGCACGGGTACGTCTCGCCCGCCTGGTACCCGGCCCAGCAGTTCGTGCCCACCTGGAACCACGTGACCGCCCATCTGTGGGGCACGCCCGAGATCCTGTCCGACGAGGAGAACTTCCGTGTGCTGGGGGAGCTCGTCGACCACTTCGAGCGGCGCATGCCGTCGCCGGTCGGCCTCGACGTCGACGAGGACGCCGCCCGCCGCATCGCCCGGGGCACCGTGGGGATCCGGATCCGGGTGACGCGGTTCGAGGCGCGCGCCAAGCTCAGTCAGAACAAGGCGCCCGAGGTCGTCGACGACGTCATCGCCGGGCTCGAGTCCCCCGGGCCGTACGGACACCCGGCGCTCGCCGCGGAGATGCGTCGCGTCCGTGACCGCGCCACGGCCGCGCCGGATCCCGAGGACCGGCCCGCGCCGGAACCGGCCCCCGGGACGGACCGCACGTGACCGGGACCCTCATCCGCCACGTTCGGCGCATCGGGACCGCGGGCGCGTCCGCGGACGTGCTCGTCCGGGAGGGCCGGATCGCCGCCGTCGCACCGGCCGGCGTCATCGAGTCCACCACGCCCACGGCCGACCTCGAGGACGTCGTCGACGCGGACGGTGCCTGGCTCGGCCCCGGGCTGTGGGACCACCACACGCACTTCGACCAGTGGGCGCTCGTCCGGCGCCGGGTCGACGTCTCGGCATGCACGAGCGCCGCCGGCGTCGCCGCGGTCATCGCCGACGCCGCGCGGAGCGCCTCGCCCGACGACGTCCTCATCGGCTACGGGTTCCGGGACGGGCTCTGGCCGGACGCCGCCCACCGTGACCTGCTCGACCGGGCCGCACCGGGCCTCCCGGTCGTCGTCGTCAGCGGTGACCTGCACGCGGTGTGGTGCAACGGGATCGCGCTCGCGCGGTACGGCGACCTGCTCGACCGGCCCCTCGTGACCCATCCGACCGGGCTGCTCCGCGAGCAGGACGCGTTCGACGTCAGCACGGCGATCTCCCGCGTGCCCGACGCGGTGCTCGACGACTACGTCGCCGACGCCGTCGAGGCGGCGAGCGGCCGGGGCGTCGTCGGGGTCGTCGACCTCGAGATGCGGTTCGGGCTCGACCGCTGGACGCGCCGCGTCCGCGCCGGCATCGACGGCATCCGGGTCCGATCCGGCGTCTACCCCCAGGAGCTCGACGCGGTGCTCGACCGCGGGCTGCGGACGGGGGATGTCGTCCCGGGAACCCTCGGCCTGGTGACCATGGGGCCGTTCAAGGTGATCACCGACGGTTCGCTCAACACCCGCACCGCCGCCGTCGACGAGCCCTACGCGGGGCTGCACGGGCACGACGCACTCGGGGTCCTCGCGTTCACGCCGGACGAGGTCCGCGCGCTCGTGCGCCGCGCCGCCGACGGCGGGCTCGTCCCCGCGGTGCACGCCATCGGCGACCGGGCGAACGCCCTGGCGCTCGACGTGTTCGAGCAGGTCGGGGTCCGCGGGTCCATCGAGCACGCGCAGCTCCTGCGCCCCGCCGACGTCGCCCGGTTCGCTCGACTCGGCGTCGACGCGAGCGTGCAGCCGGAGCACGCGATGGACGACCGCGACGTGGCGGACCGCTACTGGGCCGGCCGGACCGACCGCGCGTTCGTGTTGCGCACACTCCGCGAGGCCGGGGCGCGCCTCCGCCTCGGGTCCGACGCCCCCGTCGCGCCGCTCGATCCGTGGGTGTCGATGGCGGCGGCGGTCGGTCGGGACCGCGACGGCCGGGAGGCGTGGCACCCGGAACAGCGCATCGACCAGCTGACCGCGTGGACGGCGTCGACCGACGGCCGCACCACGGTCGCCGTCGGCGACGTCGCGGACCTCGTGCTCGTGGCATCGGACCCGCTCGCGGCGTCGTCCGGTGCGCTCCGGTCGATGCGCGTCCTGGGGACCGCGGTCGCGGGGCGCTGGACGTACCTGGACCGCTGAGCGGGGCCGGCGCCGAGCGGGGCCGGCGCCGAGCGGGGCCGCTGCGGTGCGGACCGGGTCAGGTCTGGTCGACCGGGCACCAGTAGAGCTTGCGGCCCGCCATCATCGCCATCGCGATGTTCGTCCCGCACACGCGGCAGGGCAGCCCGGCGCGGTGGTACACCCAGTGGCGGTCGTCCCGGCTGCGGAGCGCGGCGTCGTACTCCTCGGGGGTCAGGTCGTCCATCGTCATCATCTGACCGACGCGGACGCCGTCGTGCAGGAGCTTCGACCAGTCCCGCCAGAGGGCCCGTGCCTGCTCGTCGGTGACCTGCTTGCCCGGCTTGTACGGGTCGAGGCGGGCGCGGAACAAGAGCTCCGCCCGGTAGACGTTCCCGATGCCGCTGACGACCGACTGGTCCATGAGCAGCTGCCCGATCGGGACGTTCCGCCGCCGCACGCCGTCCACGAACCGCTGCTCGGCCTCGGGGCCGTCGTCGACCATGGGGTCCGGGCCGAGCTTGTCGATGGCGCGCTGGATCTCCTCCGCCGTCTCGACGACGCACGCGGTCGGCCCACGGAGGTCGGCGACGGCGGTGTCCGTGAGGATCCGGACCCGCACCTGGCCGACCGGCTCGGGCGGGAAGGCCTCGATCGGGGTCTCCTCGTGCTCCTGCTCCGCCATGCGGTAGCGCGAGCGGCGGGGTGCCCCGATGCTGGCCAGGGAGTCCTCGCCCGCGGCGTCGACGATCGTCCCGCGCTGGTTGGTCTGCCCGATCCGGCCGTTCGCGCTCGCCATCGTGGCGTCGGTCGATATCTCGCCGGCGAAGTCCCACGCACCGTAGAGGCCGAGGTGCACGCGGAGGAACAGGCCGCCCTCGAACTCGAGGAACATCTGCTTGGCCACCGCCGTCGCACCGGTCATCACGCGGCCGTCGAGCTGGGCGGCGCCGGCCGCGAACCGCCCCTGTGGGCTCGACACGCTGCAGCGCTGCCCCACGAAGTGCAGGGAGAACTGCCGCGCGATGCGGTGGATGGAGTGACCCTCGGGCATCAGGACGGCTCAGGCGTCGATCTGCTTGCCGGCGATCGTGCCGGTGGTCTCGTACTCGGCGAGCTGCGCGATGCGACGCGCGTGGCGCTCCTCGCCCGAGAACGGCTCGGCGATGAACAGGTCGACGAAGCGGATGGCCTCGGCCTCGGTGTGCTGGCGGGCACCGATCGAGATGACGTTCGCGTCGTTGTGCTGCCGGGCCAGCAGCGCAGTCGACTCGTTCCACACGAGCGCGGCGCGCACACCCTCGACCTTGTTGGCGGCGATCTGCTCGCCGTTGCCCGACCCACCGAACACGACGCCGAGTGCCTGCACCCCCGCACGCTGGTCGCGCACGACGGCCGACGCGGCGTTGATGCAGAACGAGGGGTAGTCGTCGAGCGGGTCGTACTCGGCGGGACCATGGTCGACGACCTCGTGGCCGGCCTCGGTGAGGTGCTGGGCGAGCGTGTGCGAGAAGTCGAGGCCGGCGTGGTCCGTGCCGAGGTGGATGCGCATGCCTGCGATCCTATTCCCGGGCGCAGACGCCGCTCCGGGCCGGTCCGGCGTGCTGCCGGCCCCTAGCATCGAGGCATGACCACGACCCCGCCGGACGTCGTCGTGCGGCATGCCGAGCCGGACGACCTCGACGTCGTGCACGCGCTCCACCGCGAGGCCGTCCTGCACTCCACGGCGATCTGGCGCGACGAACCGCTCCCCCGCGCGTGGTTCGACGACTGGCTGGCGGAGCGCCGCCGCGACGGGTTCCCGGTGTTCGTCGCCGAGGCCGACGGTGTGGTCGCGGGCTACGTCACCTACGGGCCGTGGCGCGAGAACCCGGGCTACCGGTGGACCGTCGAGGACAGCATCTACCTCGACGCGCGGTTCCACGGCCGGGGCATCGCGTCGACGCTCCTCGGGGCCGCGATCGACCATGCCGTCCGGGCCGGACGACACGTCATGATCGCCGACATCGCCTCGGACAACGCCGCGTCGATCCGCCTGCACGAACGGTTCGGGTTCGAGCACGTCGCCACCGTGCGCGAGGTCGGCCGCAAGTTCGACCGGTGGCACGACCTCGTCGTCATGCGGCGAGCCCTGGCTTGACGGGGTGGGACCGACCCTCCGCCTCCGCGTCGACCTTCCGCCGAGATCGCAGAACACGCCGCTCACGTCCATCCGTGAGCGGCGTGTTCTGCGATCTCGGCGACTCCGGGCGCCAGCCCGGGCGGGGCGGCCGGGAGGGACGGGGCGGGACCGACCCGCGCCTCCCGGCCGACGGCGGCCGCGTCAGACGGTGTCGAAGATCGGGCCGACGGTGCGGGAGCGCTTGAGCTCGAAGAAGCCGGGGTACCGGGCCGCCGCGACGACGCCGTCCCACAGGTCGAGCGCCTGCTGACCCTTCGGGGCGGGCGAGATGACGGGGCCGAAGAACGCGGTGCCCTCGACGGCGATCACCGGGGTGCCGACGTCCTGGCCGACCCGCTCGATGCCGTCGCGGTGGCTCTCGCGCATCGCGGCGTCGGTCTCGTCGGTCCACGCGGCGTCGGCGAGATCGGCCTCGAGTCCGAGCTCCTCCAGGACGGTGGGGACGACCTGCTGCGGGTCCTTCTCCTGACGGTGGTGGATGTGCTCGCCGAGGGCGTCGTAGAGGCGCTTGACGACGTCCTGGCCGTGGCGGAGGCGCGCCGCGGTGACGAGCCGCGAGTACACCTGGTTCCGGTCGAGCGCCTCCTTGTAGTTCTCGGGGATGTCCTGGCCCTCGTTGAGGACGAACAGGCTCATGACGTGCCACGTGACGTCGAGGTCGCGGTGCTGCTCGACCTCGCCCACCCAGCGGCTCGTCATCCACGCCCAGGGACACGTGGGGTCGAACCAGAAGTCCACAGCGGTCGGGGTCGTCGGGGAGCTGTCCACAGCGGTGTCCGTCATGCCGGTGACACTACGCGCGTCGGTAGGGTTGACGGGTCGCCATCGACGGCGACGACACCCCCGACGCGCCGGGCCCACGACGCCTGCGCGCTCGCAGAAGGATGGAGCGGCCCGTGCCCGGAGAGAACCTCACCCGAATCGAAGCCCAGGAGCGTGCGGCCGTCGTCGACGTCGCCGCCTACGAGGTCGACCTCGACCTGACACGGGGTGACGAGACCTTCGGGAGCACCACGACCGTGCGGTTCTCCGCGACGCCGGGTGCCGCGACGTTCATCGACGCGATCACCGCGACCGTGCACGCGGTCACACTGAACGGCACCGCGCTCGACGTGGCGGACGTCAACGACGGCGTGCGCATCCGCCTCGACGGCCTCCAGGCCGAGAACGAACTCACCGTCGTCGCCGACATGCGGTACACCAACACGGGCGAGGGCCTGCACCGCTTCGTCGACCCCGTCGACGGCGAGGTCTACCTCTACTCCCAGTTCGAGGTCCCGGACTCGCGCCGGATGTTCACCGTGTTCGAGCAGCCCGACCTCAAGGCGACGTTCGCGTTCACGGTCACGGCGCCGTCTCGTTGGCAGGTCGTGTCGAACTCGCCGACCCCCGAACCCCGCGTCGACGGCGACGTCGCGACGTGGACGTTCGCTCCGACCTCGCGGATCTCGAGCTACATCACCGCGCTCATCGCGGGCCCGTACACCGTGGTCCGCAGCGAACTGACGAGCCGCGACGGCCGCACCATCCCGCTCGGGATCTTCGCCCGGCAGTCGCTCGCCGAGTACCTCGACCCCGAGTACGTCTTCGAGACGACCCGCAAGGGCTTCGCCTACTACGAGGACAAGTTCGACGTCGCCTACCCCTTCGACAAGTACGACCAGCTCTTCGTGCCCGAGTTCAACGCGGGGGCCATGGAGAACGCCGGTGCCGTGACGTTCACCGAGACCTACGTGTTCCGCTCGAAGGTGACCGACGCGATCAAGGAGCGCCGCGTCGTGACGATCCTGCACGAGCTCGCGCACATGTGGTTCGGCGACCTGGTCACGATGAAGTGGTGGAACGACCTGTGGCTCAACGAGTCCTTCGCGGAGTGGGCGTCGACGATCGCGACCGCCGAGGCCACCGAGTGGACCGAGGCCTGGACGACGTTCCAGGCGATGGAGAAGTCCTGGGCCTACCGGCAGGACCAGCTCCCGTCGACCCACCCCGTCGTGGCCACCATCAACGACCTCGAGGACGTCCAGGTCAACTTCGACGGCATCACGTACGCGAAGGGCGGCTCGGTCCTCAAGCAGCTCGTCGCCTGGGTCGGGATCGACGCCTTCTTCGCCGGCGTCTCGGCCTACTTCAAGAAGCACGCGCACGGCAACACCGAGCTGCGCGACCTGCTCGCCGAGCTCGAGGTCACGAGCGGCCGAGACCTCTCCGACTGGTCGAGCGTCTGGCTCGAGACGGCCGGGGTGAACACGCTCCGTCCCGAGTTCACGACGGACGACGACGGCGTGATCACCGCGTTCGCGGTGCTCCAGGAGGCCCCGAGCGACCACCCGACGCTGCGTCCCCATCGCCTCGCCATCGGCGTGTACGCGTTCGGCGGCGACGCCCACGAGGAGGCCGTCCACCCGTTCGGCGCGAACGCCGCGTCCGCCGGTGGCAAGCTCGAGCGCACGCACCGCATCGAGATCGACGTCGACGGCCCGCGGACCGAGGTCCCGGAGCTCGTCGGCGTGCACCGCGGGGACCTCGTGCTGCTCAACGACGACGACCTGGCGTACGCCAAGATCCGCCTCGACGAGGACTCGCGCCGCACGGCGGTGGAACACCTGGCCGCCATCGCGAACCCGCTCGCCCGGTCGATCGTCTGGGGTGCGGTGTGGGACGCCACCCGCGACGCTGAAGCGCCGGCGAGCGACTACGTCCGTCTGGTCCTCGGCAACATCGCCACCGAGACCGAGTCGACGACCATCCGGACCACGCTGTCGCAGCTGCTCCTGGCCGCCCGGAGCTACGTCGCGCCCGCGAAGCGAGAGGCCACCGTCCGCGAGGTCGGCGACGCCCTCTGGCAGCTGGCGGCGACGGCGGAGGCCGGATCCGACGCCCAGTTCCAGTTCGTCAAGTTCTTCGCGCAGATCGCGTCGACCCCGGAGCACGTCGCCACGCTGCAGGGGCTCCGGAGCGGTGACGTCCTGCTCAACGACCTGACGATCGACACGGACCTGCGCTGGGAGTTGCTCGAGGGGCTCGTGCTCAACGGCGCCGCGGGCGAGTCCGAGATCGCCACGGAGCTCGCCGCCGACCCGACGGCGAACGGTGAGCAGGCCGCGGCGCGCGCGCGGGCGACCATCCCCACCGCCGAGGGCAAGCTCACCGCGTTCTCGTCGCTCGTCGACTCCGACGCCCTGCCGAACGCGATCGTGCGGCAGACCGCGGTCGGGTACCAGCACGTCCTCACGCCCGTCGCGCTCGAGGGCATCGTGTCGCGGTACTTCGACGCCCTGACCGAGATCTGGGCCAACCGGACCTACCACATCGCGGAGACCCTGGTGGCGGGCCTCTACCCGGCGCCGCTCGCGAGCGTCGAACTCCGCGACGCCACGCAGGCATGGCTCGACACCCACCCGGAGACCCCGGCGCTCCGCCGCCTGGTCGTCGAGAACCTCGCCGGTGTCGAACGGGCGCTCGCGGTCCAGGCGGCCGACGCCTGATCGAAGGGAGCGGCGGCGGGAGCCCCCGCCGCCCCTCTCTCGGGTACTCCACCCGCTCCTGGGATCCTCTCCAGGGTGTCATCCTCGTGACAGGCCTCGGGACCCCTGAGAACACCGTGTGACCGCGCCTCGGCCGGGCGCAGCTGAACGTCCGGCCGAGGTCCATCCCCTACCATCGCTCGGACCATGCTCCTCGCCGCGACATCGACCCCATCCCCCACCGACGAAGCGAAGACCATCGTGACGAACGCCTTCACGCAGTTCGTCGACACGTGGCACACAGCGATCACGATCGTGATCGTCGTGGTCCTCGCTGTCGTCCTGCGACTGTTCCTGCGCCGGGTCATCCGGAACCTCGTCGACCGCATCGTCAACGGTGTGAAGCGTCGGCAGAACGTCGAGGACACGCAGGCCCTCATCGCGTCGCCCCTGCAGACCGCGCGTGTGATCCAGCGCACCCGGACGCTCGGCAGCGTGCTCGAGAACGTCGCGACCGTGGTGATCGCCGTCGTGGCGCTCGTCATCATCGCCAGCCAGTTCGGCGCCAACCTGCTGGGGCTCGTCGCGGGGGCGTCGGTGGTCGCCGCGGGCCTCGCCGTCGGGGCGCAGAGCATCGTCAAGGACCTGCTGTCCGGGATCTTCATGATCATCGAGGACCAAGCCGGCGTCGGTGACGTCGTCGACACGGGTCAGGCCACCGGCGTGGTCGAGAACGTCGGCCTGCGGGTCATGCAGGTCCGTGACGTCAACGGGATCCTCTGGTTCGTACCGAACGGGCAGATCCTCCGCGTCGGGAACATGTCGCAGGGATGGTCCCGCGTCCTCGTCGACGTCACCGTCCCGTACGAGACGGACATCGACGCCGTCGAGGACGCACTGCTCGGCGCGGCGGTGGCGATGGCGCAGGAGACCCGCTGGCGGCAGCGCATCGTCGAGAAGCCGGAGATCTGGGGCCTCCAGACGATCACCGACGGTGCGATGGTGTTCCGGCTCGTCATCAAGACGCGCGCTGCCGAACTCGACGCCGTCGGCCGGGAGCTCCGGGTCCGCCTCAAGAAGGCGGTCGACGACCTCGGCGTGACGCTGCCCGCCATGGCGATGATCATGCCCGCCGGGTGGGAGAACGCCACCTCGATCAACGGCGCTCGCCCCCCGCGCACGCATCCGACGCCCGTCACCCGACCGTCCCGCAAGAAGGCCACGGCGCCCCGGGATCCGGCATGAGCGGCGACGGCACCGAGCGCCCTGGCGTCGGCGTCGGCGTCGGCGTCGGCGTCGGCGTCGGCGTCGGGCCGCAGCCGATCACGCTCCGCGTCGGCTCGGGCGGCGTGACCCCGGGCGGCGAGCTCTTCCACCGGATCGGCGGCGCCCCGACGTTCGACCGGCTCGTCCGCGCCTTCTACGAGGGTGTTCAGAGCGACCCCGTCATCTGGCCGATGTACCCGGCCGAGGACCTGGAGGGCGCGATCTCGCGGCTCTCCCTGTTCCTCCAGCAGTACTGGGGCGGACCGACGACCTACTCGGAGGAGCGCGGGCACCCGCGGCTGCGGATGCGGCACATGCCGTTCCGCGTGACCCCGGATGCGCGGGACCGCTGGTTGCGGCACATGCGCGCCGCTGTCGACGGTCTCGACCTCGCTCCGATGGACGAGGCGATGCTCTGGGCGTACCTCGAGCGCGCGGCGCACGCCATGGTGAACGCCGCGGGCGACGTCAGCGGGACAGGCTCCACGCCCGACGCTTGACGAGCACATGGCCGCGGGTCGTCGTCAGGCGGCTCCACGGCCCCGTCTCGAACAGACGGACGGGTTCACCCTCGGCCAGGAACCCGAGGCTCTCGGCCGCGAACGCGGCTCCAGCGGGCAGGTGCTCCTCACCGTTGACGGGCCTCCCCCAGACCTCGGCGCGGACGCGGCGCACGACGGCGTCGCCGGCGGCCGTCGGGACGGCTTCTGCCACCTCGGCCATGCCCTCGCGCGCGACCCGGCGGAGCGTGCGGGCATCGATGTCGAGCTGCGCGACCCAGCCACCGCGGGGCGGCGAGATCGCGGCCCAGGTCACGGTGTGGACCTCGAGCGGGAGCTCAGCCGTGACGGCGGTCGCCGCGGTCGGGTCCAGTCCGCGTTCCTCCGCGGAGCGGTGCTCCTCGACGAGCGCGTCGAGCCGGTGGACGAACGACGCGATCGGGACGACGGCGTCGAACTCGACCGGGTCGGCCAGCGCGAACGTCCGGAGTCCGAGCACCGTCGGCACCTCGTCGAGCAACCCGACCGGGTAGAGGATCGCCGTGTAGACGGCGAGGACGCCGCCACCGGCGATGAGCCGCACCGATCCGTCCTCCACCCGGGAGGCCCGCCCCAGGTAGGTGCGGAGGTCGCCGAGGGAGGTGGTGTCGGGAAGCGTGAACGACGGGCTCATCAACGGTCGAGGATAACGGACCACGCCCCCGGACCGCTGGGGCACCCCGCTCGGGTGGCTCGTAGACTACGGGGCGATGAACGGCCCAGCGCACGGAGGCCCGACGACGGGCGAACCGGACTTCATGCCCACCCTCCGGCTCGTGGACACGGGTGCGAGCACCGGCGAGGACATCTTCACCGGGTCGAGCCACTGGTCACCCGGCGGCCGGGTGTTCGGCGGGCAGGTCCTCGCCCAGTGCGTCGTCGCGGCGCAGACCACGATCGACGGGCGGGCCATCCACTCGATGCACGGGTACTTCCTCCGGCCCGGTGCCATCGACGAGCCGATCACGTTCGCCGTCGAGCGGATCCACGACGGCCGCTCCTTCGCCACGCGTCGGGTCCAGGCGTACCAGCGGGGTGTGCCGATCTTCTCGATGATCGCCTCGTTCCAGACGCCCGACACCGGCGTGGAGCACCAGGACACGATGCCCCTGAACGTCCCCGACCCCGAGTCCCTCCCGTCGGCCGCCGAGCTCCTCGCCGGGATCGACCACCCCGTCGCCCGCCACTGGGCGAAACGGTCGATCGACGTCCGGCACCCCGGAGGGCCGGTGTTCATCGAGGTGACCGGTGAGCGCGTCGCCCACCAGGCCGTCTGGCTCCGGGTGGCCGGTCACCTGCCCGACGACCCCGCCCTCCACCGTGCCGTGCTCGGTTACGCGAGCGACCTGTCGATCCTCGAGCCGATCATGCGGCGGCACGGCCTGGCCTGGGGCACGCCGGGCGTCAAGAGCGCGAGCCTCGACCACGCGATGTGGTGGCACCGCGACGGCCGCGCTGATGACTGGGTGCTCTACACGCAGGAGTCACCGAGCGCGCAGAGCGGCCGTGGACTGGCGATCGGCCGGATGTTCGACCGTTCGGGCCGCCTGCTGACCACGGTCGCGCAGGAGGGCATGCTCCGCGTGCCCGGGGCCTGAGCGGGGGTCTGACGGTCCCAGGAAGACCCGACGACTCCCCCACGGCTCCGGGCGCGCCCACGATGCTCATGTCCCCGTCACCAGACAGAGAGCAGAGCACCATGGACATCAACGGACGCAGCGTCTTCATCGTCGGAGGGACCTCCGGCATCGGCCTCGGACTCGCCAGACGGTTCGCCGCGGCGGGCAGCACCGTCGTCGTCGGCGGGCGGAACGTCGACCGTGTCGACGACCTCGAGACCGTCGTCGTCGACGTCACCGATCTGGCCTCCGTCCTCCACGCACGCGACACCGTCCTGCGGGACCACCCGGACCTCGACGTCGTCGTCACGATGTCGGGCGTGATGCTCCTCGAGGACCTCCGCGATCCGGCCCACTTCGCGCAGACCGCGGTGACCGTCGACGTCAACCTCCTCGGGACGATCCGGGTCATCGACGCGTTCACGCCGCACCTCATCGCGCGTGGCGGCGGTGACCTCATCACGGTGACGTCGGGGATCGCGTTCCTCCCGTTCCCCCTCATGGCGAGCTACGCGGCGTCGAAGGCCGGGGTGCACGCGTACTCGGAGGCCCTCCGCGCGCAGCTCGCCGGCACCGGGGTCGCCGTCACCGAGCTCGTCCCGCCCGCGGTCGACACGGGTGACCAGGACGCGGTCAACCCCGCGGCCCTGCCGCTGGAGGGGTTCCTGGACGAGGTGACCGACCTGCTCACCCAGGACCCGACGCCCCACGAGATCCTGGTGCAGGGCGTGCAGATGCACCGCTGGGCGGAGCGTGACGGCACGTACGCGGACCTCGTGGCACGACGGTCGGCAGCGCTCGCGAACCTGCCCGGGCGCTGACCGGCAGCCGAACCCGGCAAGCGGGTCGTGGGCGGCGGCACCGGCCGTCGCCCACGACGGTCCTACGGGCGCGAGAACGCCACGGGCTCCTCGCGGTACGCCTCGCACGCGGCACGCTCGACGTCGGTGAGGCGGCGCGGGCGGTTCGTCTCGGCGTCGACGAGCACGAGCGAGGTGGTCGCCCGGGTGAACACGACGAAGGGGTCGGTACCGGCGGGCGAGCAGACCTCGTACGAGACGTCGATGCTCGCCCCGCCGATCCGCCCGACCCACATCTGGATGTCGAGCGGCCGCCGGAGGTACGGGATCGACTGCAGGTACTCGAGCCGCTGTCCGGCGATCACCGTCAACGTCCCGGATCCGGGGCGACCGTCGATGATCGGCGGCGGCGTCTCGGACGTGCCCTCGAGTTCCTCGGGGTCCGGCGCCCAGAACGCGAGGATGCGTGCTTCCTCCAGGAGCCGGAGCATCGCCGAGTTGTTGACGTGCCCGTACGCGTCGATGTCACTCCACCGGATGCGGACGGGCACGCGCAGTCGTGCCACCGTCAGTCCCGCGTGAGCTTGCGGTACGTCGCCCGGCCCGGCTTGGCGGCATCGGCGCCGAGGCGCTGGATCTTGTTCTCCTCGTACGCCTGGAAGTTGCCCTCGAACCAGTACCAGTTCGGCACGCCGTCCTCGTTCACGCCCTCCCACGCGAGGATGTGCGTCGCGATGCGGTCGAGGAACCACCGGTCGTGGGTGATGACCACGGCACAGCCCGGGAACTCGAGGAGGGCGTTCTCCAGGCTGCCGAGGGTCTCGACGTCGAGGTCGTTCGTCGGCTCGTCGAGGAGCAGGAGGTTGCCGCCCTGCTTGAGCGTCAGCGCGAGGTTCAGTCGGTTGCGCTCCCCACCGGAGAGCACGCCGGCCTTCTTCTGCTGGTCCGGGCCCTTGAACCCGAACTGCGACACGTACGCGCGCGACGGGATCTCCGTCTTGCCCACCTGGATGAAGTCGAGGCCATCGGACACGACCTCCCACAGGTTCTTGTTCGGGTCGATGCCGCCGCGCGTCTGGTCGACGTACGAGATGTCGACGGTCTCGCCGATCTTGAGGTCGCCGGCGTCGAGGGGCTCGAGGCCGACGATCGTCTTGAACAGCGTCGTCTTGCCCACGCCGTTCGGGCCGATGACGCCGACGATGCCGTTGCGCGGCAGCGTGAACGACAGGTTGTCGATGATGATCCGCTCGCCGAACTGCTTGTGCAGCTTGGCCGCGTCGATGACCTGCGAGCCGAGGCGGGGCCCCACGGGGATCACGATCTCCTCGAAGTCGAGCTTGCGCGTCCGCTCGGCCTCGGCCGCCATCTCCTCGTAGCGGGCGAGGCGGGCCTTCGACTTCGCCTGGCGGCCCTTCGAGTTGCTCCGCACCCAGTCGAGCTCGTCCGACAGACGCTTGGCGAGCTTGGCGTCCTTCTTGCCCTGCACCTCGAGGCGCGCACGCTTCTTCTCGAGGTACGTCGAGTAGTTGCCCTCGTACGGGTACAGCCGCCCGCGGTCGACCTCGGCGATCCACTCGGCGACGTGGTCGAGGAAGTACCGGTCGTGGGTCACGGCGAGGACGGCGCCGGGGTACTGCTGCAGGTGCTGCTCGAGCCACAGCACGCTCTCGGCGTCGAGGTGGTTCGTCGGCTCGTCGAGCAGGAGCAGGTCGGGCTTCTGCAGCAGGAGCTTGCAGAGGGCGACGCGACGCTTCTCGCCACCGGAGAGGTGCGAGACGACCTCGTCCGCCGGCGGGCACTGGAGCGCCGCCATGGCCTGCTCGAGCTGCGAGTCGAGGTCCCACGCATCGGCCGCGTCGATCTCTTCCTGCAGGGTGCCCATCTCGGCCAGGAGCGCGTCGAAGTCGGCGTCCGGCTCGGCCATCTGGGCGGAGATCTCGTTGAAGCGGTCGAGCTTGGCCTTGATCGGGCCGACGCCTTCCTGCACGTTCTCGAGGACCGTCTTGTCCTCGTCGAGCTCCGGCTCCTGCATGAGGATGCCGACCGTGAACCCCGGCGTGAGCTTGGCCTCGCCGTTCGACGGCTGGTCGAGGCCGGCCATGATCTTGAGGATCGTCGACTTGCCAGCGCCGTTCGGGCCGACGACGCCGATCTTGGCGCCGGGCAGGAACGACATCGTGACGTCGTCGAGGATCAGTTTCTCGCCGACCGACTTGCGGGCGCGGACCATTTGGTAGATGTACTCAGCCATGTCTCGTCCAGTCTACTGAGGGGTACGGAGGACAGCGGGGGCGGTGATCACCACCCCCGGCGTCATTGGATGCTCTCGGTCTTGCCGATCAGGCACTTGCCCGTGCTGAGCACGGGAGCCGTCTCGCTCACGAACGCCGCGCCGCGGAACTGACCGATGAGGCAGGTGGACCCGACGAGCACCGACACCTGGATCGAGTCGGCGGCGCGACCGATCGAGGTCGTGTCCGGCGTGATCTGCATCGCCTTCTTCGGGAACCCCGCGTTCACGAGGGAGTTCACGATCGCCGCGTCGTCGGGGTGCGCGTTCGACGTGGTGAGCGTGTGCGCGGCGTCGTCGAACCGGCCCTTCGCCGCGATGGCGGCGGCGTCCATCGTCGCGGTCGGGACGGGGACGTCCGTCGGGGTCGAGATCGCCGTGGCCGTCGTGCTCGCGGAGACGCTGCTGCTCGGCGGTGCGGACACCGTGTCGTGGTCACCGCCGCCCGTGCAGGCGCTCACGCCGATCCCGGCGAGCATCGTGATCGCCAGGACCATCGGGAGCCTGCCTCGCATGGACGCGTCCTTCCTGCGACGGCGGTCCCCCCGGCGGCGCCGCACCAGTGTACGGGCAGGACCCGGGCGGGCCGGGAGACCACTGCCCGTCACGCCGTGGCATCCACCGCGAGGGCCGAGGGGTCGTGACGGTCCGGGCCAGGGGCCGGTGCGGCGTCGTCGTCGGGCACGACGCCGTCGGGGCCCACGCCCGCGAACTCCGGTGCCACGAACATCCCCGGTGTCGAGGCGAGACCGTCGCCATCCGGGCCGCCGTCGTCCAGGTTCCCGTCCATGGAGCCAGCGTCGTCGGCACCGGGCGTCGCCCCCAGCGCGCCGGCTGCGACCTCGACCGCGACGGCACCGGCCACCGCGCGTTCCTCGGCCGACGGCGCGTCACCCGGAGCCGCCATCTCGTCGGCCGTCTGCCGCGGCGTGCGGCGCCACTGACCGCGCCCGTAGGCCAGGTCGTGCCCGATCGCGTCGGCGTCGATCTCGACCGCGAGCCCCGACCGGTCCTGGCGCTCCCACGTCCGGACCCGCAACCGCCCCGCGACGAGCACCCGGTCCCCCTTGACGACGGAACCGGTGCAGTTCGACGCCAGGCTGCGGAACGCGGTGACCGTGAACCAGTTCGTGTCGCCGTTCACCCAGGCGGAGTTGGCGCGGTCCCACCGCCGCGACGGCGACGCCAGTCGGAAGCTCGTGATGGCCAGGCCGGTCCCCGTGACGAGGTGCCGTGGTTCGGTCGCGACGATGCCGCGGATGGTGATCGTGTCGTTCATGCCCCGATCGTCGGGCCTGGCCCGACGCGGCGAGGCGCTGTCGACCACACCGGTGGACAACCGCCCCGACCGGTCCCTTGGGGACGACGTCCGGTCAGTGGGCGCGGAACTCGGGCCGCTCGGCCAATGGCCCGAGCGCCGCGTGCACGGCACGCTTCGCCGACTCGAGCGTCGGGTACGACGCGTGTCGGTCCTCCCGGCCGTACAGCGCGACGCGGAACCCGGCTTCGGTGCGGTGGATGCTGCCCACCGCACCGGCCGGTCCGATCGCGACCCAGGTGTCCGTCGTGCGTGTGGTGACACGCTCGTCCGTCGTCGTCATCGTCGACCACCTCCTCGTGGTCCCGCGCCGTCCGACGACCGGATCGGTGTCCGGCTACGACGCCAGGATGTACTGAGCGTACGCCCGGCGCACCTTGTTCACCTTGGGCACCGCGACGGCCATGCAGTAGCCCTGACCCGGGTTCTTCGCGAAGAAGTCCTGGTGGTACTCCTCGGCCCGGTAGAACTCCGTGAGCGGCTCGATCGTCGTGACGATGGTGCCGTCCCAGATGTCAGCCGCACGCTCGATCGCGCGCTCGAACAGGGCACGCTGCTCGTCGTCGGCCGGGAACATCGCCGACCGGTACTGGGTGCCGACGTCGGCGCCCTGACGGTTGAGCTGGCGCGGGTCGTGCAGCGTGAAGAAGACGTCGAGGATGACGTCGGCGGGGATCACGGTCTCGTCGAAGGTGACGGCGACCGCTTCGGCGTGCCCGGTCCGGCCGGTGCACACGAGCTCGTACGAGGGGTCGGCGACCGTCCCGCCGACGTAACCGGACACGACGTCCTGCACGCCCTGGAGCGTGCGGTACACCGCGTCGAGACACCAGAAACAACCACCTGCGAGCACGAACGTCGTCATGGGGGCAACCTACCTTCCGCGGCCGGGCGACTCCCGGCTGGGTGGTCAACGACGACGGGCCCCTCGCCATTCCCCGGCCCGCCCTCCACACGGGAGGCACGGCGCCCGTCGTCCACACCGGTCGCGGTCGCGCGCTGCGCTGTCGGCGGGTGCTCCTAGCGTCGTCGTCGAGCCGGGAACCGCCTGGCGGACGAGGAGGCGACATTGGAGACGACAGCAGCTCCCTGGCGGATCGGGACGCCACGGCCGGTCGCGCGTTCCCGTGGCGGCCTCCGCGTCCTCGACGTGCGTGAGGACCTGAGCCGGGTGACCCGCGCGAACGGCGAGATCGTCGGGTACGTGGACCGCGTCGAGGTCGCGGGCGCTCCGGCGTACCGAGCGCGCCGATACGTCCCCGCCGAGCGTCGCTTCGTGGCGCTCCCCACGGTGTGGGACCCGGACGACGCCGTCGACTGCCTGCGCTGGTGACACCGATCGGACCCTCCGCGGGGCGGTTCTCCGCAATGGCCTGTCGCACGCCGACGGCGCCGTGAGCCATGGATATGGTGCGCACATGCAATGGTGGAACAGCTTCATCGACTGGTCGGGTTCGGCCCATGGTTGGCGACTCATCTCGGGCGCGATCATCCCGTTCGTCGCGATCGTCGTCGCGGGCATCATCGCGGCCCTCATCGGTCGCGGTGCCACCAAGCGCGTCGTGGCGATGCAGGAGCGCGAAGCGAAGAACGCCGCCGTCGCCGGCGTGATCTCCGCCGCGCGCAAGGCGGCGACCTGGGGTGCGCTGGGCCACGACGAGCGTTCCTACGCGGATCACCTGGCCGAGGACGCCGACATCCGGCTGCGGCTCCTGCCCGTGGTCGGTGCACCCGTGGCGGCGAACTGGGCGCAGCACGAGATCGCCGACATCAAGAAGCACTCGTCGACCTTCAGCTTCCAGGCCGAACAGTCGCTGTCCGAGTTCCGTGACCGGATGCTCGAGTGGCAGGCGCGGCCGTCCAGGGCACGCAAGCTGTTCCGCGCGGACCTGGAGCGCTGGAAGTTCGAGAGCCCGGACCCCGACGCCGACCTCGTCAAGCGCCAGCAGGAGTGGAACGCGGACCAGACCGACGCGGTACGGGCGGGATCCGGTGCCGAGCGCGGTGCCACGACGACGCCCCTCCGCGCCGGGCGCTCGGACGCGACGGGCACGACCGCGACGGGCACGACCGCGACGGGCACGACCGCGGCGAGCGGGACCGCCGACGGCGCCGCCGGTGGGGTGACGGTCGGTTCGGGGACCGCTCCGCGTCCGGCGCCGATCGCACCGGTGCTCCCCCGTGTGGATCGCAGCCCCCTGCCCGACCGCAGTGCTTCGGCAGCTCGCGGCACACTGACCGACCGCAGTGCTTCGGCAGACAGCAGCGCCCCGGCGGACCGCGCCCCTTCGGCACGGCCGGTCGGGACGCCGGAGCGCGAGGCGGGAGCCGACGGATCGGCAGCGGTGGCGCCGTCCGGCACGGCAGTGTCCGGTACCGGCGGGACCGAGGCGGACCGGCAGACGGCCGTGGTGCCGGCAGTGGCCCTCGCACGACCGTCGACGTCGGAGCGTCCGGCGACCCAGTCCCCGACCGCGGCCCCGGCCCAGGTCGCCCCGGTGAGCGCGGATGAGTCCGGCGAGCAGGGCCGACCGGCGGGCGAGCTGACGGACCCGAAGGTCGACGCGGCCGGGCCCGCGACCACGAACACGACGTCGATCTCGACCCGCATCGCCGACGCGCCGGTCGAGCCGGCCGATCCCGACGAAACAGACGAGGCGCCGTATGGTTCGCCGGTCAGCGCAGCGGAACTCCGACGCCGGGCCGACCAGGACGACGACTGATCGAGCGCGCGCTCAGACGGACCACATGGACGGCCGCTCCCTCGACGGGGGCGGCCGTTCGTCGTCGCGCGCCCCCGGCAGGATTCGAACCCGCGACAGGATGGGTAGAAACCATCTGCTCTTCCACTGAGCTACGGAGGCCTGCGAGCGATTGTACGGCGTGGCCGTGGACGGCGACGGGTCGCATGCCGGGACGGCGGGGACGCGTCAGGGCAGCGCGCGGGCGAGCGCCGTCAGCAGCTGGTCCGGTCGTGGGACCCCTGCAGCGCGGAACACCTCGTCGCCGTCCGCCGCACTGATGACGATGGTCGGCGTGGAGCGGATGCCGAGCGCCTCGACCCGATCCGGGTGCGCCGCGACGTCGAGCTCCCGCACCTCGAGCGCGGGGACGAGCCGCTGTGCCTCACCGACGACCCGTCGTGCCGCGGCGCAGGGGGCGCAGAACGCGGACGTGTACAGGTCGAGGTGCATGCGGGGCCGAACGCGATCCGGCCGGCCTCCATTCCCGGAGGCCGGCGGACGCGGGTCAGGGGCGGTCGAACTCGCCGGTGCGGTCGCCCCGGTTCTCGAGTGCGTCGACGGGGTCCGAGTGCTCGGCGTCCCAGCGGTAGTCGACGTGCACCTGGTCGACGACCTGCTTGGCGTTCTCGGCCTTGTAGGTGAACGCGGTCTCGAGCCCGTCGACGATCGCGAACGCCGTCACCTCGTCGTCCCACGTGTCGGTCGTCGCGGTGCGGGTGTCCGTCGTGCCGTTGAAGGGGCCGTCGTGGTAGATGGCGGTGTACTCGTCGCCCTCGTGGATGGTGATGTCGCTCATTCGTCCCTTCTACCAGTCGGGGCATCGAGCGGCCCGCGCATCGGGCACCACGAGGACGGTCGGGAGGACGGCCCTTGTCCGATACATAGCTCGGCTATAGAATTGTCGGCATGGACGATCGCGAGGCCACCATCGAGGCGCTCCTCGTGTCCGTGAATCGACTGATCCGTCGCGCTGCCCGCGCCAGCGGCAACACGACCTCGTCGGCCGTGTGGCGGACCCTCGGCATCCTCGACAGCGACGGCACGATGCGCCTCGGCGAGCTCGCCGCGGTCAGCCGGGTCAGCCAGCCGACGATGACCAAGCTCGTCGCGGGCATGGTCACGGACGGCCTCGCGAGCCGGACCACCGACCCGGAGGACTCCCGGGCCGGCCTCATCACGATCACCGACGCCGGTCACCAGGCCATCCGGGACTGGCGCGCCACCCTCGCGCGCGAGGTCGGTCCGCTCTTCGCGGACCTCGACCCCGACGAGTGGGACACCCTGCACCGAGCAGCGACCCTCGTCACGGCGCGGGTCAGGACGGAGACACCCGCGTGACGGACCACGCAGCACCGACCGGCACCGGCCACGGCCCCACCGGCCACGGCAGCACCAGCAGCAGCAGCAGCAGCAGCAGCAGCAGCATCCTCAAGCAGTCCTCGGCGGTCTGGGCGATCGCCTTCGCCTGCGTCGTGGCGTTCATGGGCATCGGGCTCGTGGACCCGATCCTCCCGGCGATCGCGCAGTCCCTCAAGGCCACGCCGACGCAGACCGAGCTCCTGTTCACGAGTTACCTCGCAGTGACGGGCGTCGCGATGTTCTTCACGAGCTGGGTCTCGAGCCGGATCGGCGCGAAGAAGACGCTCATGATCGGGCTCGCGCTCATCGTGCTGTTCTCGGTGCTCGCCGCCACGTCCGGCAGCGTCTGGCACATCATCGACTTCCGCGCCGGGTGGGGGCTCGGCAACGCGCTCTTCATCTCGACCGCGCTCGCCACGATCGTCGGTGCGGCGTCGGGCGGGACGGCCTCGGCGATCATCCTGTACGAGGCGGCGCTCGGGCTCGGCATCGCGATCGGTCCGCTGGTCGGCGGGCTCCTCGGGTCGATCAGCTGGCGCGGGCCGTTCTTCGGCGTGACGACGCTCATGGCGATCGCGTTCGTGGCGATCCTCGTGTTCCTCCGGGGCAACGGGGTGGAGAAGCCGTCGCCCACCCCGCTGTCCGCCCCGTTCCGCGCGCTCGGCCGTCCGGCGCTGGCCGCCCTCGCCGCGACCGCGCTGTTCTACAACATCGGCTTCTTCGTGCTCCTCGCCTACACGCCGTACCCGCTCGGCTTCGACGCGCTCGGCATCGGCTTCACCTTCTTCGGTTGGGGTGTCGGCCTCGCGGTCACCTCGGTGTGGGTCGCGCCGATGCTGACGGCCCGGCTCCGGCGCACGTCGGTGCTCCGGCTCGCGCTGCCGCTGCTGGCGCTCGACCTGTTCGCGGCGGCGGTCGTGGTGCACAGCCAGGTCGGCCTGGTGATCTGCGTGGTGATCGGCGGTCTCGTGCTCGGCGTGCTCAACACCGTCCTCACCGAGAGCGTCATGGAGGCCACGGACCTGCCCCGTGCCGTTGCGTCGAGCGCCTACTCGGCCGTCCGGTTCATCGGCGGCGCGGTGGCCCCGCCGGTCGCGACGCTGCTCGCGGACGCGATCGCCCCGAGTGCCGCGTACGTCTTCGCCGGCGCGTCCGTCACGGTCGCCTTCGTCGTGACGCTCGTCGCGGCGCGCGCACTCCGCCGCGTCGACGACGGACCCGAGCCCCAGCGCATCGAGGCGGAGGCCGTCAGCGCCGGCGAGGTGAGCTGACCACCGGACGTCCGCCGCGCCTCCCGACCGCACGCGGCCCGGCCGGGAGGCCCGACCCCGCCCCCCAGGACCGTCACCGGACCGGCATAGGATCGAGCACATGTCCACGTCACACGACCGCCTCGTCTGGATCGACTGCGAGATGACGGGGCTCGACCTCGACGCCGACGAACTCGTCGAGGTCGCGGTCGTCGTCACGGACTTCGACCTCGAGCCGGTCCACCCGGGCTTCGACATCGTCATCAAGCCGAACCAGTCGGCACTCGACAACATGAACGACTTCGTGCGGAACATGCACACGACCTCGGGCCTCATCGACGAGATCCCGAACGGCGTGAGCCTGGCCGACGCGGAGTACCAGGTGCTCGAGTACATCCTGCGGCACGTCCCCGCCGAGGGCTCGGCACCGCTGGCGGGCAACACGATCGGCACCGACCGGTCGTTCCTCGCGCGGTACATGCCCCGGGTCGACAACCACCTGCACTACCGCAGCGTCGACGTGTCGAGCATCAAGGAACTCTGCCGCCGCTGGTTCCCGCGCGTGTACTTCAACGCACCGGAGAAGCACGGCGGCCACCGCGCCCTGGCCGACATCCTCGAGTCGATCCGGGAGCTCGAGTACTACCGGCGCGCGGGGTTCGTCCCCGAGCCGGGGCCGGCCACCGAGGACGTGCGCGGGATCGCGGAGCAGGTCGTCGACAAGTGGGAGTCCCGGCTGGCCGCACCGCAGGCCTGACCGGCAGCGCGGCGCCGGACTGTCCGCTCGACGCGGACGCCCCGGACTGGGGTCACCAAACCCCGAGCCGGGCCGCCTCGAACACATAGCGTGTCCAGCACCATGCGCAGCGCGACCACCACCACGGCCTCCCGCATCATCAGCGTCGGGGGCGTCCGCGGGGACCTCGTCGTCCCGAACGACGACCTCGTCGGTCCCATCGACTCGTCCGACGAGTGGATCCGCCGCCGCACGGGGATCGTCACGCGTCGGCACGCGCGCAAGGAGGTCCTGGTCGAGGACCTCGCCGAGCAGGCCGGGCGCAGTGCGATCGAGGCCGCCGGGATCGACCCCGAGCAGGTCGACGTCGTCATCGTCGCGAGCATCTCGTGGATGCAGACCACGCCCGCGATGGCGCCCCTCGTGGCGCATCGGCTCGGCACCGGACCCGGCACCGCCGCGTTCGACGCCAACGCCGCCTGTGCGGGCTACTGCTACGGGATCGGCCAAGCGGATGCGATGATCCGCTCGGGGCTCGCCCGGCACGTCCTGGTGATCGGTGCCGAGAAGATCTCCGACTTCATCGAGCCGACCGACCGCACGATGTCGTTCATCATGGGTGACGGCTCGGGTGCCGCACTCGTCGGACCGAGCGACACCCCCGGCATCGGCCCGACCGTGTGGGGGTCGGACGGCCGCCTCAACGGCGCGATCGGGCTGACGCACTCGTGGCTCGACTTCAAGTACGCCGCCGACGACGAGCGCGTGCCGTGGCCGACCGCGCGCCAGGACGGACCGAGCGTGTACCGGTGGACGCAGACGGCGCTGCCGGAGCTCGCGCTCAAGGCGATCGCGGACGCGGGCCTGACCCCGAAGGACATCGAGGTCTTCGTGCCGCACCAGGCGAACCTCCGGATCGTCGAGGGACTGCACGACCGGCTCGGACTCGCCGACGACGTCATCGTCGCGCGCGATATCGTCGACACGGGCAACACGTCGTCCGCGTCGGTGCCGCTCGCGACCGAGCGGCTGCTGCGTGAGGGACTCGCGCAGCCGGGCCAGATCGCCCTGCAGTTCGGGTTCGGCGCCGGGCTGGCGTACGCCGCGCAGGTCGTGCGGCTGCCCGAGCACGTGGGCGTCGCCGGACCCGGCGCGCCCGTCCCGGTCGCGGAACCGGTCGCCGTGTGAGTCCCTGGACGTCGGCGGGCGCCGCGCCTGCCGAACCGAGGAGCACCGTGACCGCGCACCAGACCACCGTCGTCGTGACCCGCCCCGCGCCGGGCGTCGTCCTGGCGACGCTGTCCCGCCCGGAGCGGCTCAACGCGATCACGGTCGGGATGTTCGCCGAGCTCGAGGAGCTCGCCGCATCGCTCGCCCGCGACGAGCACGTCCGCGTGCTCGTGCTCACGGGCGCCGGCCGGGGGTTCTCGTCCGGCTACGACCTCGACGAGGCGAAGGAGCTCCCGCAGCTCACCGCCATGGGGATGCTCGCCCGCCAGGAGGCCGCGGCACGCGCGCTCGTCGGCCTCCGGTCCCTGCCGATCCCCGTCGTCGCGGCGGTGAACGGTCCGGCCGCCGGTGGCGGGTTCTCGCTGGCCCTCGCGGCGGACATCCGACTCGCCTCTCCCACGGCCACCTTCGTCGCGTCGTTCGTCCGGATCGGCCTGTCCGCCGGTGATCTCGGGTTGTCCTGGCTCCTCCCACGCGTGATCGGGTCGGGCCGCGCCGCGGAGATCACGTTGACCGGTCGCGCGGTCGACGCCGCCGAGGCGGAGCGGATCGGACTCGTGTCCCGCGTCGTCCCGGCGGAGTCCCTGCTCGAGGAGGCGCTGGCCACCGCGGCCGCGATCGTGGGGAACTCGCCGTCGGGCGTCCGGTTCTCGAAGCGAGCGCTGCAGCACAACCTCGAGATCGGGTCGTACGCCGCGGCGGTCGAGTACGAGAGCCGAGGACAGGCGCTGCTGTCCCGGACCGCGGACATGGCCGAGGCGCTCGACGCCTTCCTGAACCGACGCCCGCCCGAGTTCACCGGGCAGTGACCGCCCCTACCGCTGGTCGGCCCCGGCGCCCTCCGCCTGCTGCGCCTTCGTCGCGGCCGCAGCGGCCTTGCCCCGAGCGCGGATCGCGGCCCAGTCGTCCGCGGTGAGGTGGGTGAGGTCCGAGAACGTCGACGGTCCGGCGAGCCGCTGCCCGCCGTCCATCGCGATCGTCTCGCCGGTCAGGTAGTCACACGCGTCGGACAGCAGGAACATGACGAGGTTCGCGACCTCGTCGGGGCGCCCGAACCGGCCCGCGGGGACACCGCGCACGTCGGTGGCCCCGATGACGGAACTGTCCCCGGGGTCGAGGACGTCCCAGGCGAACTCCGTCGGCACCGGACCGGGCGCCACGGCGTTCAACCGGATCCCGTAGTGCGCCCACTCGACGGCGAGCGACATCGTCATCGCGTTCACGGCGGCCTTCGACATCGCCGACGGCACGACGTAGGCCGAACCGGTCTCGACCCACGTGGTCAGGAGGGACACGACGGCGCCGGGGAGGCCCTCGCGGATCCATCGGCGACCGACGGCGTGCGTGACGTGGAACGAGCCGTTGATCACCGTCGAGGTCACCGCGGCGAACGCGCGTGCGGACAGCGACTCGGTCGGGGCGATGAAGTTCGCGGCGGCGCCGTTGACGAGCCCGGTGAGGGGACGACCCCCGGCGTGCATCCGGTCGACCGCGGCGTCGACGGCCTCGGCGTCACGCACGTCGACCGAGTCGACGACGATCCGCGACGGGTCACCGAGCATCGCGATCTCGCTCGCGGCGGCGTCGAGCACGGCACGGCGGCGGCCCCAGAGCACGACCTCGGCCCCGTGGGCGACGAGGGCGCCCGCGATCGCCTTGCCCAGGCCGGACCCGCCGCCGGTCACGAGGATCCGATCGCCCTCGAGGAGGGTCGGCGAGTAGGGATCGCGCCGCTCACCGTCCGCTGGTCCACGTGCCAAGGTCCACCACCGTTCCGGTCCACCTGGCAGCCGGTGTCGTTCGGGTCGACACCGTGTCACTGCCGTTCAGCACGCTACCAGGAGGGCGGTCCCCGCCCGTCCGGTCACGGGCCGGTGACGACCACCTTGCCGAGGGCGTCGCGGGACTCGATGAGGCGCATCGCGTCGGCGGCCTCGACGAACGGGAACACACGCCCGACGACGGGGTGGATCCGTCCCGCCGCCATGAGGTCCTGCACGGCGTCGCGGACCATGCGCAGCGTGCCGGGGTACTCGGCGTCCATGGTGTCCATCGAGATCCCCGTGACGGACAGGTTCCGCAGGAGCAGCCGGTTCACCCGGACCTCGGGGATCGAACCGCCGGCGAACCCGATGACGACGAGCATCCCACCCGTGCGGAGCGCCCGCAGCGAGTCGGTGAAGCGGTCGCCGCCGACGGGGTCGAGCACGGCGTCGACCCCGTGGCCATCGGTCAGGCGCAGGACGTCGTCCTTCCAGGGGCCATCCGACCGGATGACCTCGTGGGCACCCGCCCGGCGCGCGAGCTCCGCCTTGTCGTCCGACGAGACGACCGCGATCGCGCGGACGCCGAAGGCGTCGGCGAGGTCGAGCAGGGCTGTCCCGACGCCGCCGGCCGCGCCGTGGACGAGCACCGTGCCTCCCGGACGGACGCCCGACCGGTGCAGCGCGAACCAGGCGGTCGAGTAGTTGAGGTACACCGCCGCCCCCTGGGCGAACGACATGTCGTCGGGGAGTTTCGCCGTGTAGTCCGGCGCGACGACCGCCCGCTCGGCCATGCCGCCCCAGAACACGATGCTGCCGACGCGGTCGCCCTCCGCGAAGCCACTCGCCGGGTCCGCCTCGACCACGACACCCGCGATCTCGCTGCCGAGCACGTAGGGGGTGGGCGTGCCGTACTGGTAGCGGCCCCGGCTCTGCAGGACGTCGATGACGCTCAGGCCCACCGCACGGACCTCGACGACGACCCGGACGCCGCCCGCACGGTGGTGGTGGTGTCCGGGTTCCGGGACGTCTCGGACGACCGCCGCGTCGGGACCGTCCAGCCGCTCGATGACGATCGCCTGCACCCGTCGAGCCTAGCCGCGGCTCCGAACACGGCGGGACCGCTCGTTGGAGGATCACCACCGTCCGGTCGCCGAACCGTGGTGGGACCTCCACCGATTCGACCCCCGGACCCGCTGCGAGGATGGACCGCATGACCAGCACCCGCGTCGCCGTCACCGGCCTCGGCGCCGTCTCCCCCGTCGGCGCCGACGCCCCGAGCACCTGGGCGGCGTTCCTCGCCGGTCGCTCCGGTGTCGCCCTGATCGAGGACGACTGGGCGGCGGAGCTGCCGGTCCGCATCGGTGCGCGCGTCGACGCGGACCTCGGCGCGCACCTGACGGTGCGCGAGACGAAGCGCATGGACCGCGCGGAGCAGATCGCCATGGTCGCCGGCCGGGAGGCGTGGGCCCACGCCGGGTACGACGGCCCCCTCACCGACGACGACCGGGACCGCGCCGCCGTGGTCGTGGGCACCGCGATCGGCGGCCTGCACTCGACCATCGAGCAGCAGCACGCGCTCGAGCGGTCGGGATCCCGGAAGGTGCTCCCCCACACCGTCACGATGATGATGGCGAACGGCGCGGCGGCCTGGCTCTCGATGGCGATCGGCGCCCGCGGCGGAGCCAGTGCGCCCGTGTCCGCGTGCGCGTCGAGCACCGAGGCCCTCGGGCAGGCGCGGATGCTCATCGCGTCCGGCGCGGCCGACGTCGTGCTCGCCGGCGGCACCGAGGCCTGCGTCGAGGGCCTCACGCTCGCGGCGCTCGCCCAGACCCGCGCGTTGTCGCGGCGGCAGGACGACCCGAGCCGTGCCTCCCGGCCGTTCGCGGCCGACCGCGACGGCTTCGTGCTCGGCGAGGGGGCGGCGATGCTCGTGCTCGAGTCCGAGGACCACGCCCGCGCACGCGGCGCCCGGGTGCTCGCGTGGCTCGACGGGTCGGCCGTGACGAGCGACGCCCACGACATCGTCCAGGCCGACCCGGACAACCAGGCGCGCACCATGACGCTCGCCCTGCGGGTGGCGGGTGTCCCCGGGTCCGAGATCGGGTTCGTGCACGCCCACGCGACCTCGACGCCGCTCGGGGACCTCAACGAGTCACGCGCGATCCTGTCGTCCGTCGGGGCGCACCCCGTCGTGACGTCGACGAAGTCCATGACGGGGCACCTGCTCGGGGCGTCCGGCGCGCTCGGGGCGGTGGCCGTGGTCGAGGCCCTGCGGACCGGGACGGTCCCGCCGACGACGAACGTCGACGCCGTGGACCCCGAGGTCGAGGTCGACGTGGCGACGACACCGCGGACGGTCGACACCGGGGTCGCCCTGCTCAACTCGTTCGGCTTCGGCGGCCACAACGCGTCGCTCGTGTTCGCGCGGGCGTAGGGCGGGCCTCCCGCGGAGCTACCGCGCCACGTCGTCGCCGAGCCCGAACACGCGCCGTGCGTTGCCGCTCGTGAACGCCTCGCGGTCGGCGTCCGAGTCGAACTCGGCGAGGAACCGCTCGACATCCGCGCGCGTCGGCCGCTGGAACGGGTAGTCGGTCGAGAACACGAGGCGGTCGACCGACGTGACGGTCAGGGCGTGCCGGAGGAGCGCGGGGTTGAACATGCCCGACGTCGTCACGACCACGTTCGACCGCAGGTACTCGACCACCGGGCGGTCGAGCCCAGCGGTGCGCGCGAGGCTCTGGATGCGGTCGACCCAGAACAGCAGGAGTTCGCCCCAGTGCCCCAGGACGATCTGGAGGTCCGGGTGCCGGTCGAACGTGCCCCGGGCGATCAGACGGAGCGCCGCCACCGCGGCCTCGAGGTGCCAGCCCCACCCGAAGGTCGACAGCGCGAGGTCGGTCATCGGGTCGAAGCCGGAGTAGGACGCCTCGCGCACGGCCCGCGGTGGGATCTGCGGGTGGATGAACACCGGGAGGCCCCGGGCGGCCGCCACGGCGAACAGGTCGTCGTACCGTGGGTCGTCGAGGGGGACGTCGCCCGTGCGGCCGTAGACCATCGCCCCGACGAACCCGAGGTCGGCGGCTCGCTCGAGCTCGGCGACGACCGCGCTCGGCTCCGCCATCGGCAACGTCGCCATCGCACGGAAGCGGTCGGGACGGCGTGCGACCGCGGCGGCCGCGGCCTCGTTGAGGTCGCGGCTCGTCGCCACCGCGTCGGCGGGGTCGAGTGGTCCGGTCGCGGGCGGGGCCACGGACAGGACCTGCAGGTCGACCCCCTGCTCGTCCATGACGGCGAGGCGCGCGGCGTCGAGGTCCTCGAGCAGGGCGAGGGTGTCCCCGTGCTCGTTGAGGACGAGGCTGTCGTCCCGACGGTCCCCGGGGAGCCGTTCGAGGGCCTGGCGGAGGTCGGGGGTCGTCCAGTGTTCTTCGATGGCGATGACGGTCACGCTCCGGAGCCTGCCACGTGGGCGCGCCGCGGGTTCGTCGCGCGCCCCTAGCCCACGGGGACGCCGATGCGGTCCGCCTCGAGCGACCGCCGGAGCGCGGCGAGCGCCGCGCCCGTCGCGGCGACCTGGTCGTCGTCGAGCACCGGTGCGAGGAGGGACTCGAGCAGCGCGTCGAAGGTGCGCTCCGCCTCGGCGACCAGCTCCGCCCCGCGCCCGGTGAGCCGGAGGAGCGAGGACCGGCCGTCCACCGGGTTGGGGACGCGCGTGACCCAGCCCCGGCCCTCCAGGCGGTCGACCCCCTTGCTGATCGCGCCGATCCCGGCGGCGATGGTGCGGGCGACGTCACCGACCCGTGCATCGGGGTGCGCGCGGAGGTACCGGAGCATCTCGAACTGGGACGCGACGATGCCGTGGTCGGTGCGGAGCCGGTCGGTGAGGGCGTTGTAGACGCGGGTCTCGCACCGCACGAGGTCGTCGAAGAGCGCCGCGCGGCGGGCGGTTGCCGATGTACTTGCCATGACATACAGTCTACCTTGCATGCCACGGCATGCAGTTTCCGAACGAGGAGGACGACATGACGCGAGCAGCACGACGGGCCCTGGACACGGCACTGCGGGCGACGGCACACGAGGACGAGCCGAGATCGATCGAGGAGATGCGCGCCGATTTCGCCGCGCTGATGGCCCGGTTCCCGGTCCCCGGCGGCGTCCGGCGCAGCGCGGTCGAACTCGGCGGCCGCCCGGCGGTCCTCGTCGAACCCGAGGGTGAGGCCGGTCCGGGGACGATCCTGTACTTCCACGGCGGCTCCTGGCTGCTCGGCTCCCCCGACACGGCGATGGCCCTGACCACGGAGCTCGTGCTGCGGACCGGCGTCCGAGCGGTCTCGCTCGACTACCGGCTCGCGCCCGAGCACCCGTTCCCCGCCGCGATCGAGGACGGTGTCGCGGCCTTCCGCGACCTCGTCGACCAGGGCGAGGACCCCGCGACCATCGCCTTCGCGGGCGACTCCGCGGGCGGCGGCCTGAGCGTCACGACGAGCATCGCGGCCCGGGACGCCGGCCTGCCGACGCCCGCCGCGATCGTCGCGTTCTCGCCCGGACTCGACCACACCCGCACGGGTGCGTCGATGACCACGAAGGACGGCGTCGACCCGTTCCTCACCGCGGCCGGCATGCGCCGGACCGGAGCGCTCTACCTGGCGGGCCAGGACCCGTACCAGCCACTGCTCGCCCCGGCGGTGGTCGGCGACCTGACGGGCCTGCCGCCGATGCTCCTGCAGGTCGGGACGAACGAGGTGCTCCTCGACGACGCCGTCCGCCTGGCCACCCGGGCCGTGGAGGCCGAGGTCGACGTGGTCCTCGACGTCACCGCCGACGTGCCGCACGTCTTCCAGACGTTCGTCGGGACGCTCGACGAGTCGGACCGGGCGCTCGACCGAGCCGCGCTCTTCCTGACGCAGCACCTCGCGCGGGGCTGACCGGCGGTCAGCGGCGCGGCACGGCGCCCCGCGGGGCCTCGCGCGTGCGGATCGGACCTCGCGTGGTGTCGGTGGTCGGGGCCACGATGGAGGCGATGACCGGCACCACGACGACCGCCCCGCGGCAGCTCCTCGACGTCCGACGCATCTACGCCGAGCCGGCCGCGCTCGCGATGCCGCGTGGTGCCGAGATCGTCGCCGAGTGGCCGGACGCCGAGGTCGTCGAGGTCCCGTCGCACTGGCAGATCCCCGAGGTCCACGGCGACGAGACCAACGTGCGTCGCTGGGTCCGGATCAAGACCGAGGCCCTCGTGCTCGGCGTCAAGAAGTCCCTGGTCACGCGGCCGAACGGGCGCAGCGCCGACTTCATCGCCCCGTCGACGGCGAACGGGTGCGCGATGGCGTGCGCGTACTGCTACGTCCCGCGGCGCAAGGGGTACAGCAACCCGATCACCACCTTCGTGAACATCGAGCAGATCCAACGGCACATCGCCCGCCACGTCGCCAAGCAGGGGCCGAAGGTCGAGCCGAACCAGTGCGACCCGGAGGCCTGGGTCTACGACATCGGCGAGAACTCGGACTGCTCGGCCGACGCCCTGGTGAGCGCGAACGTCCACGACCTCGTCGACCTGTTCCGCATGATGCCGACCGCCAAGGCGTCGTTCGCCACGAAGTACGTCAACCGCGACCTGTTGGACTGGGACCCGATGGGACGCACGCGGGTCCGGTTCTCGCTCATGCCGGCCGAGCTCGCCAAGCTCACGGACATCCGGACGTCACCCATGGCCGAGCGCATCGCGGCGATCGACGACTTCGTCGACGCCGGGTACGAGGTCCACCTCAACTTCTCACCGGTGATCCTCACACCGACGTGGGAGCAGGACTGGCAGGCGCTGTTCGAGCACCTCGACGACGTCCTGTCCCCGCGGACCAAGGCGCAGCTGGCGTGCGAGGTCATCATGCTCACCCACAACGAGGGTCTGCATGGGGTGAACCTCGGTTGGCACCCCAAGGCCGAGGACGTCCTGTGGCGCCCCGAACTGCAGGAGACGAAGGTGTCCGAGAACGGCGCCGTGAACGTGCGGTACCGGCGGGAGCTGAAGCGGGCTGCGGTGGACCGGTTCACGACGCTGCTCGCCGCGACCATGCCGTACTGCCGCGTCCGCTACGCGTTCTGACGGGCCCGGCCCCGCGCCTCCCGTCCGTCCGTCCGTCGTCGGTTCGCGACGAACGCTGCGTCAGCCCCCGACGAACGCCGCGTCCGTCGCGGCGAGCACCCGGAGCACGTTGCCGCCCGCCAGCGCGCGGAGGTCGTCGTCCGACCAGCCGCGCCGCCGGAGCTCGTCGGCGAGCACCGGGTACCGCGAGACGTCGCGGAGGTCCGGGGGCAGGACGGGCGTGCCGTCGTAGTCGCCCCCGAGCCCGACGTGCTCGATGCCCGCGATCTGGCGTGCGTGGTCGACGTGGTCCGCGACGTCGGCCACGGTGACGATCGGGCCGTCGGCCGGGCGGCTCGCCGGGTCGGCGGCCTCCCACGCGGCCCAGGCCGCGGAGACGAACGCCGGCACGAACGTGATCATGACGACTCCGCCGTTGTCGGTGAGTCGGGCGAGCACGTCGTCGGGGACGTTCCGCGGGTGGTCGTTCACCGCGATCGTCGACGAGTGGCTGAACAGCACCGGGGCGGTGGCGACGTCGAGCGTGTCGCGCATGGTGTCGGGGCTCGTGTGCGAGAGGTCGACGAGCATGCCGATCCGTTCCATCTCGGCGACGACCTCGCGCCCGCGGTCGGTCAGGCCGCCGTGCGCGCGCTCCCCCGTCGCGGAGTCCGCCCAGGCCGTGTCCGCGGTGTGCGTCAGCGTCATGTACCGGACGCCGAGCCGCGCGAACGTCCGGAGCACGGCGAGGTCGTCGCCGATCGCGTGCCCGCCCTCGGCCCCGAGCAGGCTCGCGATGCGTCCGGCCGAGACGGCCGCGCGGACCTCGTCGGCGGTGCGCGCGAGCCGGAGGTCGTCCGGGTAGCGGGTGATGAGGCGGTGGACCAGGTCGATCTGCTGGAGCGTCGTGCGGACGGGGTCCGGCTCGTCGACGTCGACGTACACGGACCAGAACTGGCCGACGACACCGCCCGCACGGAGCTTCGGCAGGTCGGTGTGGAGCGTGAGCGCGGTGCCGTCGACGCCCTCGACGGACGAGCTGCGCCGCATCTGACACTCCCACGGCAGGTCGTTGTGGCCGTCGATCACGGGGAACGGCAGGGTCGCGAACGGGTCCGTCATGCTGCCGACGGTACTGGAGGCACGACGACCCTCCGCGAGATCGCGATCGGTGCCGTTCTGGCACCCTCCGGAACGACACCGACCGCGATCTGGCGGGCGGGGTGCGCCTGCGGCGCGTCAGCCGGCGTCGACGCGGGCGCGCAGCTCGTCCCGCCAGGCGCGGGTGGCCGCCTCGGTGCCGAGCGTCGGCGCGGACCCCACGAGCAACTGCGTGTACGGGTGCTGCGGGTCGTTGATGATCGCGTCCGTCGTGTTCGTCTCGACCACCCGACCGCGATACAGCACGACGACGCGGTCGGTGATGCCGGCGACGGAGCCGAGGTCGTGCGAGATGAACAGCAGTGACACGTCCGGCCCGGCGAGCCCCTGGAGCAGTTCGAGGATCTGCACACGGTTCGCCGAGTCGAGGGCGCTGACCGGCTCGTCGAGGATGAGCAGCCCGGGTCGGGTGACCAGGGCTCGGGCGATCGCGATCCGCTGCCGTTGCCCGCCGGAGACCTGCCCGGGAAGCCGGTCGAGCAGGCGCTCGTCGAGCCGCACCTTCGCCAGGTACTCGCGGACCGTCGCCGCGATGGTCGTCCGGTCGTACCGGCCGCTCGTCACGAGGGGTTCCGCGATCGACTGCTCGAGGGTGAAGCCGGGGTCGAGGCTCCGCATCGGGTCCTGGAACACGTACTGCACCCGGCCGGAGCGGCGGAGCCCCTGCCGCTGCTTCGCGCTCGCGCGGGTGACGTCCTGTCCGTCCAGGATGATCCGGCCCCCGCTCGCCGGCACGAGTCCGAGCACCGCGCGCGCGAGCGTCGACTTGCCGGACCCGGTCTCGCCGATGAGTCCGACCACCTCGCCAGGTGCGATCGTCAGGTCGGCGTCGTGGATCACCTGCTGTCGCCGCGCACCGCGTCCGTACGACACCCGCAGACCCTCGATCTGGAGGACCGGGGCGGCTCCGTCGGCGCGGGTGGCGGTGCCACCCGCGGTCGCGTCGGTCGTGGTGCTCATGCAGGGGCCTCCGTCCGGGAACCGCGGCCGACGCTGGCCGCCGGGTCATCTCCGGGGGCCCGGAGGAACCGCTCGAGGCCGAACCGGTGGTGCTCGTCGAGCAGGAGCTGCGTGTACTCGTGCTCCGGCCGGTACAGGATCTGCTCGGTGGGGCCCTGCTCCACGACGACGCCGTTCCGCATGACGAGCACCTCGCCGCAGAGCTGCGCGACGACCGCGAGGTCGTGCGAGACGACGATGAGTGCGAGCCCGAGGCGGTCCTTGAGGTCGGTGAGCAGGTCGAGGATCTCCGCCTGCACGGTGACGTCGAGCGCCGTGGTGGCCTCATCGGCGATGAGCACCGCGGGTTCGCAGGCGACCGCGGCGGCGATGAGGATGCGCTGGAGCATGCCGCCGGACAGCTCGAACGGGTACTGGTGGAACACGAAGTGCGGGTCGCGGATGCGCACGGCCTCGAGCAGGGCGACCGCGGCGTCCTCCGCCTGCCGCCGGGGCACGCCCTTCTTGACGCGGAGGATCTCCTCGAGCTGCTTCCCGACCGGGATCGATGGGTTGAGGTAGGTCGCGGGGTCCTGGAACACCGCGGAGATCGTCGTGCCGCGGAGCGCCGTCCAGTCCTTCCGGCTCAGCGTGGCGGTGTCGCGGCCGTCGATCGTGACCGAGCCGGCCGTGACCTCGAACAACTCCGGGAGCACGCCGAGCAGCGCGCGGCACGTGATCGTCTTGCCGCTGCCGGACTCACCGACGATGCCGAGCGCCTGCCCGGGGCGCAGCGAGAACGTGACCGACTCGACCGCGACGACGTCCTGCAGGTGGTCGTGGATCCGCAGGCTGTCCACGACGACGACCGGTGCGGCGGTGTCGGTCGTGTCGGGCCTCCCGGCCGTGCCGTCGGTGGACGCGCGCGCCGCGCCGGACGTGGGAGCGGGGCGGGGCGTGGGAACGGACATCAGGAACCGGCCTTCCGGGCGACGGGGGCGACGGGGGTCGCGATGCCGCGGGCGCGACGCCGAGCTCGCTCCAGGGCGCGTCTGCGGAGCATCACGCGGCCGGACTCGCCCGACGCGTCGCGGAGGACGTCCGCGAGCAGGTTGAGGGACCACACGGTCGCCATGATGAGCACGATCGGCCACACCGGCGCGTACGGCTGGTACGACAGGTACCCGAGGTCGGACGCGAGCATCCCGCCCCAGGTCGGTGCCGGTGGCTGCACGCCGATGCCGAGGAACGTCAGGCTCGCCACGATGACGAGTCCGACCCCGGTCGCGTTCGCGAAGGCGATCCCGACCGGCGCGACGACCTTCGGTGCGATGTGCTTCCGGAGCACCCAGCCCGTGGACGCGCCGCTGAGCACCGCCGCCTCGACGAACTGCGAGCCCGACACGGACAGCGCTGCCGCGCGCGAGACACGGTAGAACATCGGGGCGAGCAGGATGCCGACGCTGAACATCGCCTGCGTGAGCCCGTTGCCGAGCAGGGCCGTCATGGCGACCGCGAACACGAGGAACGGCAGCGCGATGAGGGTGTCGACGACGCGGAGGCTGAGCCACTCGAACACGCGCCCCAGGTACACGGACAGCAGGCCGGGGACCGTGCCGACGACGAGCGCGATGGCGGCCACCTCGAACGCGCTGAGGACGCTCGCCGGGGCGCCGGCGAGCAGGCGACTCAGGACGTCGCGACCGAGGTAGTCGGTGCCGAGCGGATGCGCGGCCGACGGTGCCGCCAGGAGCCGCGACCCACCCTGCAGGGGATCGTGCGGCGCGAGCAGGTGGCCGAACACACCGAGCAGGACGACGAGTGCGAGGACCCCGGTGCCGACCCAGAACGACGGGAGCCGGATGAGGCGAGCGAGCATGTCAGACCCCTCTCGCGGCGGACGGCTGGATGCGGTTCAGCGCGATGTTGACGAGCAGGTTGAACCCGACGACGAGCACGATCGACACGACGAGCACCCCCTGCACGCTCGGGACGTCGCCGTGCAGCGCGGACGTGCTCGCGAAGACGCCGTACCCGGACAGGCCGAACACGGTCTCCGTGACCACCGCACCGCCGAGCAGGTTCGGGAACGTCAGTCCGAGGAGCGCGAGGGCCGGCCCGCCGCCGTTCCGGAGGACGTGCACGAAGAAGATCCGCCGCGGACTGAGCCCGTGCACGGTGGCGCCGAGCACGTAGTTCTCGTCGTACGCCGACACGAGTCCCGCGCGGAGCTGCCGTGCGATGCCGGCGACCATGTCGAGGCTCAGGGCGATCGCGGGCATGATCACGTGCGACAGCCAGGGTCCGAAGCCCTGGCTGAGCGGGATGAACCCCGCGGACGGCAGCAGGTGCAGCTGGACCGCGAACACGGCGACGAGCACGATGCCGACGGTGAACGGGGGCATCACCGAGATGAACGACGTGAACGCCGTGATCGTCCGGTCCACCCAGCTCGTCGCGGTGACCGCCGCGAGCGCGCCGAGCAGCGCCCCGACCAGCACGCCGATCACGAGTGCGACGAGCGCCACGGACAGGCTGATGAGGATCCGCTGACCGACGAGCGTCGAGACCGGGATGCCGTCGAGCCAGCTCGTGCCGAGGGACCCGTGGAGCAGGTCGGTGAACCACGTCCAGTACTGGACGAGGAACGGCTTGTCGAGGCCCCACTGGTGGTTGAGCCGGGCGACCGCCGACGGTGTGGCGGCGTCGCCGAGTTGCACGTACGCGGGGTTCAGGCCGGTGATCGCCCCGAGCAGGAACGTGATGAACGTCCCGAACACGAACACGGGCACGAACACCGCGAGGGGGCGGAGCACCGCCAGGACGACCCGTTTCCAGCGCAGGCCGCCGGCCGACCGCGCCCGGAGCGCGGGGACGCTCCGGACGCGGGGCAGCTCGATCTCGCTCGCCATGTCAGCTCCCGCTGATGGTCACGCCGGTCCAGGTGATGTACGCCGGGATCTTCGGGATGCTCGAGACCGCCTTCGTCTTGACGAGGATGTTCGGCACGCTGTCGGTGAACACCAGGCCCGTGTTGGCGAGCCCCGCGGCGGTCGCCGCCTTGATGTTCCCCGCGTAGTCGGGCGAGTCGAGCGGTGTCGCGAGCGCCTTCGAGACGGCCGCCTGGAACGCACTGCCGGCGTCGACGCCCGACGAGTTCAGCGCGCCCTGCGCACCGAAGTGCGCCTGCAGCGTCTGGATGGGCGAGTCGCGGCCCGTGGTGCTGTAGGTGGACAGCGGCAGCTTCTTGGCGAAGAACGAGGTGGCCCAGTTCGGGTCGACCTTCAGCGTCGCGTCGATGCCCACCTTCTTGAGCTGCGCCTGCACGAGTTCGTTCTCGGCGCTGTTGTTGAGGACGGTCATCGTCACCGTGACGCCGTTCGGGTAGCCAGCCTCGGCGAGGAGCTGCTTCGCCTTCGTGGGGTTGTACGGGTACTCGTTCGCCGACGCGGCGTCGTACGCGATGTAGCCCTTCGGGAACGGCTCACTCGTCGCGGACCCGTAGCCGAAGTCGACCTGCTTGACGATCTGGTTCCGGTTGATGGCGAAGTTCACCGCCTGGAGCACCTTCGGGTCGTCGAACGGCGCCTGCGTCGTGTTCACGCTGACGTTGGCCGCGTTGAACCCGGGCTGGAACACGACGTCGAGACCGGCGGACTTGGCGGACTTGACCTGGCTCGCCGCGAGGTCGGCGAAGTTGTACACACCGCTCTGCAGACCCGACACGATGCTCGAGGCGTCGACGCCGAACGAGACCGTCACGTTCTGGATGTGGATGTCCTTCGCGTCCCAGTAGCGGGGGTTCTTGACGAACGTGGCCTTGGAGCCGGCGACGATGCTCACCGGCTTGAAGGGACCCGCGCCGTCGGGCTTCTCGTTGAGCTCGGTGGTGGTCTTGTCGGGATTCGTGATCTGCCCGACCCGCTGCGCCAGGACCAGCGGCAGCTGGTAGTCGGCCTGGCTCAGGTGGAGCACGACGTCGGTCGCGTTCGGGGTGTCGATGGACTTGATGACCGAGATGCCCTCGCCGACCAGTGCCGAGTTCTCCTGGGTCTGCGCACGGGTCAGGTACTTCGCGACGGCGGTGGAGTCGAGCGCGCTGCCGTCGTCGAACGTCAGACCCTTCCGCAGGTGGAACGTCACCTGCGTGCCGTCCGCGTTGTAGTCCCAGCTCTTGGCGAGTCCGGGCACCGCCTCGCCCTTGGTGTTCGTGTTCGTCAGGGACGCGTAGGCGAGCGCGGTGATCCGGAAGGACGCGCCACTGCCGTTGACCACGGGGTCCCAGCTCGACGGGCCGTACGACGACGCCCAGTTGAGCGTGCCGGTGGCGGCGCCGGACCCGGAGGCGGAGCTCGAGCTGCCGGTCGCGGTGGAGGACCCGGAGGAGCATCCGGCCAGGACCGTCGCGGCGACGACGGCCCCGGCACCGAGTCCGAGGATCCTCGCCCAGGTGGGTCGGGAGCGGAGGTGTGTTCTCACTGACGTCCTTCGGGGTTGGGGTGGTGGTCAGGCGGTCGCGCCGGCGGTGGCCGGCTGCTGGGTGGCGTCGACCGGGAGGGACGGTGCGGTTCCGTCCGCCGTCCTCCGTGCCGCGGTGTACCGGTTCTCGGGGATCGGCAGTCCGAGGTTGCCGCGGAGGGTCGAGGCCTCGTACTCGCTGCGGAACAGCCCGCGCTCGCGGAGGATCGGCACGACCTCGGCGACGAAGCGGCGGAACTGGGACGGGGCGGCCATGTGGAGCAGGAACCCGTCGGTGCCCCCGCCGCGGAACCACTCCTCGAGTCGGTCGGCGACGGTCGTCGCGCTGCCGACGAAGTACCCGGGCTTCGGCGCGCTGACCCGTTCGACCGTCTGGCGGAGAGTGAGTCCCTCGGCCTCGACGAGCGCGCGGATGCGGTCGGTCTGGGTCTTCCAACTCGTCTCGCCGAGTGCGGAGGTCTCGGCGGGGAACGGCGCATCGGGGTCGTACTGCGAGAAGTCGTGCCAGCCGAACGAGCGGCCGAACTCGGCGAGTGCGCGGTCGAAGTTCCAGTCGCGGGCCTGCGCGGCGCGCTCGAGCTCGCGGCCGTGCTCGTCGGTGTCGCCGATGAACCACTGGATCCCGGGCAGGACGAGCACCCCGTCGGCGTCACGGCCCTTCGCCGTGGCGCGGGAGCGGATGTCGTCGCGGAATGCCGTCGCCTGCTCGAGCGAGCTCGCGTGGGTGAAGACGCCCTCGCCGATCGCGGCGCCGAGGTCCCGGCCCTGGTCGGAGTCGCCGGCCTGGAAGATCACCGGCTGCCCTTGCTCGGATCGCACGATGTTGAGCGGGCCCTCGACGTCGAGGTACTCGCCGTGGTGGTCGAGCCGGTGCTGCTTCGTCGGGTCGAGGAACTGCCCGGTGGCGCGGTCGCGCGGGAACGCGTCGTCCTCGTAGGAGTCCCACAGGCCGCGGACGACGCCGACGTGCTCGTGCGCCCGGCCGTAGCGGTGGTCGTAGTCGTAGTGCTCGTCGCGGCCGTAGTTCCTGGCCGTCCCGCCGTCACCCGTCGTGACGACGTTCCAACCGGCCCGGCCGTGGCTGATGAGGTCGAGCGACGCGAACTGCCGCGCGAGGGTGAACGGTTCGTTGTACGACGTCGTGGCCGTGCCGACGAGGCCGATGTGCGTCGTCCGGGCGGCCAGCGCCGACAGGAGCGTCAGCGGCTCGAGCCGGTTGAGGTAGTGGGGCGGCGACGACGGCGTGATGAACTGCGAGTCGACGATGAACACGAGGTCGAACCGGGCGTCCTCCGCCAGGCGTGCGTACTCCGTGTACCAGTCGACGTCGACGCTCGAGTCGAGGGGCAGGTCCTCGTCGAGCCAGGTCTTCGGGTGTCCCGGGCCGCCGGCACCGGTGAGGACGACCCCCAGCTTCATCGTGGACTGCGTCATGGTGTCTCCATTCCCGCTCATCGGTGCTTGTGATCGCCGATCGCGCTTCTCGATCAAAGACGGTACGGCGGATGGGTAAGAATTTCCTCAGGTCGGCGATGAACACGTCATGAACCGCAACACAGCGCCGCCCGGGCCGGGCCGGCGGACTCAGATCGTGCGGATCCCCGCCTCCGGCGTGCGCAGCCGCTCGACGTACTCGACGACCGCCGCGGCGACCGTGCGGTGTGTGACGTCGTTGAGCACGTCGTGCCGACCGCCCTCGACGACGCGCACGCCGCCCGGAGTGCGCCCGACCGCCGGAGCGAGCACGTCGAGTGCGGCGTCGACCGGACTGACGCGGTCGTCGGTGCCGTGGAAGGCGAGCACCGCGACGGGCAGCGCGGCGAGCTCCGCCCGAGTCACCACGTCCTCGGCCTCGGGACGGGTGAGCTGCCCGGCGACGAGCACCACGCCGTCGCGGAGCCGTGCCCCGTGCACCGGGCAGGCCGTCCGTGCCGCCACCTCGTCCTCGTCGTCCGACACCGACACCGCCGCGTCGGTGAGGACCCCGGCGAGCACGACACCGTCGACGCGGACCGCGCCGCCCAGGACGGCACGCACCGCGCGCGCGGCCCCGGCGTCAGCGCCCACGAGCACGGCGGGACCGGCACTCCGTTCGTCGAGCCAGGTCCCCGCCGCCACGAGCTCCGCCGGGTCGTCGGCCCGGACGGCGAGGACCGCGTACCCGTCGAACGCGATCCGGGTGGCGAACCGTTCGTACACGTCGGGGTGCTCACCGCGGCCGGTGAGGACCACGAGGCGACCTCGCGCCGGTGTCGTCGGGGAGCGCAGGAACGGAGCGGTCGCGATGGGGTCAGCAGTCGTCATGGCCGCGATGCTGGACCCCCGGGCCGGACCACCGCACCGATGTGACGCGTCCGTCGTCACCGTGTTACGGACCGTGACCGTCCTCGTCGTGCCGAGCCGCGCCTCCCGGCCAGGGTGGGGGCATGACGACAACCGAGCAGATCGCGACGACGCAGATCCACGGCGGGGTCCAGACGCCCGTGGCGCAGAACGCCGTCGCGCCGGCGATCTACCAGACCGCCGCGTACGAGTTCGCGTCGACGGCGCACGCGCGAGCGGTGTTCGCGCTCGAGGAACCGGGCAACCTGTACAGCCGCAACGCCAACCCGACCGTGGCCGTGCTCGAACGGCGGATCGCCGCGCTCGAGGGCGGGGTCGCCGCGGTCGCCACCGCGTCCGGGCAGTCCGCCGTCGCGGTCGCGCTGCTCACGCTCGTCCGCGCCGGTGGTCACGTCGTCGCCGCCCGACGCCTCTACGGCGGGACGGTCGACCTGTTGACCGACGGGTTCACCGACTTCGGCATCGACGTGACGTTCGTCGAACAGGACGACCTCGACGCGTGGCGCGACGCCGTGCGCCCCGAGACCCGGGCGTTCTTCGCCGAGACGATCGGCAACCCGCTCGCCGACGTGCTGCAGGTGCGTGAGGTCGCCGACATCGCGCACGCGGCCGGTGTGCCGCTCGTCGTCGACGCGACGCTCGCCACCCCCGCCCTGCAACGCGCCGGCGACCACGGCGCCGACGTCGTCGTGCACTCCGCGACGAAGTTCCTCGGTGGGCACGGGACGTCACTCGCCGGCGTGCTCGTCGACATCGGGTCGTTCGACTTCGGCGCCGACCCCGCGCGCTGGCCGCAGTTCACGGGCCCCTACCCGCGGTTCGGGGGCATCGTCCTGTGGGACCGTTTCGGTCGGGGTGCGGGCGGCAACGGCAGCGCGTACACCGTCCTCGCCCGCACGAAGTGGGTGCACGACCTCGGCCCGTCGCTCGCGCCGTGGAACGCGTTCCAGATCCTGCAGGGCGTCGAGACCCTCGAGCTCCGGGTCCTCCGCCAGGCGGCGTCGGCGCTGCGGATCGCGGAGGTCCTGGCCGAGCACCCGGCCGTCGCCCGCGTGCACCACCCGGGCCTCGCGGGCTCACCCGGGCACGACGCGGCCCGGCGGTACCTGCCCCGCGGTGCGGGCGCCGTGTTCTCGTTCGACCTCGCCGCCGGACCCGACGCCGTCGCGCCGGTCGTCGACGCGCTCGAGCGGTTCGCCCTCGTCGCGAACATCGGCGACGTCCGCTCGCTCGTCATCCCGCCCGCGTCGACCACGCACGGGCACCTGTCGCCCGAGCAGCTCGCCGCCGCGGGCCTGTCCCACGCGACGATCCGGCTGTCGGTGGGCCTCGAGGACCCGGACGACCTCGTCGCCGACCTGGTGCAGGCACTCGACGCCGCCCACTGAACCGACCAGCACCTCGGAGGAACGACATGGAACTCGGCTACTGGACCCCCGTCTACGGCGGGTTCCTCCGCAACGTCGGCGACGAGGGCATGCCCGCGACCTGGGACTACATCCGTCGCGTGTCACGACAGGCAGAGGACCTCGGGTTCACGACCACCCTCGTGCCCGAGCTCTACCTCAACGACCGGAAGGGCGTGGAGGCGCCCTCGTTGGAGGCCTGGTCGCTCAGCACCGCGATCCTCGCCGCGACGGAACGGCTCCGCGTCATGACCGCGGTCCGCGCCGGGTTCCACCTGCCGACCGTCATCGCCAAGGCCGCCGCGACGATCACCGACATCGCGGGCGGTGATCGGTTCGCGCTCAACGTCGTCGCCGCGTGGTGGGCCGAGGAGGCCCGGCAGTACGGCGGGGTGTTCGCTCCGCACGACCGCCGGTACGAGCAGGCGGAGGAGTTCGTCGACGTGCTCCGGGCGCTGTGGACGGAGCTCCCGGCCACCCGACGTGGGTCGTTCTACGACGTCGTCGACGCGGTCTTGTCGCCGAAACCCGCCGTGCCCCCGCGGGTGTTCGCCGGCGGCGAGAGCGACGCCGGCCGTGAGTCCATCGCCGGGTTCGCGGACGCCTACGTCACCCACGGCGGCACCGTCGAGGAGCTCCGCGAGAAGGTCGCCGACGTCAACGCTCGTCGCGAGCGGTTGCAGGGCGCCCCGTTCGCCGAGATCGGCATGGCCGCCTACGTCATCGTGCGCGAGACCGAGGCGGAGGCCCGCGCCGAGCTCGAGCGCATCACCACCGTCGATCCCGCGTCACCCGGGTACGCCTCGTTCGAGGAGTTCCGGGCGAACTCGAACCTCGACGTCGAGCTGTCCCGCCGCGAGTACTCCGTCGGGACGCGGGGGCTCCGTCCGGACCTCGTGGGGACGCCCGAGCAGGTCGCAGAGCGCATCCTGGCGTTCGCCGACGCGGGCGTGACCCTGCTCCTCGTGCAGGCGTCGCCACTCCACGAGGAGCTCCCCCGCATCGCGCGGGACGTCCTGCCGCTCGTGCAGGCGGGGTCGCCCCGGCTCGCGCTGACCTGACGGGCCCGCTCAGGCGGAGACGGCCGCGACCGTGTCGAGGGCCCGATCGGCGACGCGGTTCGCGATGATCCGGATCTCGCCGATCGCCGTCGTCTCCCACAGCGCCCCGCGCAGCGCGTGCCCGATCGCCAGGAGCCGCCCGTCCACGTCGCCGTGGTCGTCGCGGACCGCGCCGGACCAGTCGGCGTCCAGTCCGAGTCCGAGGGGCTCGGGCAGGATCCTCCCGCGCTCGAGCAGCGCATCGACGACGGGACTCCAGCCGGGTGTCGTCACGGCGGTGGGGCCGGTGCAGAACACGACGGCGTCGAACCCGGACGGGTCGGCGTCGGCCACGAACCGGAGGACGCCGCCGTCGACGAGGCCCTGGAGCTCGGCGTGGACCGACGGCGCCATGCGGTGCCGGTGGACGTCCCACCGGCGCGCGAGGTGCTCGACGAACCGGCGGCGGTCGGCTTCGTCCATCCCCGTCCAGTGCTCCATGAGCCGAGGGCGCATGCCGTCGATCACCGCCTGCCACGGTGTGCCGGCGTCGACGGCGGCACGGAGCTGTACGCCGAGCTCGTGGGCGAGTCCGCCGAGCGTCGACACGGTCGGGTCGAGGCCCGGCCCGGGTGCCACCGGAGCCGACAGGTGCTCCGCCGGGAGCAGGAGGTGGCGACTCGTCGCGGTCATGGTGATCCCGGCCTCCCGGCGGGCGAGCGACGTCGCGACGTCCACCATCGTCAGGCCCGTCCCGACGAGCAGGACCCTCGAGCCGTCGGGCACACGGTCGAGCGCACCGGACGCCCACGGGTCGTCGATCTGGACCGCCGCTCCCGTCGGCCAGGTGGCAGGCGGCGGGTTCCCGAGCGCGAGGACGGCGACGTCGGCGACGATCGTCGAGCCGTCCGCGAGAGCCACGTGCGCGCCGTCGTCGTCGGTCGTGCAGCCCACCGCCTCGCCCTGCACGACGTGCACCGGGTGGTCCGGGTCGGCGACGAGGTGCTCCGCGACATCGACGAGGTAGTCACCGAACAGCCGGCGCTCGACGTAGTCCCCCGGCGCGACGTCGTACCCGTGGTCGGCGCACCACCGGACGAAGTGCGCAGCGTCGCCCGCGGAGACGCTCATCTTGCCCGCAGGGCTGTTGAGCCGGTGGTGCGCCTCGGCGTGCCCGTACGCCAGCCCCCGGCCGACCGGCGTCTCACGGGCGACGATCGTGACGTCCGGTGCGGGCAGGTCCCGCGCTGCGGCGCGCTCGCGGAGCGCGACGGCGACGTACACCGCGCTCGCACCGCCTCCGATGACGACGACCGACGTCCCTGTTCCACTCACGAGCACGCTCCTGTCCGGCACGCGCTGTCCGTCGGCGTGCTCACCTCGACGCTAGCGGGTGCACCACAAGAGCCCGATGCGTGCACGCGGAGGGCGCTCGTCGAGGCGGTGTCGACGCACTCACACGGCTGCCGTCCGCGCTCCCACCCGGTGGGACGCGCCACGGTGCTCGTCCGGCAGCCGGTCGCCCCGGCCGAACAGCTTGTCGCGCAACGACCCCGCTCCGGATGCCTCCGGATAGGCCCCGCGGGCCCGGAGCTCGGGCACGACGAACTCGACGACGTCCTCCCAGGTCCCGGGGGTCACCGCGTAGGCGAGGTTGAAGCCGTCGACGTCGGTCTCCCGCACGATCTCCTGGAGGCGGTCCGCGATCGTCGCGCCGCTGCCCACCTCGACGGGGCCGAGCCCGCCGATCGCGGTCCGTCGCGCGATGTCCCGGACGGTCCACGTCGAACCGTCCTCGCCGGTCGCGGCCGAGAGGTTCGCGGCCGCGGACTGGATCGCGTTCGACTCGATGTTGCCGAGCGGCTCGTCGAGGTCGTACTGCGCCAGGTCGACGCCCATCCACCCGGAGTTGAGCACGAGGGCGCCGACCTCGGACGCGTAGGACAGGTAGTCCGCGTACTTCGCCCGTGCGAGTTCGTCCGTGGCGTCGGTGATCACGGTCAGCAGGGTGTAGACGCGCGCGGCGTACCGGTCGCGACCCGCCGCCTCCAGCGCGTCCCGGATCTTGCCCACGGTGGCCGCCAGCTGCGGGATCGTCGGCGCGCCGACGAAGATCGCCTCGGCGTGCTCGGCCGCGAACCGGATCCCCCTGGGGGACGCACCGGCCTGGTAGATCACGGGCGATCGCTGCACCGACGGTTCGGACAGGTGGATGCCCGGCACGTCGAAGTGCCGGCCGTGGTGCTCGATCGGGTGCACCTTCGCGGGGTCGGTGAAGACGCCGGTCTCGACGTCGGCGACCACCGCGTCGTCCTCCCAGGAGCCCTCCCACAGCTTGTAGAGGACCTCGAGGTACTCGTCGGCGACGTCGTAGCGGTCGTCGTGCGCGAGCTGGTCCGTCTGTCCCATGTTCCGCGCCGCACTCGGCAGGTACCCGGTCACGACGTTCCAGCCGATCCGGCCCTTCGTCAGGTGGTCGAGCGTCGACATGCGTCGGGCGAACGGGTACGGGTGCTCGTAGGCCGTCCCCGCGGTGATGCCGAAGCCGAGGCGCTCGGTGACGGACGCCATCGCCGACACCAGGAGCATCGGGTCGTTCACGGGGACCTGCGACCCCGTCCGCAACGCGGCCTCGTTCGATCCGCCGTACACGTCGTACGTGCCGAGCACGTCGGCGATGAAGATCCCGTCGAAGTCCCCGGACTCGAGCAGCCGTGCCAGGTCGGTCCAGTAGGAGAGGTCGTTGTAGTGGCGGGAACGATCACGCGGGTGGCGCCACAGCCCGGAGGACTGGTGCGCGACGCAGTTCATGTCGAACGCGTTGAAGCGGATCCGTCGGACGTCCTGGGGTTCGGTCACGCTCCGACGCTACGGCCGCCCCCGACCCCGCTGCCGGGTGTGTGACCTCGTGTGACGGGACGGCCGGCCGGGAGGGACGGGTCGGGTCAGCGCGCCGCGGCCAGCTCCGCGGACGCCTCGGTGGCCACCCAGGCGAGCATCGCGCACTTGACCCGCATGACGAACTTCGCGACCCCCTGGAACGCGACCGCGTCGCCGAGCAGTTCCTCGTCGGGCTCACCCACGCCCCGCGACCGCAGCATGGTCCGGAACGCGTCGGCGAGCGCCGTGAACTCCGCGACGGTCCGGCCCGGCGCCATCTCGGCGAGGACGGACGCCGATGCCATCGAGATCGAGCACCCGGCGCCCTGCCAGCGGAGGTCGGCGATGCGGTCGGTACCGGGCTCGAGCCGGATCCGCACGGTGATCTCGTCTCCGCACGTGGGGTTCCGCTCGTGGTGCTCGGCGTCCGCGTCGGGCAGCGGACCCTCGCCGGTGCGGGCCTTCGCGTGGTCGAGGATGACCTGCTGGTAGAGCCCCGCGAGCGCGTCGCTCATCGGTCCACTCCGACCTCGACCGGCGCGCCGGCGTCCGCCCGGCCGTCGACGTCCGACAGCCCGAAGTACGCGCGGACGCCCGCGACGGCCTCGAGGAACCGGTCGACCTCGTCCTCGGTCGTGTACACGTACGTGCTCGCACGGCTCGTGGCCACGAGGCCGAGTCGGCGGTGCAGCGGCTGCGCGCAGTGGTGGCCGGCGCGGACGGCGAACCCCTGCGCGTCGAGCACCTGCGACACGTCGTGCGCGTGGACCCCGTCGACGTCGAACGCCGCCAGTCCCGACCGCGGGACGCCCACCCCGGACCCGACGACGCGGACGCCCGGGATCGCGGTGAGTCCTCCGACGAGGCGCTGGGCGAGGGCCTCCTCGTGCTCGCGCACGCGCTCCATCCCGATGCCCTGCAGGTAGCGGACGGCCTCGGCGAGCGCGACGGCCTGCGACACCGGCTGCGTCCCGGCTTCGAACCGCTCGGGAGCGGGCATGAACTCGGTGTGCTCCATCGTGACCGTCGTGATCATCGACCCGCCCGTTCGGAACGGCGGCAGCGCGTCGAGGAGTTCCTGGCGTCCCCAGAGCACCCCGATGCCGTTCGGGCCGAGCATCTTGTGCCCGGAGAACGCGGCGAAGTCGACCCCGAGGGCGCCGACGTCGAGCGGCCGGTGGGGTGCGGACTGGCAGGCGTCGAGCACGACGACGGCGCCGACGCCGTGAGCGAGCGCGACGACCTGCTCGACGGGCGCGATCATCCCGGTGACGTTCGACACGTGCGCGAACGCGACGACCCGGGTCCGCGGGCCGATCACGGCGGCGGCGTCCTCGGCGGTCCAGCAACCGTCGTCGTCGACGGGGACCCAGCGGAGCGTCGCCCCGGTCGCGGCGGCGAGCTCCTGCCACGGCACGAGGTCGGCGTGGTGTTCGGCCTCCGTGACGACGATCTCGTCGCCGGCGGCGAGCCGGAAGCGCTCGGCCGCGGGCCCGCCCCGTCCTCGGCTCGCGTTGCCCATGCCGTACGCGACGAGGTTGAGCGCGTCGGTGGCGTTCGCGGTCCACACGACCTCGGTCGCGGCAGCGGCGCCGATGAACCCGGCGACGGTCGCCCGGGCCTCCTCGTACGCGTCGGTGGCGAGCGCGGCGAGCGTGTGTGCTCCGCGGTGGACGGCGCTGTTGCTCGTCTCGAGGAACCGCCGTTCGGCGTCGAGCACCTGCGACGGCCGTTGCGCGGTCGCACCGGAGTCGAGGTACACGAGCGGGACGCCGCCGACCTCCTGATCGAGGATCGGGAAGTCGGCGCGGATGGCGCGGACCTCGGCGTCGGTGAGCGGGGCGGTGGTCACGGTCGTCGTCACGGTGGTGCGGTCCTCCTGGCGCCCGGGTGGGCGGTGTCGCTCGGCACGGTGCCGGCGACGTCGTCACCCGAGGGCGACCCGTCCATGGTCCCCGCTGTTCCGGATCCCGTCCAGTCGGTGGCCGCGGTCAGGCCTTGTGCTTGCCCGATCCGTCGCCGTGGTGCGGTCCGCCGTCGTGCTCCTGGTCCGGTGCGCCGTGCGCCGCGTGGCCCCCGTGACCCGCCACGCCGTGGTCGCCGTGTGCCTGCGCGTCGTGCCCCCGGTCGTCCCCTCCTGGCCCCACGACCTTGCCGATGTGCTTGTCGGCCTGGTCCCGCGCGCCCTTGAGCTGGTCGCTGTACTTGCCGCCGGTGGCCTTGTCCACCGCGCCCTGCACCGCGTCGAGCACCTTGTCGCTGAGGCCCTCGGCCTGCTCGCTGCGGAGGGCGTTCTTCACCTTGTCGTTGCCCAGGAACTCCTGGGCCTTCTTGCTGATGTCATCGAACCCGGCCATGCGCGCGATCCTAGGCGCGATGCCCTGGACGGACACCCGCCGTACGGAGCAGACTCGGGGCACACCCCGAACGAACGAGGACGCCCATGCGCAACGAGCGGTCCGCACGCGTCGCCCGCCGCGAGCGACCTCCCCGGCTGACCATGCCGCTCGAGGAGGCCGAGCGGATCTCGACGAACGCGGCCGACGGGCTGCTCGACACGTCCGATCCGGACGTCGCGCGGGTCGTCGCGCAGGCCAACCGGGTCGTCACCCGGTCGCAGATGTGGGGCTCGACCCCGGACCTCCCGACCCGCCGCTGGCGGCGCCTGACCGTCCTGGGTGGCCTGCTCTTCGTGCTCATCTGGGTGGCCGGGCTGATGCTCCCGCTGCTCGCGTCGCTCGGCAAGTAGGCCGCGCGGGCCCCGGCGCCCAGCGAGGACCCCGCCGTCACGAACGGCGCACCCGTGGTCGCTCCGGCGCTACGCCACCCCGACCAGGCGACGCCGCCCGAGGACGTACCCGACGGCCACGGCACCGCCGACCGCCAGGAGCGCCGGGATGAGGATCGTCGGCCCCTGCCCGGTGAACTCGACGACGAGGACGAGCGCCGTGAACGGGGCGCGCATCGTCGTCGCCAGGAACGCGGCGGCGCCGATGAACGCGAACGCGGCGAGCCCCGACCCCGGCCAGACGAGCAGCCACGCGCCGCCGAGGAACGCCCCCGCGGTCGCACCGATCGCGATCGACGGGGTGAGCGTGCCACCGGCGGCCCCGGCACCGATGGTCGCTGTCGTCGTCGCGGTCTTCGCCAGCGACAGGACGCCGACCAGGAGGACCGGGGCCAGTCCGAGCACCGCCGCGTCGTGCAGGTGGGTGCCGAACGCCGCCTGTCCGAGGGCGCGACCGTTGCCGAGGACCTGGGGGAACCAGATCGCGACCGCTCCCACACCGGCGAACACGACGGGCATGACGACCATGACGCGCCACCCGCGCGGTCGTGCGGTCTGCAGCCGGTTCGTCAGGCGGACGAACCCGATCCCGGCGAAGCCGAGCACCGGTCCGACGAGCACCGCCCACACGACGAGCGACGGCGACAGGGTGAGCGTCGGCACCGTGTAGAGGGTCTCGACGGGCACGACGGCCCGGGCGACGAGCGCGGCGATCGCACTCGTCGCGAACGCGGGCAAGGCGGTGGCGAAGGTGATCTCACCGAGCAGGACCTCGACGGCGAACAGCGCTCCGCCGAGCGGCACGTCGTACACGGCGGCGAGTCCCGCCGCGGCACCGCAGGCGACGAGGATCCGCGTCTCGCGGCGGGTCAGCCCGGCACGGTCGGTGATCTGCTGGCTGAGCCAGGCCCCGATCTCACGCGGTGCGACCTCCTTGCCGATCGAGGCTCCGAGTCCGACGATGACGATCTGGATCCCGGCGTTCGCGACCGTGACGAGCGACGGCATGTGCCGGCCGTCGACCGCGCCCTGCACGGCGACGACGGGGCGGCCCCACCGGCGGAGCGCCCACCACGCGACCCCGGCCAGGAGGCCCGCGGCGAAGACCGCCAGGAACCGGTGCAGGGCGTCCGGCTCGTCCGCCGCCTCGTCCCCCGTGTGGAACGGGAACCCGAACGCGACGACCTGGATGAGGTGCAGCGCGACCCACACGCTGATGCCAGCGACGCCGCCCGCGACCCCGACGAGCGCGGTGACGACGACGATGCGGAGGGTCCAGTGCGGCGTGGAGTGCGCGCGCGGCCCGGCTCCGGTCAGAACCACCGCTTGACCTTGAAGACGACGAACAGGACGACCGCGAACACGACCATCGCGACGATCGACAGGGGGTACCCGTACCGCCAGTGCAGCTCGGGCATGTTCGTGAAGTTCATGCCGTAGATCGCGGCGATGAGCGTCGGGGCGAACAGGATCGCGGCCCACGCCGAGATGCGCTTGGTGTCGTCGTTCTGCTTCTGCGCCGCCAGGGTGGCGTCGACCGTCAGCGCGTTCTGGAGCAGCGCACGGAACGTGTCGGCGCGGTCCGTGATCCGGATGACGTGGTCGAGCACGTCGCGGAACCGCCGCTGGAGCTCGAGGGGCATGTGGTACTTGTCGGCGCCGCGGTGCAGCGCCTCGAGCATGGCGACGAGCGGCCGGGTCGCGCGCTGGAAGTCGACGACCTCGCCGAACAGCTCGTAGATGCGTCGCGACGTGTTCGCGACGCCGGCGAACAGCTGGTCCTCGATCTGGTTGATGTCCTCCTCGAGCCCGTCGGCGACGGGACGGTACCCGTCGACGATGGAGTCGAACAGGGCCCAGAGCTGTGCCTGCGGTCCCGCGCCGACCAGGCCGGACTTGTGTGCCAGGCGGGTGAGGGCGGTGGTGATGGCGACGGACCCGCGCGGATCCTCCTTGACGACGGCGACGAAGAAGCGGGGACCGACGAACGCGTGGATCTCGCCGAACCGGACGACCTCGTCGGCGTCGACGTAGAGGGCGGGACGCAGCACCGCGAACAGGGTGTCCCCGTAGCGTTCGAGCTTCGGCCGCTGGTGCCCGTGGGCGGAGTCCTCGACGGCGAGTTCGTGCAGCCCGAACGCCACGGCGACGTCCCCGAGCTCCTCGGGCGTGGGGTGGTCGAGGCAGAGGCACGCGGCGGCCTGGTCCTCCGCCACCATCCGGAAGGTCTCCTCGAGCGAGGTCGAGGAGATCGGGGCGATCTGGTCGACGAAGACGGTGTTGAGCGCGACGGGCATGGGTCCTCCGCCCCGAAGCGTACGGGACCGCTCGCGCTGGGTCGGACCACCCACGCCCCAGCGGTCAGGCCGTGGCGACCTCGAGGCCGTGCGCAGCGGCGACGGCCGCGTTGACGACGGCGCCGGCGTGCACGTTGAGGCCCTTCGCGAGCGACGGGTCCGCGGCGAGCGCCCGCTCCCAGCCGGCGTCGGCGATCGCGACGGCATACGGCAGGGTCGCGTTCGTCAGCGAGATCGTGCTCGTCCGCGGCACCGCCCCGGGCATGTTCGCGACGCAGTAGTACATCGAGCCGTGCACCGCGAACGTCGGGTCGTCGTGCGTGGTGGGCCGGGAGCCCTCGAAGCAACCGCCCTGGTCGATCGCGATGTCGACGAGCACGGAGCCGGGGCGCATGTCCGCGACCATGGCGTCGGTCACGAGCTTCGGCGCGGCGGCCCCGGGGATGAGCACCGATCCGATCACGAGGTCCGCGTCGCGCAGGGCCTCGGCGATCGCGTAGCTGCTCGAACGGAGGGTGGTCACGCGGCCGTCGAACCGCGCGTCGAGGGCACGGAGGCGCGGGAGCGCGATGTCGATGACGGTGACCTCGGCGCCGAGCCCGAGGGCCATCGCCGCCGCGTGTTCGCCCGCGACCCCGCCGCCGATGACGACGACGCGGCCCTTCGGGGTCCCGGGCACGCCGCCGAGCAGCAGGCCGCGACCGCCCGCGGTGCGCATGAGCTGGTTCGCGCCGACCTGTGCGGCGAGCCGCCCGGCGATCTCCGACATCGGCGAGAGCAGGGGCAGCGACCGGTCGGGCAGCTGCACCGTCTCGTACGCGATCGCCGTGGCGCCGGACGCCCGGAGCGCCTCGGTGAGCGGCCGGTCCGCCGCGAGGTGCAGGTAGGTGAACAGCACCTGGCCGGGCCGGATGAGCGGGTACTCGCTCGCGACGGGTTCCTTCACCTTGAGCACCATGTCCGCGGCACCCCAGACGGCGGCGGCGTCGGGGACGACCTCGGCACCGGCGCCCGCGTACTCGTCATCGGTGAAGGCACTGCCCGCGCCCGCGCCACCCTGCACGAGCACCCGGTGCCCGTGCAGGGTGAGCTCGGCGACGCCCGCCGGGGTCACGGCGACCCGGAACTCGTTGTTCTTCACCTCGGTGGGGACACCGATCAGCATGGGGACTCCTCGTGGTCGTGCCCGCGGCGGCCCGCGGGGTCGAAGTCATTCAGGCATCCGTTTCGAACGGCCGTGTCACAGCAGCACATCGTTCGGTTGCACGCGCTGATCGTGCTCGTCAATTCGGTCCGGGGCGCCCCGCACGGGCGTGCGCCGAAGGATCGACCGGTGGCGGGCCTCCCGGCCGGACTGTCCCCCGTTCACTGCGCGACCGGGCAGTCCGGTCCGGGTACCGTCCAGGCCACTCGACGACGAGCCGTCGAGGGGAAGGACCTGTGATGACCAACGAGGAACTCGCGATCCCCGACTTCGACCACGTGCCGCTCGGGGCGCTCCGGGAACGGATCGTCGCTCTCGATCGCTCGGACCTGCAGGCGCTGCTCGACCACGAACGGGCCCACGGCGACCGCCTGCCGGTCGTCGAGGTCCTGCGCCACCGGCTCGAGGCCCTCGACGCCGGCGCCGAACCCCACGGCTCCGTGCCGGACCACCTGCCGGAGGTCCACGCCGGCCTGCCCGGGGGCGGCGTGACCCCCGCGACCTCCGGGCCGCCGATCAACCCGCCGTCACACGGCGATCCCACCAACCCGGCCATGCCGCGCTGATCAGGAAGGAACTCCCATGTCCGACTCCTCCGCCCACCCGCCCTACGCCGCGACCGCCGTCCAGAAGGGCGCACTGATCGTCGGGATCGTCTTCCTGGTCGTCGGGATCGCCGGGTTCATCCCGGGGATCACGACCGGCTCGCTGAGCGGTGCCGGATCAGGCTCGATGGCGATGTTGCTCGGCCTGTTCCAGGTGTCCGTGCTCCACAACATCGTGCACCTGGCCTTCGGTGTCGTCGGTGTCCTCGCCGCCCGCGGTGCCGGTGCTTCGCGCGCGTACCTGATCATCGGCGGCATCGTCTACGCCGTCCTCTGGATCTACGGCCTGTTCACCGCGAACCACACGAGCGGGGCGAACTTCGTGCCGCTCAACACGGCCGACAACTGGCTGCACCTCGTGCTCGCCGTCGGCATGATCCTGCTCGGCTTCGTGCTGCCGCGCTCGCGCAGCCGCCGGGACGACCGCATCCGCACCGTGGGCTGACACCCCCGGACGCACGACAGCGGGCCCGCGACGATCGTCGCGGGCCCGCTGTCGTCATGGTGACGGTCAGACCGGGTCGGCCGCGACGTCCGAGGCGGGCAGCTCCGGCTCGGTCCGGAAGCCGATGATCTTGTGCGTCCCGTCGCAGTACGGCTTGAGCATCGACTTGCCGCACCGGCAGAGCGCGACCGTGCGTCGGCGGCGGGGCAGGTCCTCGCCGTCGGGGTTCGTGATGCGGACGTCGCCGCGCACGAGGAGCGGCCCGTCGGGGCACGCGACGATCTCGATGTCGGGGTCGTGGGTCATGGGCGGGGTCCCTCCGTCGGGGTGTCGGTCACGGAGCCGACACCGGCGAGGCGTCGGCGGAGCAGCGGCAACGGGCTGGCCGCGCGCGGGAGCCGTTCGCCCGCGTACCACACGCCGCCGCGGGCCCGGGCGACGACGGCGAGCCAGGAGCACACCGCGCGCTCGGCGAGCCACAGCGGCGACCACAGCGCCGCGGTCGGCGGGAACACGGCGGTCCCCCCGGCGCGGCGGCGGCCGAGTTCGGCGAGCCCGACCACGGCGACCGCCCCGCCCACGAGCCACCGCGGCCGACGCACGGCGAACAGCACCGCGGGCAGGACGGCGAGTTCCAGGGCGAGCCGGAGCGGTTGCGCCCACGAGTCGTACGCCTGGCGCACGCGTTGCCCCAGGAAGTGCCGGACGGTCGGCGGACGGCGCGCGACGAAGCAGTCGTCGAGGCGGACCTGTCGGCCCCCGACGGCCAGCACGGTCCGGACGAGCTCGCAGTTCTCGAACAGGACGTCCCCGTCGTACCCGCCCGTCGCGAGCAGCACCCCGCGTCGGACGCCGAGCGTCCCGGGCCAGTCCGACCCGAGCGCGCGGTTGAGCAGCGTGCGGCCGGTGTCCCAGCGGGCGTGCCACGGCGACGGGTGGAAGTGGTTCTGCGGCCGGACGACGTCCGCGTCAGCGAGCTGCGCGACGACACGGGCGAGCGCGGGCTCGTCGTACCGGACGTCGTCGTCCGCCACCACGACCGCGTCGTGCCGCGCCGTCTCGACACCGGTGACGACCCCGCGGACCTTGCCGTTCCTCCCGGCCCGGTCCCGTGGCGGCAGCAGCCGGACCCCCGGCGGGAACGCGGCGCGGTGCCGTTCGACCGCGACCGTCGACGAGCCGTCGACGACGGTGACGTCGACGACCTCGACGAGGCGCGCCAGGTAGGCGGCGAGTTCCGTCGGGTCGGTGTCGTCGTCCCACCGGAGCGGCAGGACGTACTCGGCCGGCAGGCGCTCGGCGCCGCCGTCGGCGGCGTGGCCGACGGGACGGGGACCCCCGCCGCGTGCGGTCATCCGGCCTGGAGGGACGGTGCGGCCACCTGCACCGGCGCGCGGAGCGAGGACCGCCCGGCCTGGTACGCCTCGAGCAGTTCGGCGGCGGCCCAGCCGTCGACGGTGAGCGACGCGGCGGCGCCGAACAGCACGTCGTCGAGGAGCGCGGGCTCGGCCTCGACGAGGCCGCCCGCGAGGTCGCGCCCGGCGATCTGCTCGTGGACCGCGTCGGCCTCGACGTGCTCGTCGAAGTACCACGTGGCGTCCTCGTCGAAGCCGAGGCGCCGGAAACCGTCCCCGTACAGCTTGTTGGGGATGGACGAGGTCATCTCGTACGCCGCCAGGTGTCCGACGGTCGCACCGCGCAACCGACGGTGCTGCCCGAACAGGCTCATCATCGTGTTCGTCGCGAGCGTCAGCGCCGACACGGCGTCGACGTACGCGCCGTAGGAGTCGTCGAGTCCGGCGGCACGGACGGTGCGGGCGAAGATCGCGGAGTGCATGCGCTTCGGCCGGCCCCCGCCGTACTCGTCCGACTGGATCTCGACGAGCGCGGCCTTGGCGCGGCCGGTCAGGCGCGGGATCGCCCAGGAGTGCGGGTCGGCCTCCTTGAGCGTGTAGACCGTCCGGTTCACGAGGAGGTCGCGGACCTGCTCGAGCGTGGCCTTCCGCGCGACGTAGCGCGAGAGGCTCGGCCCCGAGTCGGCGGAGGTCATCGCGAACAGGGCCGCCGCGACGGCGTCCGCGGTCGGCTCGGGTCGCTCGGGCATCGGCACCCTGCGGCGGAGCTCGGCCTCGAACGCCTCCTCGAGCACGGCACGCACCGCGAGGAGGTCCGGGTCCCACTCGAAGCGGTCGTCGACACCCTGGATGCCCCCGTAGGCGAGCTCCTGGAGCACGAAGAGGCTGCTCTGCACGTCGTCGTCACGGATGAGGTCCTCGGCGTCGGCGATCGCGCGGCGAGCGGTGTCGGTGAGCGCGGATCGGTCGCCGTCCGGACGCTCGGTGAGCACGGCGCGGATCGCCTCGCCGAGCGGCCCGCGCGGTGCCGGGTACGGCATCGGGGTCTGGGTGAGGACGTCGGCAGCGTCGAGGACGGCCATGGAGGGCTCCTTGCGTGGTCGGACAGCTCGCCATGCCTACGCCCGCCCAGCTGGGAACACGTCCGGGTTCGTCCCCCGACCCGTGTCCCCCGACGGGTCCCCCGTGACCCGGCTTCGGCGATCGGCCTCCCCGTCGCTCAGGAGCCGAGCAGCGCCTGTCCCGCGCTCTCGTCGACGATGAGGTCCGTCACGAGCCCGGCCGCCAGCGCCCCCTCGAGGCTCGTGACCTTCGAGCGCCCCGCGACGACGCAGATCCGCCGCGGCGCGCGCTTCAGGGTGTCGAGGTCCGGCGCACCGGCGCGGGCGTTCAGGCCGATGTCCCGCCAGGAACCGTCGGCCCGGTAGAACACCGTCGTGACGTCGCCGACGACGCCGTCGCGCTTGAGCTCCTCGCGGTCGGCCGGGTCGAGGTACCCGCCCGAGTACACGTGGCTCGGGACGAGGGCCTGGGGCGAGCCGACCCCGAACAGCACGAGGTCCATGCGCTGGTGCAGGTCGAGCACCGGGCGAAGGCTCCGCTCGCGGAACAGCGCGGCCTTCGTCGCCGGGTCGTCGAAGAACGCGGGGACCGGGAACTGCTGGACGACCGCCCCGTACGCGTCGCCGAAGCGGCGGAGGATCTCGCTGGCGTAGACGATGCCGGTCGTGCGTGTGTTGGCCGCACCGTTCACCTGGACGATCGTCGAGCCGTGCGTCGCCTTCGGCACGAGGTACCGGCTGATCGCACTCACCGTCGAGCCCCACGAGATCCCGATCACCATGTTCGAGTCGATGTACTGCGTCAGGATCCGGGCGGCGGAGAGCGCGACGCGTTCGAGCCGGTCGACGTCGCTCGTGTGGTCGGGCACGGGCACGACGTGCGCGTGCACGTCGAACCGGGTGCGCAGGGCACGGCTCAGGGCCGCGGCCTGATCGAGCGGGGACCGGATCTGGATGTCGACGAGCCCGGTGTCGCGGGCGTACTTGAGCAGCCGCGAGACGGACGACCGGGACGTCCCGAGTTCGTCGGCGATGGCCTCCATCGTCAGGTCCTGCATGTAGTACAGGTGCGCGGCGCGGAGCGCCTGTTGCGTCCGCACCGCCTGTGCCGCGTCGCTCATCGTGCGTCCTCCGCGTTCGTGTGCCGTGCAGCGGCACCAGCGTCGCGCGGCACCATGCTCGCGCGCCCTGCACGCACGTGCAGGGCCGCTGGCTCCATTCTCGCCCCCAGCGGACACGCGTTGCCACCGGTCGTCGCCGCTCTGGAGGCCCGGTGCACGTTCGTGCAGGCGGGTTGCCCCTCCTGTCAGTGGCGCGCACCATCGAGGAGTCGCCGCGGCGAATCCGGCCGCGTCGCTGAGGAGGAAGACGAACCACATGTCGAAGAAGACCGCGCTGCGACCGAACGTCGCGGCCATCACCGACCGGCCCACCGCCCAGGTCCTCGTCGTCGGTGGGGGCATCAACGGCATCGCGACCTTCCGCGACCTCGCGCTGCAGGGCGTCGACGTCGTGCTCGTCGAGCGGAACGACTACGCGTCGGGGGCCTCGGCCGCGTCGAGCCACATGATCCACGGCGGCATCCGCTACCTCGAGAACGGCGAGTTCCGGCTGGTCCGCGAGTCCGTGCAGGAGCGCAACGGCCTCATCAAGATCGCCCCGCACTACGTGAAGCCGCTGCAGACGACGATGCCGGTGTTCTCCACGTTCTCGGGCATCATGAACGCCCCGCTGCGGATGCTGACGCACAAGCAGCGGTCCACCAAGGAGCGTGGCGCGGCCCTCATCAAGATCGGCATGACGCTCTACGACTCGTTCTCGCGTGACGGCGGATCCGTGCCGAAGCACCGCTTCCTCACGAAGAAGGCCGCGCTCGAGGACATGCCCGCCCTGAACCACGACCTCAAGTACACGGGCACCTACTACGACGCGTCCGTGCACGAGCCCGAGCGCCTGGCGCTCGACGTCCTCAAGGACGGGCTCGCCGCGGGTACCGGGAACGGCAGCGCCGCGACCGCCCGCTCGGCGAACTACGTCGAGGCCGTCGGCACGCGCGACGGCGGCGTCCTGCTCCGCGACGTCGAGTCGGGGACCGAGTTCGTCGTCACCGCGCCGGTCGTCGTCAACGCCTCCGGGCCGTGGACCGACCTGACGAACGCGGCGTTCGGGGGCGAGACGGCGTACATGGGCGGCACGAAGGGCTCCCACATCGTCGTCGACAACCCGGAGCTGCTCGCGGCGACGAAGGGCCGCGAGATCTTCTTCGAGAACGACGACGGCCGCATCGTGCTCATCTACCCGCTCAAGGGCCGGGTGCTCATCGGCACGACCGACATCGACGCGGACCCCGCCGAGCCCGCCGTGTGCACCGAGGAGGAGGTCGACTACTTCTTCGACCTCGTCCGGCACGTGTTCCCGCAGATCGCCCTCGACCGCGAGCACATCGTCTACCGCTACTCGGGCATCCGGCCGCTCCCCCGGCACGAGGACACCGCCCCCGGGTTCGTCTCACGTGACTACCGCATCGTCGAGACGCCGATCGAAGGCCTCGGGTCCGCCACGGTGCTCTCGCTCGTCGGCGGCAAGTGGACCACGTTCCGCGCCCTGTCCGCGCACCTGTCGACCGAGGTGACGAACCGCCTCGATGTCACCCGGAAGGTCGACACGACGGGTATGCCGATCGGCGGCGGCAAGGACTTCCCGACGACCGACAGCGACCGCGCCCTGTGGGTGCAGACGCACCGCGACGGGCTCGACCCCGCAGCCGTGGACCGGCTCCTCACCCGGTACGGCACCCGGGCGACCGAGGTCATCGACGTGCTCCTCGACCAGCCCGTCGTGCCGCTCGAGACCGACCCCGAGCTGACCACCGCCGAGGTGGCGTTCTTCGCCGAGCGGGAGCACGCCGTGCACCTGTCCGACGTCGTGCTCCGCCGGACGAACCTGGCGTTCGTCGGCGGCGTGACGATCGAGCTCCTCACCGAGCTCGCCGACGTCCTCGCGACGGCGCTGCAGTGGACCTCCGACGAGCGCGACGAGGAGATCGCCGCGACGCTCGAGGAACTCCGCGTCGCGCACGGCGTCGTCGTCCCGCTCGGATCGACCCCGGTCGCGGCGCGCTGACCCTCGCCCCGGCCGGCCCCCGACGCCCGTCTCCCGATCACCGGGAGGCGGGCGTCGCTCCGTCCGGCGGCGTGAACGCCTCGCCCGTGGGATCGGGCGCGCTGCGGTCCGCGACCTCGTCGCCACCGACGGGCTGCCCCTCCCAGCGGACCACGGTCCACCCGCTGGCGGGGTCGCCGTCGAGCTCGACGATGCCGGTGTTCTCGAGTGTGTGGCGCGCGAGCGCGTGGTCCGCGAGGTTCGTCGCGGTCCCACCCGCCCAGCTCCGGATGGCCGCGCCGTGGCTGAACGCGGCAGCGGTGTCGGCGCCGCCCGCGGCGATCGTCGACACGGCGGCGTCGAAGCGCGCGAAGAACGCGTGCCCGTCCGGTCCGCCCGGCATGCGCCGGTCGCGGTCCCCCTCGAGCCACGCGGAGACCGTGCCCATGTACTCGAGGACGGAGGCGCGGTCGCGCTTCCCCTCGAGGTCGCCCGCGTCGATCTCGTGGAGTCCCGGGAGCTCGACCGGCTCGAGTCCGAGCGCCTCGGCGAGCGGTGCCGCCGTCTCGTGCGTCCGGACCATGTCCGAGACGAACACCGCGCCGACACCGCGGTCGCCGAGCGCCTCGGGCAACCGGGCCGCCTGTTCCCGGCCGAGCGCGGTGAGGCCCGGCCCGGGCACGAGCGTGTCGAGCACCCCGTCGACGTTCGCGGGAGTCTGACCGTGGCGGATGAGCAGGAGACGCATGCGCCGAGCCTACGGACCCCGGTGAACGGGCGGGCCCCGGTACGGTAGCGTCCCGCCATGCCGATCGAACCCGACACGAAGAACTGGACCTGGGTGCTCGAGGACCGGTGCCCCGAGTGCGGGTTCGACGGTCGCACCGTGACGTTCGACGAGGTCCCGGGGCTCGTCCGTGCGAACGCCGCCGCGTGGCCGGCCGAGCTGGCGCGCGACGACGTCCGCGAGCGTCCCGACGACGCGACGTGGTCACCGCTCGAGTACGGCGCGCACGTCCGCGACGTGCACCGCGTGATGGCGGGTCGGCTCGAGCTCATGCTCGCCGAGGACGCGCCCCGGTTCCCGAACTGGGACCAGGACGCCACCGCGGTGGAGGACCGGTACGGCGAGCAGGACCCGGCCGTCGTCGCCGAGGAGCTCCTGGCCGCCGCCGATCGGACCGCAGCCGCCTTCGCCGCGGTGCGCGACGACCAGGTCGACCGCCCGGGCCTCCGCTCGGACGGCAGTGCGTTCACGGTGAAGTCCCTCGCCCGGTACTACCTGCACGACCCGGTCCACCACCTGGCGGACGTCCGCCGACCGCGCGCCTGATCCGCACCTCCACAGCGGACGTTCGGGCTGTGGACGTACCGTCAGCGGACCTGCAGTCGAAGGGGATGCGTCATGAAGAAGAAGTCGACCTGGCTCCCGGCCGTCGTCGCGCCGGTCGTCGTCGCCGGGGCGGTCGCCGCCCCGCTCGCCGCCAGCGCCGCGACCCCGTCCCCCGCCACCACCGGCAGCCACCCCACGGCGGCGCAGGTGCTCGCGAGCGTCGCACACAGCGACACCCTGTCGTACTCCGGGCGGATCAGCCAGACGAGCGACCTCGGTCTGCCGTCGCTGCCGTCCACGAGCGGCTCGTCCGGGGCGTCGAGCGCGCAGTCCGGCGCATCGGACGTGCTCGATCTGCTGACCGCGTCGCACGAGGCCCGCGTCTACGTCGACGGTCGCAGCAAGGCCCGCGTGCAGGTGCTCGACCAGCTCGCCGAGCGCGACGTCATCCGCAACGGGCGCGACGTCTGGACCTGGGACTCCAAGGCGGACAAGGCCGTGCACGTCACGCTCCCGTCGTCCGCCGCGGCCGCGGCCGCGAACGGCACTGACACGGGGTCCGCGTCGCCCGCCGACATCGCCGCGCGGGCGATCGCCGGGATCACGCCGAGCACCCGCGTCGGCACGCCGACGACCACCTCGATCGCCGGGCACGCCGCCTGGCAGGTGCGACTGACCCCGAAGTCCTCGTCGACGCTCGTGCACGACGTCGTCATCGCGATCGACAAGTCCACCGGCCTGCCGCTGAGCGCGCGGATCGACGCTCGCGGGCAGTCCACGGCAGCGGTGTCGGTGCGGTTCAGCGCGCTCTCGTACGGCGCACCCAAGGCGTCACTGTTCGACTTCACGCCGCCGAGCGATGCGAAGGTGACGACGAAGGACCTCTCCGATGCCGCGGAGCACAGCTCGACGGCCAAGCACCCCGGCCTCGTGGCCCCCGGTGACGTGCGGGCCTCCGGCGCACCGACCCCGAGCGTCCAGGGCGACGGCTGGTCGAGCATCGTGACCCTGCCCGCGGGGACGTTCCCGAAGCGCCAGCTCGACGCCGACGGCTCGCAGCTGTTCGGGCAGCTCACCAAGGCGGTCGACGGCGGCCGCGCGGTGCAGACCTCGCTCGTGTCGATCCTCATCACGGACGACGGCCGCGTCCTCGCCGGCGCGGTGCCGGTGTCGGCGCTCGAGGCCGCAGCCGAGTGAGCACCGCGGACCTCGCGATCCGCACCCAGGGTCTGCGCAAGGTCTTCCGACGGCAGCACGCCGTCGACGGCATCGACCTGGCGGTGCCGCGCGGCTCGGTGTTCGGGTTCCTCGGCCCGAACGGCTCCGGCAAGACCACGACGATCCGCATGCTCCTCGGCCTGACCGCGGCGAGCGCCGGGAGGATCGAGGTCCTCGGCGAACGCATGCCCCGCGCACTGCCCAGCGTGCTGCCGCGCGTCGGCGCACTCGTCGAGGGACCGGCGTCCTACCCGTTCCTGTCGGGGCGGGCGAACCTGCACCGGTTCGACGCCGCCGATCCCCGCTCCGACCCGACCTCGCGCACGCGCCGGGTGGACGCCGCCCTCGACCGCGTCGGGCTCACGCACGCGGCCGACAAGAAGGCCGGCGCCTACTCCCTCGGCATGAAGCAACGGCTCGGCCTCGCGAACGCGCTCCTCACGCAGCGTGACCTCCTCGTGCTCGACGAGCCGACGAACGGGCTCGATCCGCAGGGCACGCGTGAGGTCCGGAACCTCATCCGGTCGCTCGCCGACGACGGCACCACCGTGTTCGTGTCGAGCCACCTGCTCGCCGAGATCGAGCAGGTGTGCACGCACGCCGGTGTGATGCGCGCCGGCAGCCTCGTCGCCCAGGGTTCGCTCGACGAGCTCCGACGGGTGGGCACCGCGCGGGTCACGGTGCAGACCCCGGACCGGGGCGATGCGCACATCGTGCTCACGCGGCTCGGCCTCCACGTCGACGCGGCGAGCCGGTCCGACGGACTCGTGGCGGACCTCCCGGACGAGGTGCCGGCCGAGACCGTCACCGCCGCACTGGTCGAGGCCGGCGTGCGCGTGCGCGGCATCGCCGTCGGTGGCGGCACGCTCGAGGACCGGTTCGTCGCGCTGACCGGGGAGGGTTTCGATGTCGCAGGGTGAGGCAGCGGGCACGGGCCACCGCGCCGCTGACGGGGGCGCGGTCGCGGTGGACGGCACCGCCGTCACGCCGACCGGGAGGCCCGACACCGGTCGCCGGGGCACGCGCGCCACCGCGCTCCTCGGCTCCGAGGTGCGCGTGCTGTTCCGCCGCTGGCGCACCTGGGCGATGCTCGGCGCGCTCGCACTCGTACCGATCCTCATCGCGGTCGCGGTCCGGGTCGCGACGCATCGGACGTCGGGCGGCCCGGCGTTCCTGTCCGACATCACGAACAACGGGCTGTTCGTCGCGTTCACGGCGCTGACGGTGTCGATCCCGCTGTTCCTGCCGCTGACGATCGGGGTCGCGTCCGGGGACACGATCGCGGGCGAGGCCAACCTCGGCACCCTGCGCTACCTGCTCGTCGCGCCGACCGGCCGGCTCCGGCTCGTACTCGTGAAGTTCGTCGGGGCCGGCGCGTTCGCCCTCGCCGCGACCCTGACGATCGTCGTGGTCGGTGTCGCGATCGGGGCGGCGCTGTTCCCGATCGGTCCGGTGACGCTGCTCTCCGGCACCCAGGTCGGCGGCGTGCAGTACGCCGTGCGGGCGCTGTTGCTCGTCGCCTACGTGACGCTGTCGATGCTCGGACTCACCGCGATCGGGCTGTTCGCGTCGACGCTCACCGCGGTGCCCGTCGGGGCGATGGCCGCCACGGTCGTCCTCGCCGGCGCCTCGCAGATCGCCGACGCGCTCCCCCAGCTCGACTGGCTCCACCCGTTCCTGTTCTCGCACCTGTGGCTCGGCTTCGGGGACCTGTTACGCGACCCGCTGTCGTTCGAGTCGTTCGGGCACAACGCGCTCCTGCAGGCGGCGTACGTCGTGGTCTTCGGCGGCCTCGCCACACTGCGGTTCGTGCGGAAGGACGTCCTGAGCTGACGTGGACGCGGGCATGCGTCCGCGCTGACGCAGGGGTACGCCTCCGCGGAGGTGCTCGCGCTCGTGCTCGTGCTCGTGCTCGCGCTCGCGCTCGCGCTCGTCAGCGCTCCGCCATCGTGCGCGCCTTCTCGGAGCGGTACCACTCCTGCCGCATCCCGGTCTCGACGGGCTGCATGCCGACGACGACCTTGCCGCGGGAATGGCCCGCTGCGAGGTCCTCGTAGGCGTCGACCAGGTACTCGAAGGGGTAGAACCCCGACACGAGCACCCGGAGCTGGTGCGCCTCGATGCGCCGACCGAGGTCCTGCATGATCGTCGCGGGGTCGGTGTCATCGCCGCCAGCCTGTACGAAGTGCAGCTCGACGTCACGGCGCCGCTCGAGCGACACGAACCGCGCCGGGTCGACCCCGAGCGCCGTCGACAGGGCCGCACCGTCGCCCCGGTTGTCGACGAACGCGGTGACCGGGTGCCCTGCGGCAGCCTGACGGATCCGCTCGACCATGCCATCCCCGTACGTCACCGGGAGCACGCCGATCTGCCGGAGGTAGTCGTGGTTCCGCTCACCGCAGGTGCCGATGACCCGGGCGCCTGCTGCGAGCGCCAGCTGCGCCTCGATGTGCCCCACCCCACCGGCGGCGGCGGCGATCACCACGACGTCGTCCGCGGTGATCGCGAGGTCGTCGATGATCCGCCAGGCCGTCGTCCCGGCCAGGTACAGACCGCCGGCCACCTCGAACGGGATGTTCTCCGGCTTGCGCACGATCGCCGCCGCCGGGACGCACACCCAGCTCGCCTGGGCGCCACCACCGACGGCGTGGCCCATCACGGCCTGCCCGGCGTGCACCCCGCGCACCGACCGCCCCTTCGCCCGGACGATGCCCGCGAAGCACGATCCCTGCCGCGAGGGGAACACTGTCGGAAGCCGGTCCGCCAGGGCCCCTTCGCGGGTCGCGATCTCGATGTGGCTGAGGCCGGCCGCCACGACCTCGACGACGACCTCACCGTCCGCCGGGGTCGGTCGTTCCTGGTCGACGAAGTGGAGCTCGTCGGTCCCGCCGTACCGGTCGAACTCGACCGCTGATCCCACACGCATGGCACGCTCCTGCTGTCGGCACCGTCGCCGTCGCCGTCGCAACCGTGATGCGGTACCGCCGAGCATGCGCTCCCCTGGCTGGGTCCGCGGCCGGTTCCGCGGGTGCGGGTGCAGCGGCTGCGGCTGCGGCTGCGGCTGCGGCTGCGGCTGCGGCTGATCGTGCCGGCGTCCGTGCCCGGTGGGGCTGCTCAGCGTCCAGTGGAACTCCTCAGCGGCGCGGGCCGGACTCCGCCGCGATGCGTGCGACCCGCGCCTCGTCGAACGTGAAGAGCTCGCGCCCCTCGTCCGGCACGGGGACGTGCACGGGCGTCGAGAGCACGGTGCCCTCGGCGGGGACGTCGACCACGAGCGCTCCGGCGCCGGCGAGGATGCGCTCCCGCTCGTAGACGCCCGCGATGTCGGTGTCGTTCGCGACCCCGGGCGCCACGAGCACGGGGACCCCCGTGATCGTGCCGACCATGTGGTGGTGGTAGTGCCCCGCGAGGACGACGCGCACGTCGCTCCCCCGCAGCGCATCCGCCAGCTCGTCCGGGTTCTGCAGTCGTAACGCCTCGTGCAGGGCGGTCGGCGCCGGCAACGGCGAGTGGTGCAGCACGAGGACGGTCCCGTACGGAGCGGGATCGGCGAGCAGCTCGCGGAGCCGTTCGAGCTGCTCGGGCCGCAGCAGGCCGTAGCCGGCGCCGGGGACCGAGGTGTCGAGCGTGATGATCCGGCGCCCGGCCACCATCGAGACGCCATCGACCGGGACGCTCGGCGCAACGTGCTGCAGCGTGTGCGCGACCGGTGCCCCACCTTCGGCGAACACATGGCCGTTCCCGAGGACCTCACGGAACCCGGCGCGCCCGTCGTGGTTCCCGGGCACGGCGACGACGGCCGAACCGTGCGCACGCGCCCAGGCCCCGACGCGGTCGAGCAGGGCCTGGTACGAGGCGGGCGTGCCGTCGTCCGAGCAGTCCCCGGAGACGACGACCAGGCCGACACCGGGGACGTCGGCGACCCGGGCGAGGACCGCGCCGAGTGTGGCCGCGGTGTCCACCACGCCGTTGTGCAGCGAGCCGTCACCGGTCAGGTGGGTGTCGGACAGGTGGAGGACGCGGAGGGCGCCGGGCGCGACGGGCAGCATGCCGTCACGATAGCGACCGCCGGCGACAGCAGCGATGCGACAAGAGCGCCGGTCTCCGGCGCGACCGGGAACGGCTTCCATCACACGATGTACGGCAGGTCGAAGAGGTTCGACCCATCGCGGCGGATCGGTCGGAGCCGGTGAGGTTCTTCTGCGGTGGATCGCGCAACGTCGGGTCGTTCTTCGAGATCTTCGACGAGCTCTTCATCCTCACGGTCGACCACGCGATCCGTGAGCGGCGACTCGACGCGCGGAACGACGATGCTCGGGCAGGAGCGGGCCGACTCGAAGAGCGTGCGCTCGTCCGCCGGCTGCACTCGACCGGAGCTGACACACCAGCTGGGTGCGAATCGAGACGACCCAGCCCCTCGAAACCGTCGTGGATGACCCGCTCTACAAGTGCGGCCTGACCGAGCGCTGATCCGCGCGGCGCTCGGCCTCCCGCCAGCACCCGACCGGCGATCCGTCAGCGGGCGCGGCGCCGGTCGAGGAGCTCGAGCAGCCAGGTGCGCTCACCCTTCGGCCGTGTGATGCCGATGTAGTCGAGTACGCCGCGCAGGGTCATGCTCTGAACCTACGTCGACGTCTCGATGACCGACCGGCGACCAGTCCGGTTGCCCTGCTATCGGCGAGCAAGCTCAACGAGGTCTTCGTCGAGCTGAGCGAGGGCGGGTACGGGTGCTTCACGTGCCCAGACGTCATGAAGCCACTGCTCTGCTTGCACGAGCTCGCTCCGGCTACGGTCCTGCTGGACGACGTGCGTGTGCAAGGTCTCAGCGGCGAGTTCGAACGCACCGGGATCGGGAACGACGTTGGTCCCCGATCCCCTGCGCCCGAACGCCGATGGATCGCGACACATCCAGGACCGCCTGCACGGAGCGTGCGACCCTGCTCGACGCAGAACGATGTGTACGCCAGCCGCTGTTCCTGACCCTCCGCCAGCCGGATGCGATCGATGCCGGCCCCGTCGGTGCCGATGTCGTGGTCGTCGCGGCACCCAGCGGCAGAACCTACCCTGGGCGGATGCTCTCGCGACGTGACGCCGCCATCCGACTCGACATCCCGATCGAGATGGCGACCCATCACGGGATCCCCTCGCGCCTCAGCGAGCCCGACCTCGCGGCGATCGAGCAGGATCCGCCGGCCTGGCTCGTGCAGTCCAGGGCCAACCGCACGGGCAAGAAGGTCTGGGTGCACCTCGAGTGCGTCGTCTGCGGATTCAGCGAGGATGCGCGGCCCAAGAAGTGGTGGCCCGACTGGGACTACCTGATGTGTGACTACCACGCGGGGTACCAGGCGCCGGAACCGGCCGCAGGGCTCGTGCGGCACGAAGTGGACGGCGTGGGCACGCGATTCGTCGCCCTCGTCGACGAGGCGCCCTAGCCCGAGCCGCGCTCGAGGACACGCCATCTCGAACCCGCGCGAGCGACGGTCCTGGCACACGTGCGACGAACGATCGTGTCAGTGCCGGGCGCTCTCGTTGAACTCGGGGGTCGTCGCTGAGCACTGCACACGCGCTCCTGGCGTGGTGGATGTCGCGGTCGCGATCACGCGTTTCCCGTCGAGCAGGATCCGGCAGGTCGCCGTCGCGCCCTCCCCGGGCGTCGCGGTCACCGACGCTCGTTGCTCGGCCAGGACCACGGCGTCGTGCGTCCACCGCGACCCGTCACCGTCCGTGCGGTCCGTCGTGGCGGACCCGAGCCGCTGGATCTCCGGGGCGTCACCACGCTCCCTGGCACCCTCGACCTCGACCTCGGTGAGTTCCGCGCCGGTCGGTCGGTCGACGTGGATCTCGTACGTGACCGCCCACGCGTCACCGATCTGCTGGTGGATGTAACTGCACCCGGTACCGAGCAGTGCGACCGACGCGGCGATGGCGATCGCGGTCATGGAACGGAGACGGGAGGTGCTGGATCCAGACATGTCGTCAGCCTCCACCTGCGGCCACAGCCGCGTCGCCCGCCAGCAGGAGCACGTCCATCCGACGATCGGCGGATCCGGCCTCCTCCGCCCGACGGAGGACCTTCGATGTCGACGAGGGGTGCCCCGGCTCGGGCGGCGATCACATGTCGTCGATGAGGCGGAGCGTGTACTCGTCGGGCACGGTCCGGTGCCGGAAGTAGTGGTGGAAGATCCGTGCCGCCTCGTCCGCGTCGAACAGTTCCGCCGGGTGCCGTGGTTCGTGGGCCGACTGCACGTCGAGGGTCTCCGTCAACGGCTCGGACAGGTCGTGCTGCCGACCGACGACGTAGAACCGCAGCTGCCCGTCCGCCTCCGCTCGTCGGAGTTCCACCCCCATGCGCTCGGCGGTGCCCCCGGCCTGCAAGTACTGGTCTTCGTACTCGACGCCGTTGTCGTCCTTCGGCCGGTCCTGCCAGCGGAGGCCGTCGGGCAGGTAGTAGAGGACGTACGCGAACCTGCGGTCGTTGTCCAGCAACCCGAGTTCGCGGCGGATCTGCTCGTCGTACGGGCGGAAGCTGTTCGACAGTGTCGTCGTGCTGCGTCCGGGCCAGTCCGTGATGTACATGGTTCCTACTTGACGTTGATGAGCCGAGTCGAGGTGATGAGGATCTTCTTCCCGTCCAGTGTGGCGGTTGCCGGGTTGTCATAGCTGACCGCGTCGTCGAACTCCTCCTGGCTCGTGGACTTGGTCGCGGTCCCGCTCTTCACCTCGACCCCTTCGTAGGTGCCGTCGGGCTTCTCCGCCAGGCCGTCGAACTTCCGGGTGTGTCCGACGCTGTCCACGCGCGCGACCACTTCCTTCGGGTTCGGCGTGATGCCGGTCTCCTCTTCGTAGTCATCCAGCCCCCGCTGCTGCTTGTCCGCGGAGTCCGCTCGAGCCTTGTCGTTGTCCTCGGATCGGTAGCGGCCCTTCTTGTCGCGACCTTCGTACTGCTCGTTCTTCTCCCGCCACCGCTGGACGTGGTCGGTCTGGTTCGGGCTCACGCGGTCGTCGGTCATCGCGTGGACGCCCAACTGCGTCGCCCCGGTCGCCGCGAGACCGGCACCGGCTGTCATGACCGCGGCGCCGGAGATGTTCAGCGGGACCCCGGCGATCGCGCCGACCCCCGTGATGTCGAGCACGACACCGCCGCCCTCCATCGCGGCACCGCCGACCATGGTCGCGATACCGCCGAGGAGCTCGAGCATCTCGTCCGGGTGATCGACCATCGCGTTGCCCAAGGACGCGAAGACGTTCCGTGCGACCGCTGCGGCGTCCTGCATGTGGGGCCACGCTGCCGCTGCCTCCGCACCGATCACCGCGCCGCCGACGCCGACCGCCGCCTTCGCGGTGTCCCATGCACGCTCGAACCAGTTGTGGTCGCCGCCACCACCCGCTCCGGAGACGTGCGCAGCCGTGTGCACGGGATGAGCGTCCACGGTCGAAGGGCTGATGCCGTCGAGCTGCGTAGCGATGCCACTGAGCGTCGCAGTCACGTTGTCGTTGTGCGCTCGGACCTTCATCCGCAGCCCGAGCTCCTCGCCGACGAGCTCCGGCACCTGCTGCCAGTTCGTCACGACCGTACCGACCGCGCCGAGCAGGTCACCGCTCGCGGCCTGCTCCGCCGCCGCCGCGGCGACCTGCCCCGGCGCGGAGGCGTGGAACTGCGCGATCTGCCGCACGAGCCGGTCGTGCTCGTGCGCGAGGTCATCGATGCTGTCCGCGGCGCGGGTGGCGACGCGGAGGAACTCGTGCGCAGCGACCTGCATCTGCTACGCCTTTTGCAAGGCCGGGTCCATCAACGGTGTCAGCGCCGGCTGCAGCGCGTTGGACGAGAACACCGCCGGCAGCCCCGACCATGACCGAGATGCGTTCGTGGCGGCGTCGAGGACGCCGTCCGCCGCGGTCGAGAACCGGCGCGCGGCCGAGCGGAGACCGTCAGCGTCGTCGGGAACGTCCGTGACGTCGTCGGCGGTCAAGGCGCCATCCAGGACGCTCACCGTTCGATGCCCCGGGCCGTCTCCGCGAGGGCGCTGTCCGTCGCGGTGAGGGCGTGTCCTGCGGCGGTCAACGACGTGCCGAGGCTGGTCATCCTCGTTCCGATGTCGTCGGAGCGCCCGCTGAACCGCGCCGCCAGCCTGCCCATCGCCCCTGCGAGCGGGGCGGACGACACCGCCTCCTCCGCGGCAGCGAGCGCCGCGTCCGCCTGTGCAGCGTGCTCGCCGCTGCTGCCGCCATGCACCTGCAGCCCCCGGGCCAGCGACGCCAGCCCGTCCTCATCCAACCTCAGCTCCCCGGCCATGACACCCCCACTTGACGGGACCGCGTTCCGCAGAGGCCACCATACGACCGCCAGCGAACGACCGCACCCTCGCCGAGGGGCACGCGAGCACCACGGAGGGCCGTTCCCGACGATGTCCGCGAGCGCCCTGGCGCGCACGTCCTGGCATCGGACCCAGCGCTGACGTGCGCACTCGGTCAGTGCGGGCGTGTTGCGGATCAGGTCGAAGATCCCCGGCGCACAGGACCACCGGGCTCCACTCCCCGACGTCGCGCTCGACGGGCTACAGCGGTAGAGCTCGTTGGCGCCTCAGCATCGGCTCGGCGCGACCGACCCGCGCCGGCGCCGCGTCTCCGTTCCGGTCAGCGGGCCGTCCAGCCCCCGTCGATCGGCAGCGCGGTTCCCGTGATGAGCGAGGCGCCCTCGCCGGCGAGGAACGTCACGGCGGCGGCGACCTCGTGCGGTTGTCCGATGCGGTGCAGTGCGGCGATGCGCTCCACCGTGTCGTCCCGGAACGCCTCGTCGGACAGGGCTGGGGCGGTGCCGTCCGTCTCGACGAAGGTCGGCGCAACGGCGTTCACACGGATCCCGTACCGGCCCCACTCGACCGCCAGGCACTTGGTGAGGTGGATCACGGCGGCTTTGCTGGTGCAGTAGGAGGACTCGCCAGGCAGCGCGACGAGGCCGGCTTGCGAAGCGATGTTCACGATCGAGCCTCGGCCCACAGTCCGCATGTGGCGAGCGACGTACTGCGAGATGAAGAACGTCGACTTGGTGGTGAGCGACCAGACGGCGTCGAAGTGTTCCTCGGTGACGTCGAAGGCGTCCTCGACGATGCTGCCGCCGGCGTTGTTCACCAGGACGTCGATGGTCCCGAGCTCCTCGACGACCTGGTCGACCGCCGTGCGGCACCCCGCGAGGTCGGTCACGTCCATCGCGACGGTGACCACGCGCCTCCCGAGTGCGCGGATCTCGTCGGCGAGCGGCGAGGCGGCGTCCGGATCGCGCACACCGAGGGCGACGTCGGCGCCGTGACCGGCGAGGTCGAGCGCGATCGCGCGTCCGATCCCTCGGGAGGCTGCGGTCACGAGCGCGACGGATCCGCGCAGGGGTTCGGTTGTCATGGGGGGTCCTCCCGGATCGGTGAACGGTGGTGGCGACCGGAGCCGGACGTGAGCCGCCTGCTGACCACGCTGGGCCTCCAGTCTGCCGGTCGCACGCGAACCGGTCGTCGATGCTCCGGGGTCTGCGATCCCCTGCGAACCCGGGGCGTTCACCAGCCCAGGAAGCGTGTTGACGACCGGGAGCGCGCGACGCCCTTGGCGGTCAGACGCAACGCGGCCCGTTCAGGGACGTCGACGAGCCCTGAACCCACCAGCGGCCCTACGACACGCTCGCGAACGTCTACCGCGCCGCCGTCGTCCTCAACGCCGTCATCGCCTGGGCGAAACGACGAGGAGACGCACCCTAGCTCGGTTCAGTCTCGGATTCCGCTGCCGCTGCACGCACGTACGTCTCGAGCACGGACTGCAGGCGGGCGGCGGCGCGGCTGAGCACGTCGATCTCATCGGGGGTGAAGGCCCCGAACGCGTCATCGAGTTGCCGGGCAAGGGGTTGGAAGTAGGCGTCCGCGGCGTCGTTGATCGCCTTCGTGGAGCGCAGGGTCACGACGCGTCGGTCGGCGACCTCACGGGTGCGCTCGACGAATCCGGCGGTCTCGAGGCGGGAGAGCAGGATCGAGGTCGCTCCGGGCGAGAGACCGATGCGTTCGGCGAGGCGCGCAGGGGTGAGGGGACGGCCACGGTCTTCGTGTTCGATGATCTGCACGACAGCGGCCGCGTCGGTGGAGTGCATCTGGTTCTGGCGGGCGAAGAGCCGCATGAGTTCGTTCTGCGCCGCGCTGAACCCGAGGAAGCTCGCGATGATCTGCTCGCGGCCCGTCGGCTGCGGGGTGACCTCGCTCATCGCTGCACTCATCTCCTGGCCGGTCCGAACGACAGAGTTTAGCGGCAGAACATTCCGGTCATCGTCATCGGAGCGTCCAGGGCAACGGCAACTCGTCGAGCGCGTCGACCCGCTGAGTGTGGTCGATGACCTCGCCGAGTGAGGTCCACGGCCCACTGGTGAGCAGACACAGCATGTCGACGGGCGAACCCGGAAGGGCGAGTGGGGCTGTCCAGGGGAACCGCTTGCAACCTGACTATTTTGTCGCATAATGATTATGCAGCATTTATCACATTGGACAGCCCGTCGGGCGTCCTCCGGCCCACAAGGGAGACCAACCAGTCATGAAGCCGATCGTCATCATCGGAGCCGGCCTCGCCGGGCTCACGCTTGCTCGCGTCCTCCACCTCAACGGCATCCCCGTCGCCATGTACGAGGGGGAAGAGTCCCTGAACGCACGGACCCAGGGCGGTCAACTCGACATCCACGACTTCAACGGGCAGGTCGCCCTCGAACAGTGCCAGTTGATGGACGAGTTCCGGTCGATCATCAACATGGGCGCTGAGGCGATGCGGTTCCTCGGCGCCGACGGTGAGCTCGTCGGGGAGATCCCGGACGATGGCGAACTGACCAACCCGGAGGTGCTCCGGGGAGAGTTGCGGCGCATCCTCGTCGAATCGCTGCCCGAGGGAACCATCCACTGGGGTCACAAGGTCGCGTCGGTCCATGCCGACGCCGGAGCGCACCGAGTCGTCTTCGCCAACGGCGACTCCGTCGACGCGGACCTGCTCATCGGCGCCGACGGAGCCTGGTCACGAGTCCGGACCTACCTCAACGGTGCCGTGCCGGAGTACACCGGCACCATCTGGGCCGAGACGTTCCTCCACGACGTCGAAGAACGCCACACCGCCAGTGCAGCGCTCGTCGGTCGAGGCGCGATGCTCGCAATGCAGCCCGGCCGGGGCATCTTCGGGCACCGCGAAGCGGGCGACGTCATCCACAGCTACGTCGTCATGAAGAAGCCGCTCGCCTGGGCCGACACGCTCGACTCCAGGAACCGTCAGGAGGCGCTCCGACTGATCGCGGACCAGCTCGGCGAGGGCTGGGCTCCAGAACTGCGCGAACTCATCACCGCCGGCGACACCGACCCCGTGATCCGGCCGATCTGGGGTCTCCCCCTCGGTCACACGTGGGACCGCATGCCCGGGGTGATGCTCGTCGGTGACGCCGCGCACCTGACACCGCCGGACGGCGACGGCGCGAACTGGGCCCTCTTCGACGGCGCCGAACTCGGCGCGCTGATCGTCGAGCACGCAGGAGACATCAACGCCGCGTTCGACGCATTCGCCCAACGGATGCTGCCCCGCAGCGCCGAATCCTCCCAGGAGGGCTACCAGTCCTTCGAGCGCACCTTCGGCTACAACGCACCCGACAATCTCCGGAACATGATGGAAGGCGTCAAGACCTACGGCCGCGAGTACCACGAGTAGCCAGCAGTGAGCCGACCGACCGAATGACATCGACGAACGGGGCCGCGTCACATCCCGCGGTCCCGTTCGTCGCGCAGCAGGCGCCGACGTGCTGGCTGCCGCCGTGCCGCCGTCTCCACAGCCGATACACCGCGGGGAAGGCCGGTCACACCACGATCCGGATGCGGGGCTCCACGACCGGTCGGAGTACCGTCATCGGGTGCCCATCGACCTGCGCTCCGACACCGTCACCCGCCCGACCGCCGCGATGCGCGCCGCGATGCTCGACGCCGAGGTCGGCGACGACGTGTACGGCGAGGACCCGGAGGTGAACGCGCTCGAGGCCGAGGTCGCCGATCTCCTCGGGTTCGAAGCGGGCCTCTACGCGCCGTCGGGCTCGATGGCGAACCAGTTGGGACTGCGGATGCTCGTCGCGCCCGGTCAGGAGCTCGTCTGCGACGTCCAGGCCCACGTGGCCCGAGCCGAACTCGGCGCCGCCGCGGTGTTCTCGGGGATCACGACCCGGACGTGGGCGACGCCGTACGGCCGCCTCGACCACCGGGCGGTCGAGCAGATCGCGGAGCCGGACGCCGGGTCGTACATGGTGTCCACCGCTGCGATCGCGATCGAGAACACCCACAACTTCGGCGGTGGCACCGTGCAGCCCCAGAGCGAGGTCCGCGCCGTGCAGGAGTACGCGCGGACGAACGGGCTCGCGGTGCACCTCGACGGCGCTCGGCTGTGGAACGCGCACGTCGCTTCGGGCACGCCGTTGAGCGAGCTGGCCGCCGGGTTCGACACGGTCTCGGTCTGCCTGTCGAAGGGCCTCGGCGCCCCGGTCGGGTCGGTGCTCGTCGCCTCACAGGAGCGCATCGACGCCGCCCGCATCTGGCGCAAGCGTTACGGCGGCGGCATGCGGCAGGTCGGGATGCTCGCCGCGGCCGGCCGGTACGCCATCCGGAACCACGTCGACCGCCTCGCCGAGGACCACGTGAACGCCCGACTCCTCGCCGCGGCCGTCGGGGTCGACCCCGCGACGGTCGAGTCGAACATCGTGTTCGCGGACGTGTCCGACGCGGCGCGGTTCGCGCACGAGGCCGAGGCCCAGGGCGTGCGCGTGATGCAGTCCGGCCGGACGCGCATCCGCATGGTGACGCACCTCGACGCCACGGGCGACGACATCACCCGCGCGGTCGACGTCCTCCGCGGCATCCAGCGGTAGGGACACCGAGCGGTAGGGACACCGAGCGGTAGGGACACCGAGCGGTAGGGACACCGAGCGGTAGGGGTCCGCACCGGCGCACGCAGGCCGCCGCCGCCGGGCGCCTGGGGCCCGCCGGCGAGTAGGCAGGTGGCATGGCAGATGACGAACGGCCCACGTCGGAACCGAGCCGGGAGGGACGGGTCGCGCTCGTCACGGGCGTCACCGGTGGCATCGGGCGGGCGGTGACCCGGGGCCTCCTCGACGCGGGGTACGCGGTGGTGGGCACGGTACGCGACCGCAGCCGCGCCTCCACGGCGGAACTCGACCCGGGGCGCACGGGCCGACTCGTGCTCGTCGAGGCGGACATGACGGACACCGAGCGGCTGCACGCGGTGGCGGAGGCCGCCGCGGACCCGTTCGGACCGGTCGACGTCCTGCTGCCGATCGCCGGCGTCGGCGACGTCCGCGCGCTCGACGAGATCAGCCCGGAGGACTGGGAGCGCACCCTCCGCGTCAACCTGACGGCGCCGTTCGTCCTCGCGCAGGCACTCCTGCCCGGCATGGTCGAGCGCGGCTGGGGACGGATCGTCTTCACCTCGAGCGTCGCCGCGTTCACGGGCGGGTTCGTCGGCCCGCACTACGCCGCGTCGAAGGCCGGGCTGCACGGGCTCGTGCACGCGCTGTCCGCGAGGGCCGCCGCGCACGGGGTCACGGTGAACGCGATCGCCCCGGCACTCATCGCGGACACGGCGATGATCGACGGCATGCCCTCGTCGGTCCCGACGCCGCCGGTGGGACGGCTCGGGCGTCCGGACGAGGTCGCCCAGCTCACGCTCGCCGTGCTCGGGAACGCCTACCTCACGGGGCAGGTGCTCCTGCTCGAGGGCGGCTCGCGTCCGTCCTGACGTGCGCGGTCCTGCTGTCCGCGTCCAGCGCGGTGTCGCACGACGCCGAACGCACGGGAGGCGCGGTGCGGGACGGACCCGCACCGCGCCTCCCGGACGGCGGACGACCTGATCAGGCCATGAGGGCGCGCTCGTCCGGCACGCAGTGCGTCATGAGCAACCCCTCGACGTCGCGCGGGCCGTTGTGCCCGAGGTTCGCCAGGCGGGCGAGCTCGTCGTCGGACAGGGTCTGGGACTGCAGCGGCGGCAGGTCGGCGACCTCCTCGAGGGTGATGCCGAGGCCCTCGCCCACGCGCTGCCCGAGCTCGTCCTCGACCATGTAGAAGTGCCAGAGCATGCGCTCCTGCACCGGGCGGGCCGCCTGCGAGATGAGCGTGACGAAGTTCTGGACGAGGTCGTCCCGCTCCCAGTCCTCCATGAGCCGGAAGCGCTGCCCGGCCTGCGTGTAGTCGTTCGTGCGCGGGATCCGCTTGCGCGTCAGCCGCCCGACGATCTCCGGCCCCTGCTCGTCGTGCGTCGGGTACTCGGCCTCGCGGAGGCTGCCGTCCGTGATCGAGGGCTCGTAGTTGACGTGCGGGTTGGGTCCGCCGCCCTGGTGGTAGGCCATCTGCCCGTCGCGCTGGTTCGTGTGCACGCGCGCGTTCTTCGGCTGGTTGACCGGGAGCTGCAGGTAGTTCGGCCCGACGCGGTAGCGCTGCGTGTCCGAGTACGAGAACGTGCGGCCGACGAGCATCTTGTCGTCCGAGAAGTCGAGGCCGTCGACGAGCACACCGGTGCCGAACGAGATCTGCTCGTTCTCGGCGAAGAAGTCCGACACGTTCCGGTTGAGCACCATCGTGCCGACCTTCCTCGGCGGGAACTCGTTCTCGGGCCAGAGCTTCGTGTCGTCGAGCGGGTCGAAGTCGAGCTCGGGGTGGTCGTGGTCGTCCATCATCTGGACGCGGAGCTCCCACTCCGGGTACTCGCCGCGCTCGATCGCCTCGTGGAGGTCCTTCGACGCGTGGCCGAGGTCGCCCGCCTGGACCGCGGCGGCGTCGGCCTCGGTCATGCTGCTGACGCCGACCGACGGGATCCAGTGGTACTTGACGAGCTTCGTCTCGCCCTCGGCGTTGACCCACTTGTAGGTGTTCACGCCGAAGCCCTGCTGCGTCCGGTAGTTCGCCGGGATGCCGCGCGGGCTGAACAGGTTGACGAGCATGTGCATCGACTCGGGTGTCTGCGACATGAAGTCGAAGATGCGGGCCGGCTCCTGGCGGAACGTCTGGGGGTCCGGCTTGAGGGAGTGGATGACGTCCGGGAACTTGATGGCGTCGCGGATGAAGAAGACGCCGAGGTTGTTGCCGACGAGGTCCCAGTTGCCGTCCTCGGTGTAGAACTTGACGGCGAAGCCGCGCGGGTCGCGGGCGGCCTCGGAGGAGTCCCGGCCACCGATGACGGTCGAGAAGCGGATGGCGACGTCGGTGCGCTTGCCGGCCTCCTGGAACAGCTTCGCGCGCGTGTACTGCGCGATCGGCTCGTCGCCCCACTGCCCGGTCGCCTCGAAGTACCCGAAGGCGACGAAGCCGCGGGCGTGGACGACACGCTCCGGGATGCGCTCGCGGTCGAAGTGGCTGATCTTCTCGAGGAACTGGTAGTTCTCGAGCGTCGCGGGCCCCCGGGCGCCGACGGTGCGCTGGTTCTGGTTGTCGTAGACCGGGTGGCCCTGACGGTTGGTGAGGACCTCGCGGTCGTCACCCTCGGCGGGAGGCTGGGAGGAGACGTCGGTCACGGGTTGTTCCTTTCCTGGACGGCTGCCTTCCCAGTGTCCTCCATCGGCCCCGGGGCGCCTGCACGGCCGGCACCCGGGCGTGCCGCAGCCGGCCGCCCGTCCCCCTGTCCGCGAGATCGCAGTCCCTGCCGCTCTGGCTCCGGTGAGAACGGCAACGACCGCGATCTCGCGCTTCAGGCGCCCTCGGGCGGATGGACGAGCAGGTCGACGCGGTCGGCGAGGTACTGCGCGAGCGGCAGGGCATCGCCGTCCGCGACGGCGGGGCTCCAGCGGACGACGACCTCGCCGTCGCGCACGGACAGGGGACCTGCGGCGCCGCGCAGGTGCTCGTCGAGCGGGATCGGCACGGTGCCGTGGTTGACGGTGTCGCCCGCGCGGAACCCACCCTTGACCGCCGCCGCACGGTACGCCCGACGGATCTCCGCCGACGTCGATTGGTACTGCGGCCGGCCCGGCTCCGTCACGCGGGTGATCAGGCCCGTCGCGCGGACGGTGCCGACCCGGTCGACGAGCAGCACCCCGAGCCGCCACGCGCGCCCCAGGTCGCGCATGGTCGGCTCCCGCCGGATCCCGAGCACGCGGCGCGGTTCGACGTACTCGCCGACGGCCTCGTCACGCGCACCGGCGGCCTCGAGCCGCTGCACGGCCTCGGCGATCGCGGTGCGGGCGCGGGTGATCGCGTCCGCGTCGTCCGTCGTCGCATCCACGCCGACGAGCGTAGGCCGGGTGGCGGGAGCGGGACGCGCCTCCCGGAATGCGCCGACGCTGGATGCGGTTGCATGGACCGGTGCGGTCCCGATCCGTGGACCCGGAGTGGAGCAACATGGCGTTCCTGCGGTGGCTGTTCGACGCGCAGCTCGTCATCGGCGACCAGACCGTGCTGTGGCGCGAGATCGTCGGCAACGTGTTCGGCCTGCTCAGCGCGCTCGGCGGCATGCGCCGTCGGGTGTGGGCCTGGCCCGTCGGCATCGTCGGCAACGCGCTGCTGTTCACGGTGTTCATGGGCGCGGTGTTCGACACCCCGAACCCCGTCAACCTGCTCGGTCAGGCCGGGCGACAGATCATGTTCATCGTGGTGTCCGTGTACGGGTGGTGGCGGTGGACGCGGCGTCCCGAGCCCGGCGACGCCGTCGTCGAGCCGCGGTGGGCCTCGTGGCGGACGCGCGCCCTGCTCGCTGTCGGCATGGTCGGCGGGACGCTCGTGCTCACCCCGATCTTCCGGGCGCTGGGATCCTACGAGCCCGTCTGGAGCGACGCGTGGATCTTCGTCGGGTCGCTCCTGGCCACCTACGGCATGGCGAAGGGCTGGGTCGAGTTCTGGCTGATCTGGGTGGCGGTCGACGTCGTCGGCGTTCCCCTGCTGTTCTCGGCCGGCTACTACGCCTCAGGTCTCATGTACGTGTTCTACGGGGTGTTCACGCTCACCGGGTTCTTCGTGTGGCGGCGCACCCGGACGAAGCCGCCGGCAGCGCCGGTGACGGTCGGCTGACCGCGCCGCCCCTCGGCGAGATCGCAGTCGTCGCCGCTCTGACGGATCCCAGAACGGCAACGACTGCGATCCCGCGGAAGGGGGCAGAGGCCGGTCGGTAGCGTGGGCACGTGGACCAGAGCAGCTTCGACGACCGCTACACCATCCGCCGGTTCGCGCCCGGCCTGACGCCCGAGGGCACGGCCGACGCGCAGACCACCGCGTTCTTCGCGAGCGTCGACGCCGGGTTCCACGAACCCGAGGTGGCCCCCGAGCGCCTCGGGCGGATGATCCGGCACGTCATCGAGGACCGCGCCGAGCTGCTCGCCGTCCACCGGCGCGACCCCATGCCCGACTCGCTCGACGTCGACGCGCCCGTGGGCACGTTCGGCAGTCTCCCGAAGCACCTGAGCTGGGGCGACGGCACCGAGATCGACACCTTCGCGATCGCGTCGGTGACGGTCCGCCCGTCCGAACGCCGGCGCGGGGTCCTGCGGCGCATGATGACCGACTCCCTGCACCGCGCGGCGGACGATGGGTACCCGCTCGCGAGCCTCACCGCGAGCGAGGGCACGATCTACCGCCGGTTCGGGTTCGGCGCCGCCATCCGCGAGCGGACGATCGAGGTCGACCGGTCCGCGGCGCTCCCGCTGCTCGTGCCGGCCGTGGGCGAGGTCGCCCCGGTCGACACCGCCGTCCTGGCCCGGGGACTCGCCCGCCAGGTGTACGAGCGGTTCCACGCGCGGACCCCGGGCTCGATGACCCGGAACGAGGGCACCTGGAACCCGCTGCTCGGTCGGCAGGGCGACGGTGAGCCGAACCGGGCGGTGCGCGCGGTCGTGCACCGGCCCTCCCGGTCGGAGCCCGTCGACGGCTACGTGACGTACAAGGCGGAGCAGACGGAGCGGCACGCGGTGCGGCTCGAGATCGTCGACCTCGTCGCCGCGACGGACGAGGCGTACATCGCGCTCTGGCACCACCTGCTCGCCGTCGACCTCGTGCGCGTGGTCCGGTACGGGACGGCCCGCGTCGACGACCCGGTCCTCCACGTGCTCGCCGACGACCGTGCGCTGTCCACCGTGTTCGAGGAGGACCACGTCTGGTTCCGCGTGCTCGACCCGGTGGCGACGTTCGCGTCCCGCCCGTTCGCGGTGGACGGCACGGTGACGATCGGCGTCCACGACGCACTCGGGTTCTCGGACGGGACGCTGCGGTTGTCGGTGGTCCAGGGCCGTGCGACGGTCGAACGGACCGCGGGCGGACAGGACGAGGCCGACGTCGAACTCGACGTCGCGGAACTCGGCGCACTCGTGCTCGGCGCGGTGGACGTCGGCACGCTCGTCGCCGCCGGCCTCGTCCGTGCGGAAGCCGGGTCGGCCGCGCGGCTCCGCGCCATGCTCGTCCCCATCCGGACCCCCCACCAGATCGCCTACTTCTGACCCCGGCGACGGACGGGAACGCTCCGCGCAACCCCTTGTCTCCGGACCTGGACACACGTACAGTGCGCTGTTGGGACGGTGAATGCGGAACTCGAACAGTTCCGGGTCGGCGTCTCACCGACAACCACAGACGTTCCTCGCGGCCGATCGGGTCGCGAAGGCCGACCATCCCCGTTCCGGTCGGCGCCTCCCGTGTCCCTGGACCACCAGCAGGACACGGCGGCGAACGGCGGGTGTCCTCCCGTGACCCGAAGCGGGAGGACACCCGATCCTCGGCGTCGGACGGGAGGAGCGGTGCGGGTCCGCACCGCTCCTCCCGTCGCCGGTCCTACGCCTCCTCGAGCTGGCGCTCGATGTCCTCGAGGCTCCGACCCTTGGTCTCCGGCAGGATCTTCCACATCGTGATCGTGCCCGCGATCGCGAAGACCGCGAACGCCCAGAACAGGGTCGTGGCGCTGAGGCCCGAGATCACGCTGAGGACCACGAGCGAGATGATCAGGTCGAGGCCCCAGTGGGTGACCGTGCCGAAGGACTGCGCCTTGCCACGGACCCGGTTGGGCAGGACCTCGCTGTTGACGAGCCAGATCGCGATGCCGAGGCTCGCGGCGAACACGCCCTCGTAGATCATGAGGCCGATGACGAGGAGCACGCCGACCGTCGACGACTGCGGGAACAGGTAGAGCGCACCGATCGCGGCGAGCGCGATGGCGACGATCAGGGTCCCGCCGATGAGGAGCCAGCGGCGGCCGAGGAAGTCGACGAGCAGCAGTCCGATCAGGGTGAACAGCAGGAATGCCCCGCCGATGCCGACCGAGCTGAGGATCGCGGACGAGTCCCCGAATCCGGCGGACTTCAGCATGGTGGGCGCGTAGTAGAGGATCGCGTTGACGCCGGACAGCTGGTTCGTGGCCGCGACGACGACGCCGATCACGATGCCGCGACGGACACCGCGGGTCCGGAACAGCGACCGGTAGCTGACCGCGTGCTCGGACTTGATCGCGCCGGTGATGTCACCGAGCTCCGCCGCGGCCTCGGCCACGGTGGACCGGATGCGCTCGAGGACGGCGCGGGCGTCGTCGACCCGGCCCTTCGCGGCGAGCCAGCGCGGGCTCTCGGGCAGCGGCAGGAGGCCGACCAGCATGACGACGGCCGGCACGGCGGCGAGGCCGATCATCCAACGCCAACCCTCGATCGGGGCGAACGCGTAGCCGACCAGGTAGGACACGAAGATGCCGAGCGCCACGAACAGCTGGTTGAACGACACGAGGCGGCCACGGATGCGGGCCGGGGCGATCTCGGCGATGTACATCGGCACGACGAGCGAGGACGACCCGACGCTCAGGCCGAGCAGGAACCGCGACACGTAGATGAGCGGGAGCCAGCCGATGAGCGAGCTGCCGAGCGCGCCGACGATGTAGATCGCGGCGAGCAGGATCAGGGTGCGGCGTCGACCGAGGCGGTCGACCACCGGACCACCGCCCATGACGCCGATCACGGCGCCGGCGAGCAGGATCGCCACGAAGAACTGTTGTCCGAACTCACCGAGGTGGTACTCGGGCGCCACGTACAGCAGCGCGGCCGACACGATGCCCGTGTCGTAGCCGAACAGGAACCCTCCGAGCCCTGCGATCACCGAGGCCCACACCACGATCCCCCTGCGGTGGTGCCCGGTCGTCCTGCGGGCGTCCCGCGCGGTCATCTCCGTCGATGTCATCACAACTCCGTCGTCATCCCATCCGCCGAGTCCGGTTGGCTCGGCGGCCCGGTCGAGTGTACGTCGAGGTGAGCGCTCACAGTGAGCGCTCACTCGTCGTTTCGAACGCTGACGGCGAACGTGACCGGCGATGGGCCGTTCGACGCAGCGTTCTGTCCAGAGCACGCCGGGACGGCTGCGTGGTCGTTCAGCCGGGCCGCCACAACCGTCCGTCATGGGGCGGCGCGCCGGGTCAGGACGTACGCGGCCACCGGGACATCACGGCGTCGATCCCCGCCGCTCGCGCCGGGGGTGGCGGTCGACCCCCGTTCTGGGGCAGAACCACCCCCCGAACGGAGGCTCCCCCGACACCGGGAGCAGGAGCGATCCTCGATGTCGGCCAGGGGCCGGACCGCTGATCAGGAGCGGCCCGGCCACCGCTCCGGCCGACTCCCCACGCCCTCCCCCCACCACGGAGCACCAGTGTCGAACCCCTGTGCGCCGCGTCTCCGGCGCGCCCTCGTGTCCAACGTCCGCACGGTCGTCGCCCTCCTCGCGGTCGTCGTGGCCGTCCTCGCGGCGGCACTCGCCCGCCCGGGCGCCGCGTCGGCGGCGACCACCTACACGGGCTACGTCCGCTACGCCTCGGCGCCCGCCGAGGTGATCGGCAAGACCGCCGCGGGCTACCGCCTGCTCACGCCGGCCGAGGCCGCCGCCGTGCCGCCGGACGCCGTCACGTACCTGGTGAACACACAGTTCCTCCGGGTCGGGACCACCGGCCCGATCTACAAGGTGTCGAGCGACGTCGTCAGCACCGTCACCACGGCGCAGTGGACGGCCCAGGGCACGCCGACGCCACGCATCGTCGACCGGGTCCCGGCGATGGAGTACTCGAGCTACGCGTCGAACCCCTCCGAGATCATCGTGCGCACCCCGGTCGGGGTCTGGCGGCACGCCACGGCCGCCGAGACCGCGAGCATCCCGGCATCGTCCGTGACGTACCGAGCCGACACGTACTACCTGAGCAGCGTCGGGTCATCGCAGGTGGTCAAGCGGGTCGCTGGGGTGAGCACACCGATCACGACCGCACAGTGGCGGGCCGAGGGCTCCCCCACGCCGATGGTGCCCCCGGTGCCGAGCGTCGGCACGGACCCCTTCACCACCGCCGCGCCCTACGTCGACCCCGACTACCCCTCCGTCGCCGCCGCTGCGGCGCTCCGGGCCAGCGGCGACACCACCGACGCCGCGGTGCTCGACCGGATCAGCGCGCACGGCGGCACGCGGTGGCTCGGGAGCGGCAACACGATCGCGACCGTCGCCGCCACCACGTCCGCGTACGTCGGAGCCGCCGTCGCCGCGGGCCGCACCGGGACGCTCGTGGTCTACGGGATCCCCGGCCGCGACTGCGGGAGCTACTCGGCCGGGGGCTTCTCGGCGACGGACTACCCGAGGTGGATCGCCCAGATCGCCGCGGGCATCGCGCACCGACGGGTCGCCGTCGTGCTCGAACCCGATGCGCTGCTGCAACTCGGCCGATGCCCCGACGTGCAAGGTGACCGCACGGGCCTCCTGCGCGCTGCGGCGACAACCCTGACCGCCGCGGGCGCCACCGTCTACCTCGACGCCGGGACGAGCAACTCCGGCGTCGACACCGCGACGATGGTGTCCCGCCTCCTCGCCGCCGGCGTGCAGGGCGTGCGCGGGTTCGCCGTGAACGTGTCGAACTACAAGTCGACGAGCGACGTCCAGGCCTACGCCGACGAGGTCTCCCGACTGCTCGGCGGCGCGCACTACGTCATCGACACGTCGCGCAACGGCAACGGCTCCGACGGCGAGTGGTGCAACGCCCGGGGACGCGCGATCGGCCAGGCACCGGCGGCGAGCAGCCACGGCAACGAGGACGCCGCGTTGTGGATCAAGACCGTCGGGGCCTCCGACGGCACGTGCAACGGTGGACCGGCCGCGGGGACCTGGTGGAACACCATCGCGCTCGAGCTCGCGCGGAACGCCGGGTACTGACGTATCGATTCCGCATCGGAGCCTCCGAGTCGCATCGTGGTGCGTTCCAGGCCGGCGCTAGGGTCGGCCTGGTGAAGACGACGACGATGGTGCTCACGTCCGCGACCGCCCTGGCCGCGGTGATCGCCCTGACCGGCTGCGCCGGCTCGGGCAGCGGCTCCGACCGACCGACGGTCACGGCCACGCGGACCGCCACGGCGACCACGACCGCGACCGCCAGCCCGTCGGTCGCCGCCGGCGGGAGCGGCACCGGTGGGAGCGGCACCGGAGACTCGGACGGCTCGACCTCGGCCGCCGGCGGCCGCTGCACCACGGATCGGCTCAGCGGAGGGACCGCGGAAGGCACCGGCGGTGCGGCCGGCAGCGTCGGCATCGTCCTGACGCTGACGAACACCGGCACCACGCCGTGCACCCTGCAGGGCTGGCCTGGCGTGTCCTTCGTCGGCGGCGGGGACGGCGAGCAGATCGGCGCGCCGGCCGAGCTCGACCGGACCTCCGAGCACGACACCGTCACCCTCGGGCCGGGAGCGCAGGGACAGGTCGCGCTCAAGATCACCCAGGCCGCCGCGTACGACGCCGCCGAGTGCTCGCCGCAGCCGGCCGACGGGTTCCGGGTCTACCCGCCCGGGTCGAAGACGTCGCTGTTCATCAAGGACACGGCGTACACCGCCTGCGCATCGGGCACCGTGCACCTGCTGACGACGGGCGCGGTCGTGGTCGGGCCCGCCCACCCCTGACACCGGCGGACGGGAGGCCCGGCCTCCCGTCCGCCGTCCTGCTCGCGGGACTCAGCGGCGCAGGTCGGTCCCACTCGCCAGGTCGACGAGGACGCCCGCCGCGAGTGCGGTCCGCTCCACCATGCCCTGCACGCTCGCCCACTCGTGCCGCGCGTGCGCTCCGTCACCGACGGCGCCCAGTCCGTCGAGCACGGCGCGACCGAGCGCAGAGGCGAAGTTCCCGTCACTGGCGCCGCCCACCGCCGTCTCCTGGACCGTCAGCCCCATGCCGCGGGCGACCGACTCAGCACGTGCGAACAGGGCGACGTTGGCCTCGGTGCGCTCCATGACCGGTCGGTTCCACCCACCGTGGACGGTGATCGTCGCCAGTGGGTCCTCCGGGGTGAGCGCCGCGAGCACGCCGTCGATCCTGTCCGCCTCCTCGGACGACGAGACGCGGACGTCGAGCGCCGCGGACGCGTGTCCCGCACGGACGTTGGGACGGGTCCCGCCCGCGACGACACCGACGTTGCAGCTCGTCCCGGCCTCGAGGTCCGTCGCGCCGTGGAGCGTCAGCACGACCCGGGCGAGCTCGTCCACCGCGCTCGCCCCGGCGCGGGGGTCGAGTCCCGCGTGCGCCTCGACGCCGGTGATCTCGATGTCGAACAGCCCGACGCCCTTCCGGGCGGTCTTCAGTGCGCCGTGCTCTCCGGCGGACGCCTCGAACACCAGCACGGGCCCGTCGGTGCGCCGGACCGTGTCCTCGATGACGGTGCGGGAGCCCTTGCTGCCGACCTCCTCGTCGCCGTTGAGCAACAGGCGGATGTTCGGACGCGGGAGTGCGGCGGCGTCCACCGCACGGATCGCCCAGGCGAGCTGCACCAGTCCGGCCTTCATGTCGTAGACCCCGGGTCCGGTCATCCGGTCGCCGTCCACGGCGGCAGGACGCGCAGCGATGGTCCCGGCGGCCCACACGGTGTCGTAGTGACAGAGCGCGGTGACCCACACGTCGGAGCCGAGCGGCGCCTCCAGGTCGAGTACCGCGACGTCACCGTGGCCGTCGGTCGGGTGCACGGTGCGAGCAGTGGGAGCGCCGACCGTCTCGCCGAGCCACTGCTCGACCCACGCGAGGCCCTCCGCGAGGAGCGCCGGCGCGTCCGAGGGCGTCTCGATCCCGACGTACGCCAGGACGTCGCCCACCATCGCGTCGCGGTGCCCGGCGACCCAGTCGAGCAGGTCGGTGGTCGTCCCGGTGGCGGTCATCGCGCCTCCCCGACCGTCGACGGCGCGAGCGCGGCGATCGCGGCCTCGTCCATCGCACTCTCGCCCTCCTCGAGGCGCACGATCGCGGTGATGAGCGCCTCGATCGCGGGCAGCGCGACGCCCTGCGCGGCACCCATCTCGACGACCGGGCGGTAGTGCGCCGGCACCTCGGTCCGCCGGTGCCGGACGGCGATGTCCCGCCAGATGCCGGACCGCGTCTTCGACTGCGTGGCGAGCCAGGCGACGAGGTCGTCGAGGGCACGCTCGGTGGTCGCCGGATCGGCACCGGAACGGAACGCCTGCGGGTCGAACGCGTCGAACGGCTCGAGTGCGATCCCCCGGCCGTCCGCGACGTCGAACACCTCGCGCGCCAGCGTCGTCATGACGGCGCGGTTGCGGTCGATGAGGTCGCTCATGTCGTCGTCCGCGAGCGCGGTGGCCGTGAGCATCGCGCCGAAGCCGAGCTTCGACCAGAGGAAGCCCTCGACGTTGGCGGACACGACCGGGCTCCCCCAGTGCGCCAGATCGGCGGCCAGGTCGCGCACGCGGTCACTCGTCCCGCCGGCGAACTCGCCGAGGGCCATGCCCCCGTGGCCGCCGTCCTTGACGACCCCCGGCTCCATCACGTCCGCGAAGAGGTCGACGAAGGCGATGACGGTCCGGTCGACACCGACGTGCCCGGCGATGGTGGCCTCGTTGAGTCCGTTCTGGAGCGACGCCACGAACCCGTCCGAGCGGAGCCGCGGTGCGATCCAGGCGGCAGCCGCATCGGTGGCGAGCGCCTTGACGGCGAGCAGGACCCGGCCGAGCTCGTCGGGCGCGTCCTCGAGCGTGTACGCGGGCACGTGCGCGGTCGTCGCCCCGTCGGGCGTGAGCAGGGTGAGCCCGCGCTCACGGATCGCTGCCACGTGGGCGGGATCGGCGTCGACGAGCTGGACCGGGACGCCCGCGGCGTCGAGGTGCACGGCGAGGGTGCCCCCGATCGCGCCGGCGCCGACGATCGTGGTGGTGCGGTCGGTGGTCATGCGGATGTCTCCTCTCGGATGGGCTGGTCGTCCGTGTCGGCACGCGCGTCGACCGGGTCCCAACTCAGGGGCAGTGCGTGGGCTCCGGTCGACGATCCGCCGTCGACCCGGAGGATCGAGCCGGTCACCCACTCGGCCGCCGTGTCGTCGGCCAGCCAGACCACGGCGTTCGCGATGTCGGTCGGGCGGCCTCGACGACCGAGCGGGTTGGCGGACACCGCTGCGGCGTACTCGTCGGTGACACGGTTGACGTCGCTGTCCACGTCGACGAACCCGGGCGCGACCGCGTTGACGCGGATGCCGGCGGCGCCGAGCTCGAGTGCGGAGGCACGGGTCACCATCTCCAGCGCGGCCTTCGACGTGCTGTACGGGGCCGCGCCGGGACGCGCACGCAGCGCAGAACCGGACGAGATGTTCACGACGCACGGCCGCGTCCCCGCCGTCTCGGCCCGCCGCGCGAGCGCGACGGTGGCGAGGAGCGGGGCGCGGACGTTGACCGCCTGGACCGCGTCCCACGTGGCCGCGTCGAGCTGGAGGAACGGGGTCGCCGGGTAGACGCCCGCCGCGTTGACGAGCACGTCGACGACCGCCCGGTCCCATGCCCTGTCGACGACCGCGGCGGGCGCGTCGGGTTCGCGGAGGTCCGCGGTGATGGTGACCACCGCCTCCCGACCGAGTGCGGCGACCGACGCGACCGACGCGGACGCCGCATCGAGCGGCTCGGCGCGGAGGTCGACCATGGTCACGAGCGCGCCGTCGGTCGCGAACCGGGTCGCGACCGCGAGACCGATGCCGCTCGCGGCGCCGGTCACGAGCACGTGCCGCGTCACTTGAGGACCTTGCCCTTGGTCTCGGGCATGGTCAGGTAGACGACCAGTCCGATCGCCGCGGCGATCGCGCAGTAGACCCAGACGACGTGACCGAGACCCGCGCCGCTCATCCAGGTGGTGATGTACGGCGCGGTTCCGCCGAAGATCGCGACGGCCAACGCGTACGGCAGGCCGATCCCGGTGGCTCTCACCTCGGGCGGGAACTGCTCCGCCATGATCACGGCGCAGTTCGCCGAGTAGCCGAGCAACAGCACGATCCCGATCACCTCGACGAGGACGAGCATCCAGAACGATCCGTTCAGCATCGTGAACGCCGGCCAGGCGAACACGAGGAACCCGGCGGCGAAGATCGACATCGTCGGCTTCCGTCCGATCTTGTCGGACAGGAGACCCGCGAACGGCAGGAGCACCAGGAACACGACCATCGCGATCACGTTGGCCAGGAGCGCCTCGTTGAGCGGCAGGCCCGTCGTGACGGCGGCGTAGGTGGGCATGTACGAGACCCACATGTAGTACAGGAGCGTGCCCGCGATCGTGACGCCGAACACCCGTGCCGTGGCACCGGGGTGGTCGCGGAACATCGCGACGATCGGGTTGCGGCGCCGGACCTCCCCGGCCTCGTCGTCGCGGCGCTGGGTGGTGAACGAGTCGGTCTCCTCGACACTCGTGCGCAGCCAGATCCCGACGAGCCCGATCGCGGCGCAGAACACGAAGGCGGCGCGCCAACCCCAGGCGTCGAGGGCGCTCGCCGAGAACGTCGAGGTGATGATCGCGCCGATGCCGGATGCGACGAGCACCCCCGCCCCGACGGAGACCTGCTGCCACGAGCCCGCGAACGCCCGGCGGCGCGGTGCCGCGGACTCGACCAGGAACGCCGAGGAGGAGCCGAACTCGCCACCGGCCGAGAACCCCTGGACGAGCCGGGCCAGCAGCAGCACGATCGGCGCGCCGATCCCGATCACCGAGTAGCTCGGCGTGACGCCGATCACCAGGGACGCGGCCGCCATCAACCCGATGGTGAGCATGAGGCCCTTCTTGCGCCCGTGGCGGTCCGCGAAGGCCCCGAGCACCGCCGCACCCACCGGGCGCATCACGAACCCGACCGCGAACACCGCGAGCGTCGCCAGGAGCGCGGCGGCGTCGTCACCGGACGGGAAGAAGTGGTGCGAGAAGACGGACGAGAACGTCGTGTAGACGGACCAGTCGATCCACTCGACGACGTTGCCGATGCCGCCGGCGAGGATCGCCTTGCGGCCACGGCGGGACAGCTTCGTGTCACTCGTCGCGACGGGCGGGGGTGTGCTGGTCGCCGTCGGTGCGTTGGGCAGCGCTGCTGCGGGGGTTGCGTCCTGGGTCACGATGACCCCTTCTGGTCGGTGGAACGGGACGGGGTGGATGGGCGGGTGGAGCGGTACGCGGTCGACGGGCGGGGTGCTCGCCGGCGACTCAGTCGGTCAGGCCGGGCGCCACGTGCGCGGCGAGGTCGGCGTGTGTGGCGAACCAGACGTCGTCGTGCGTGCGGATGTGGGCGAGCAGCTCGTCGAGCACGAGCAGCCGCGATCGGTGCCCGATGAAGTGGGGGTGCATGGTCAGCTGGAACACACCACCGGCCGCGTACGCGGCGTCGAACTCGTCACGCCAGATCCGGCCCACCTCGCGCGGCGGCGTGTACGGCCGGAGGGACTGGAACCGCTCCATCATCAGGTACGGAGCGTCGTCACGGATCCAGTCCACTGGGATCTCCACGATGCCGGTGCGCTCACCGTCCTGCAGGATCTCGTAGGGGTCGTCGTCCGCCATCAAGGACGAGTCGTACGTGAATCCCAGCTCGCGGACGACGTCGAGCGTCGAGTCCGAGAAGTCCCAGGACGGCGTTCGGATGCCCGTCGGGCGCACACCCGTCTGCGACTCGAGCACCTCCATCGCACGTCCGAGCAGATCGAGCTCGTCGTCGTGCGCCAGCAGCGTGTTCCGCTCGTGGATCCAGCCGTGCACCGCGACCTCGTGGCCGTGCTCGACGTACGTCGGGGCCTCGTCCGGACGCAGCAGCGCGCAGACCGCCGGCATGTAGAACGACGAGGGCGCCTCGTACCGGTCGAGCAGTTCGAGGATGCGTGGCACTGCTGCACGGGCCCCGTACTCCCCTTGCGCCATGCGCCCGGGTGACGTCTCGCCGTCGCGGAGTGCCGGGGTCTCGTGATCCGAATCGAACGAGATCGCCACCGCGACGCGTGCCCCGTCCGGCCAGCGACCGGGGCCCGCTGCGGGCAGGAGGCTGCGGCCGGCCCGCACCCGCTCCACGTGGCCGCGCCAGACCTCCTCGGACCAGCGCCAGGGCTCCTGCTGCTCGATCTCGCTCATGGGGTCACTCCTCGTCGGGTGGGTTGGTCGGAGCGGCGACCCCGGTCGGGGCCGCCGCGGTGCCGGTCATGTCAGCACGGGGGCCTGCGCGTCGTCGGCGTCGACGAACCGGCCGTCCTCGATGCGGCGCCACATGCGCTTCCTGGTGGTCAGTTGCACGGTGACGTCGACCTCGCGGACACCCGGCAGCGCTCCGAGCACGTCCGTGGCGAAGGTGTAGACCGCGGCGAAGTCCCGGAGGAACGCTTGGCCGATGAGGTTGTACCGTCCGAGGGTCGCGGCCGCGTAGTGCACGGCGGGGTGCTGGGCGAGCTGTCGTGCGGCCGCACCGAGCAGGTCCGGCGCCACCGAGATCCAGACCATGAGCTCGGTGCCCAGGCCGAGCAGCGCCGGCGCGACCAGTGGTCCGACGCGGACCCGCCCGGAGGCGATGAGCTGCTCGAGCGCGCGACGCGTGGCGGTCTCGGTTCGATCGAGGTGCCGCGCGAGGTCGTTCAGCGGCGTCCGCCCATCACGGACGAGAGCGCCGACCATCGCGCGCTCGAGCGGCGTCGCGGCGACCTCGGTGGGGAGTACCCCGTCATCGGCGCCGAGGTCCGGAGCAGGCGCGTTGGCCGTCGCGCTCAGGGGCATCGGGAGGGACTTCCCCGGAAACACCGTGAAGGGTGCCGTGAACGTGCGGAGCACGGGCAACGCCTCGGTCTCGACATCACCGTCCGGCGCGATGTCGGCGAGCAGGGGTCCGATGTCCGCGATCCGCTCGACCACGAGCTCGGCGACGCAGTCCGCAGTGCCGGTCAGCGTGGCGAGGAACCGGACCTCGGGGCGGCTCTGCAGCCGTGCGACGAGATCGGTCGTCCGGCTCGCGCCACAGCGCATCCGGACCATCGCCGACACCCCGAACCCGGCTGCGAGCACGTCGGTCGCGGCGATGATCCGGACGAAGCCCAGCACGTTCAGGCGACCGACCCGCCGCTGTGCTGTCGATGCCGAGCATCCGGATGCCTCGCCCAGGGCGGCCCAGGAAGCGCGACCGTCCGCAGCGAGCGCTGTCAGGAGCGCGAGGTCGATCGGATCGGGCGTCCCAGCGCTGCCGTCGGCCGGAGTGCCATCGGTGTCCCCCGCGGCCGGTGGCCGAACGGACCCGCGATCACTCGAACTCGTCATACGGCGACGGTAATCCGTCACGGAAGCGGCGTCCAGTGCTGAAATCGGTCACGGCAAGGCTGTAACACAGAGTTTTCACGCGCAGGGCCGGACCGATGCGCGCGGATACCGCCGATCAGCGAGGCCGTCGTCCAGCGGGCGGCCTCCTCGCGTGGCCGTCCCGGCTCCGGTCGAGGACCGCTGCGCACGGACTGCGGACGGCAGCCGCTCTCGAGCAGCGCGGACGCGGCGGCCGCTGGGCGTCGCCACCAGGACGTTCGACGCGACGTCGCTCCGGTTCCGAGATCACCGGGACAACGAAGAACGCCCCGGCGATGCCGGGGCGTTCTCGTTCACTGCTGTCTCAACACAGTGTGCGCTCGAAGGGACTCGAACCCCCAACCTTCTGATCCGTAGTCAGATGCTCTATCCATTGAGCTACGAGCGCAGTGGCCGAACGGCCGTGGAAGACTCTACCAGGCTCGGGACCCGGCGCGCCAATCGGGGCACGGGACCCGGGGCACGGGACCCGGCGCGCCGATCGAGGCGCGAACGGGTGGTGCCAGCGCGGCGCCGGACGGAGGCACGCCGCACCTCCCGCCCGGACGGTCAGGCCGCGAGCTGCTCCGGACCGAACACCTCGGTCAGGAAGTCCTCGAGCGCACGCCAGGAGCGGCGGTCGGCGAGCGCCTGGTACTGCGCGCCGTGGTCGGGCGCGTCCGTACCGGGGACGGCGAACGCGTGCATCGCGTTCGCGTACGACACGAGCTGCCAGTCGACGTGCGGCGCCGCGCGCATCTCGTCCTGCCACGCGTGGACCTTGTCGTCCCCGACCATCGGATCGGCAGCACCGGTCAGCACCAGGAGCTTCGCCCGGATGTCGCCGGCGTCGGACGGATCGTGGGTGATCAGACCGCCGTGGAACGACACCGCCCCCACGAGGTCCGCACCGGTCCGAGCGAGTTCCAGGGCCGTGGAGCCGCCGAAGCAGTAGCCCATGACCACCACGCGCGAGGGGTCGACCTGCGGGTCCTCGAGCAGGCGGTCGAGTCCGGCACGAGCACGGGCACGCAGGAGCCCGAGGTCCTGGTAGAAGCTGCCGGCGACCTCTCCGGCCTCTGCTCCGGTCGGGCGCACGCCCTTGCCGTAGATGTCGGCCGCGAACGCGACGTAGCCGAGGCGGGCCAGCATCGTGACGCGGGCCTCGACATGTTCGTTCACGCCGTGCCAGTCATGGACGACGATCACGGCGGGACGCCGACCGGTGAGGTTCGCGTCCTTCGCGAGGATGCCCTCGAGCGGCGTGCCGTCGTGGTCGTACTCGACGATGCCGGTGCGGACGTCGGCCCCGGCGGGCTCGGGAACGGTGTTCAGGATGTCTTGGATGGTTGCCACGCGTCCGACCGTACGCCCGGGATCAGTGGAGCAGGTTGTCCCAGTTCGACGGACCGTGCGAACCGGCCGGGTACTCGTCGATCGGGCTCTCGCCGTTGCGCCAGGCGTCGATGACCGGCTGGACGATGCGCCAGCACTGCACCGCGCTGTCACCGCGCACCGAGAGCGTGGCGTCGCCCTCGAGCACACCGGCGAGGACCTCGCCGTACGCCGTGAGTCGGCCCGGGTTGAACTTCGTCTCGAGCTTCGCGCGGTCGACGACGTACGGGTCGCCGGGACCGTTGACGTTGAGTTCGAGGCTCATCTCGTCGGGGGCGATCCAGATGCGGAGCCGGTCCTGCTCGTGCTCGCCACCGACGCCGTCCGGCACGTGCGGCGAGGGGCGGAAGTTGATGACGATCTCGCGCCGCGGTTCACCCAGGGCCTTGCCGGAGCGGAGGGTGAACGGAACGCCCGCCCACCGCCAGTTCGCGACCTCGACGGTCATCTGCGCCAGGGTCTCGGTCTGGTTCGCCGGGTCGACACCGTCCTCGTCGACGTACGACGGCAGCTGGCGGTCTCCGACGGTACCGGCGGTGTACCGGGCGCGCTTGCCGGCGGTCGCCGGGTCGTCACCCCACGGCTTGACGGCGCGGAAGACGAGCTGCTTCTGCGTGCGGAGGTCGTCGGCGTCGAGCGTGGCGGGGGCCTCCATCGCGACGACCGCGAGCACCTGCAGCAGGTGGCTCTGGATCATGTCCGTGAGCGCGCCGGCGTGGTCGTAGTACCGCGCGCGGTTCTCGAGGCCCAGGGTCTCGTCGTAGATGATGTCGACGCTCTCGACGTGGGTGGACGACAGCAGGGGCTCGATGATCCGGTTCGAGAACCGCAGGCCCAGGAGGTTGAGCACCGTCGAGCGGCCGAGGAAGTGGTCGACGCGGTGGATGCGCTCCTCGGGGATGAACGAGTGGAGGAGCTCGTTGAGCTTCTCGGCGCTCGCGGCGTCGGTGCCGAACGGCTTCTCCATCGCGAGCCGCACACCGTCGGGCAGGTCCATGCCCTTGAGCTGTTCGCACGCCTGCTCGGTGATCGCCGGCGGCAGGGCGAAGTAGATCGCCGGCGCGTGCGAGCACTGTGCCAGGAGCTCGCCGAGGTCGTCCGCGCTCGTGACGTCCGTCTTCCGGTAGTGGCTGGCCGCGATGATCTGCTCGAAGCGGTCGCCGGAGCACTCGGCGCTCGAGAAGGACTCGCGGACGCGCTGCTTCCAGTCCTCGTCCGAGAGCTCGTCGACGCCCGCGCCGATGAGCTCGATGTCCCAGTCCTGCTTGACGTCGAGGAGTGTGGCGAGGCCGGGCAGCAGGAGCCGCTTCGTCAGGTCGCCGCTGGCACCGAGGATGAGGAGGGTGGTCTGGATCGCCATGGCTCCGAACGTACCGACGCACCGCTGATCCGGTTCCGACCGCCGCCCGAACTGTGGAACCTCGAACGGGCCTCCCGGCTGTCGAGGACCGGACGCGGTCGCGACCGGTGGTCAGCCGACGACGTGCGCCTGGCCGGTCGACGCCGTGGTGCCTCCGTCGACCGGCAACGTGACGCCCGTGATGTAGCGGGCGTCGTCGCTGGCGAGGAAGAGGAACGCCGGCGCGACGTCCTCGGGTTCGCCGATGCGTCCGAGCGCGGTCCGCTGGGCGTGTGGGACGACCACGTCCGGGTCGGCGAAGTGCTCCGCGTTCGCCGCCGTACGGGTCAGGGCCGGCGCCACCGCGTTGACGCGGATGCCGCGCGCCCCGAGGTCGAGCGCCAGCGACTGCATGAGCGTCGTCATGGCGCCCTTCGTGGCGTTGTAGACGGCCTGGCGCCAGTCCCCCCGGAGCCCGGACGCGCTGGTCGTGAACAGGATGACGCCCCGCGCCCGCTCGAGGTGCGGGAGCGCTTCCTGCACGAGGTGCACGGTGCCGTCGAGGTTCGTCGCGACCATGGCGCGGTAGTCGCCCTCACCGAGTTCGTCGATCTCGCCCGCCGTGTAGGCGGCCGCGTTGCTGACCACGACGTCGATCCGACCGAAGCGATCGGCGGCGATCGCGACGAGGTCGGCCACGCTCTCGCGGTCGGTCACGTCGGTGGGCACCGCGATGACGTGCTCGGCCGGCGCGCCCTCGGCGGTCTCGGCGAGTGCGTCCTCGCGCCGTCCGGCGAGGACCACGTTGCAGCCCTGACCGATGAACGCGCGCGCGATCGCCTGCCCGATCCCGGAGCCCGCACCCGTCACGATCACGGTCCGACCCTGCAGCTGGTAGTCCCCGGACACCGTCATCGTTCCTCCACACTCGTCCGCCGAGAACGACCGTCCACCACACGGGGCGGCCAGCGGCACCTGTTGGGGCCCGACGTTACGCTCGGCGGCGAGTCCTTGAACGTGGCCGTGCGTCACCAATACGCTCACTCCGGAACCGAGGAACGCAGAGCATCCATGAACACACCCCCGCTGCGCGTCGCCGTCATCGGCACGGGCATGATCGCGACCGTCCACGTACGATCGGCGCGCGCCGCCGGTGCCGTGGTCACCGGGGTCCTCGGACGCACTCCCGAACGCTCGGCACAGGTCGCCGAGCACCTCGGGCTCCCGCGCGGCTACGCCGACCTCGACGAGCTCCTCGCCGACGCACCCGACGTCGTGCACGTGTGCACCCCGAACGACCAGCACCACCCGCAGACGATGGCGATCATCGCGGCGGGGATCCACGTGGTGTGCGAGAAGCCCCTGGCGGTCGACGCCGCACAGGCCGACGAGCTCACGGCCGCCGCCGAGCGTGCCGGTGTCGTCGCGACCGTCCCGTTCGTCTACCGCTTCCACCCGATCGTGCGCGAGATCCGGTCGCGGATCGCCGGCGGCGATCTCGGACGCGTGCTCGCGATCCACGGCTCGTACCTGCAGGACTGGATGCTCGACGAGGGCTCGTCGAGCTGGCGGGTCGACGCCGGAGCGGGCGGTGTGTCGCGCGCCTTCGCCGACATCGGGTCGCACTGGTGTGACCTCGTCGAGTTCGTCACCGGCGAGCGATTCGCGACCGTGACGGCCACGGCCGACATCGTCTACCCCACGCGCCCGGCGTCGTCGGGGCCGTCCTTCTCCGGCGCCCCCTACCCCGATCCGGTGCCGGGAGGCGCGGTGCCCGTCGCGCAGGCCCCCGTCACCACCGAGGACACCGCGGTGGCCACCTTCCGCACGACCCACGGCCGGATCGGGAACGTCGTCGTGTCGCAGGTCGCGGCCGGACGCAAGAACCGCCTGTGGTTCGAGGTCGACGGCACCCGCTCGAGTGCCGCGTTCGACCAGGAGCAACCGGAGTCCGCCTGGTTCGGCACCGAGACCGGCGCCACGATCCTCGTGCGCGACCCCTCGCAGGGGTCGCCCGACCAGCGGCGGTTGGCCGTCGTGCCATCGGGTCACCCGCAGGGGTACCTCGACGCGTTCACGGCGTTCGTCGGCGACACCTACGCCGCCGTCCGTGCCTCACGGGACGGCGGCGTGTGGCCGGAGGGCCTGCCCACGTTCGCGGACGGCGCGCGCGCCGCCCACGTCATCGACGCCGTCGTCGCCAGTGCCGGTGACGGAGCCTGGAAGGACATCGCATGAAGCTCGGGATGCTCACGGCCTGCCTGCCCGGATGGGACCTCGGCCGGATCGCGGAGTTCGCGGCCGCTCAGGGGTACGAGCGACTCGAGGTCGCCGTGTGGCCGAACGTCGGCGGCCGCGACTTCGAGGCCTCGCACCTGCCCGTCGCGACGTTCACCGACGAGGACGCCAGCGCCACCGAGGACCTGATGGCCCGCACGGGACTCGAGATCAGCGCGCTCGCCTACTACGAGAACAACCTGCACCAGGACCCCGAGCGTCGTGACGCGGTCCGGACCCACCTCAAGCACGCGATCGACGCGGCGCAGCGGCTCGGCGTCCCCTACGTGGGCACGTTCATCGGCCGCGACAACAGCAAGAGCGTGCGCGAGAACATGGCGGAGGGCGACCGCGTGCTGCCCGAGCTCGTGGACTACGCGGGCGAGCGCGACGTCAAGCTCATCATCGAGAACTGCGTCATGGAGGGCTGGCACCCGGACGGCTACCCGGGGAACATCGCCTACAGCCCGGAGCTGTGGGAGTGGGTGACGGGCCTCGGGTTCGGCCTGAACTGGGACCCGTCGCACCTGACGTGGATCGGCATCGACCCGGTCGAGACGATCCTGCCGTTCGCGGAGCACATCGTGCACGCGCAGGCGAAGGACGTCGAACTGTTCCCGGCGCGGCGCGACCGCTACGGCTTCTTCGGGCTCGTCGACAAGGGCGACGACCCGTGGGACATGGGGTGGTGGCGCTTCCGCGTGCCCGGTCGTGGCGTGGTCGACTGGTCGCACGTCGTCGATCGCCTGTACGAGGCCGGGTTCACGGGCACGCTGTCGGTCGAGCACGAAGACCCGCTGTGGAGTGGCACGGACGACAAGGTGCTCGAGGGGCTCCGGATCGCGCACCGGACGTTACGTCCGCTCATCGCCGAAGAGCACTCGCCGTCGGTGTGAACCGGATCGCGCCGCCGACCGGTACCTGCGCGACGAGCCCGAGGTCCTCGGGCACGACGACGCCGACCACGGGGTAGCCGCCCGTGACGGGGTGGTCGGCGAGGAACACGACCGGTCGACCCTCGGGTGGCACCTGGATCGCCCCGGGTACCGCCGCCTCGCTCGGCAGCTCGCCGCCCACGCTCCGCGCGAGTGCGTGCGTGCCCGCGTCGAGCCGCACCCCGACACGGTTCGAGCGTGGCGTCACCCGCCAGACGACCGCGTGCAGGGCGTCGACACCCCCGTCGATCCAGTCGTCGCGGGGTCCGGGCACGAACCGGACGTCGACCACGTCCTCGACGGTCGGGAGGACCGGGCCCGGTTCCGCCGCGTCGGCCACCGCCGCCGCCGTGTCCGACCCGATGGGCAGGACGTCGCCGGCCCGGAGCGGTGCCGGCCCGAGACCGGACAGCACGTCGGTCGCGCGTGATCCGAGCACGGGCGGCAGGTCGAGTCCACCGAGGACGGCGAGGGTCGCGACGGCCCCGGTCGTCGGCGCACCGAGCACCAGGACCTCACGGTCGTGCAGCGCGAACGGACGGTCGGGCTCGATCGGCACCGCCCAGCGCGCGGGCTCGTCGTCGCCCGGGAGCAGCACCGATCGCTCGTCGAGCGTCCCTTCCGCCGCGGGCAGGACCTCGATCGCGCCGACGCCGCCCGTGACCGCCAGGACGAGCTCGCCACGAGCCCGCACGGTGAGCCCTCCCCCGACGTGCTCGACCGCCGCGGCGCCCGCCGCGTTCCCGACGAGACGGTTCGCGCGACGGTGGGCGACGCGATCGAGCGCACCGGAGCGGGTGACGCCGAGGGCCGCGCGGCCCGGTCTGCCGAGGTCCTGCACGGTGCTGAGCAGCCCGGGCGACAGGACCTCGAGGCCTCGCCTGGGAGCGGTCGGACGTGACGGCTCCGTCGGAGCGGGTCGGGCCTCCCGACCGACGGCGGTCGGGCGTGCGGCCGGGGACACTGCGGCGGATGACGCAGCGGCGGATGACGCAGCTGCGGATGACGCCGCGTGGACCGCGCGGAACCGGACGCGCATGCCCGGACGGAGCAGGGCCTCCGCCCCGATCCGATGGGGGTCCCACATCACCAGGTCGGTGTGCCCGAGCAGATGCCAGCCGCCGGGGCTCGGCCGCGGGTAGATGCCGCTGTGGCCGCCCGCGATCGCGACGGAACCGGCGGGGATCGCCGTGCGCGGACTGCTGCGCCGCGGCAGGTCGAGGACCGTGTCGCCTCCGACCAGGTAGGCGAACCCCGGCGCGAACCCGGTGAACGCGACCGAGTACTCCGGCGCGGTGTGCCGGCGGACGACCTCGTCCACGCTCAGCCCGGTGCGGTCGGCGACGTGGTCGAGGTCCTCGCCGTCGTAGACCACTGGCACCTCGACGAGACCGTCGGCGGCGGGCGGCGGCGCGTCGAGCGGTACGCCGCCCAGCGCGGCGGCGATCGCGTCGGCGGTCGTGGCGCCCGGTGCGAAGCGGACGGCGACGGTCCGCGCGGCGGGCACCAGTTCGGCCACCCCGGGCAGGTCGAGCGTCCGGAGCGCGGCGTGCAGGGCGAGCGCGGCGGCCGTGTCGGGGACCTCGACGAGCACGCCGTCGACGCCGAGGCGCAGCACCCGGGGCGCCCGGGCGCCGGAGTCGGTCACGCGCCCGGACCCGCTCTCGCCCTCTGGGCCGGTCACGCCGCCGGTCGCCGTCACGCCGCTCGGACCGCCGCGAACGGCGCCAGGACCACGCCCGCTGATCCGAGTGCGGACCGGACGGCGAGCGCCGCGGCGACCGCGCCGGGCGAGTCCCCGTGCAGGCAGATCGACGCGGCGTCGATCGGCACGCTGGTCCCGTCGACCGCGGTGACCGCCCCGCTGGTGACCATCGCGACGACGCGCTGGGCGATCTCGGTCGGATCGTGGAGCACGGCCCCCGGAAGGCGTCGGGACACGAGGGACCCGTCGGCGGCATACGCACGGTCCGCGAACGCCTCGGCCACGACGGGCAGCCCGGCATCGCGAGCGAGGTCGAGGAACGCGGACCCGGCGAGACCGACGACCGGGAGGCCCGGGTCGACCGCCAGGACCGCCTGCACGACCGCCTCGGCGTGCGGTCCGCCCTCCGCGATGGTGTTGTAGAGGGCGCCGTGCGGCTTGACGTAACGGACGGTCGTCCCGGCTGCCCGGGCGAGGGCGGCCAGCGCGCCGATCTGGTAGATCACGTCCGCTGCGAGTTCGTCCAGGGAGGCGTCCACGTACCGCCGTCCGAACCCGGCGAGGTCCCGGTACGCGACGTGCGCGCCGACCGACACCTGCCGTGCGGCAGCCTGCTCGAGCACGGACCGGAGCGACAACGGGTCGCCCGCGTGGAATCCGCACGCCACGTTCGCGCTCGTGACGACATCGAGCATCGCGGCGTCGTCCCCGAGGGTCCACCGGCCGAAGCCCTCGCCGAGGTCTGCGTTGAGATCGATCGTGGTCATGCTGCCCGTTCCTCCACATCCGGTCCGCTCCCCCGATCCTCCACCACCGGGCGACGGGCTGGGAACCCGGCCCCGTGGAGGGAGCACGCTGGAGGCACGAGGACGGCCCCGTCCCACCACCCGAGTCCCAGGCGCCCGACCCCGGCGCCGAAGAGAGGTACGCGATGACCACCGTGAGCGAGTTCCTGATCGAGCGGATCAAGGACCAGGGCGTCAGCCGGATCTTCGGGTTCCCCGGCGACGGCATCGGCGCGTTCGACGGAGCACTCGGCAAGACCGATCGTGCGGGGACGGGCATCGAGTACATCCGCCCGACGCACGAGGAGATCTGCGCGCTCATGGCGACGGCGCATGCCAAGTTCACGGGCGAGGTCGGCGTGTGCGTCGCGACCTCGAGCCCCGGCGCGTTCCACATGCTCAACGGGCTGTACGACGCCCAGATGGACAATCAGCCGGTCGTCGCGATCGTCGGGCAGCAGGGTCTCGACTCGATCGGCACCTTCACCCAGCAAGAGAGCAATCTCGAGCGCGTGTTCACGGACGTCGCCTGTTACGTCGAGACGATCGTGTCGCCCGACCAGGCCAGCGCCGTCATCGACACCGCCTTCCGCACGGCCCGGCTCCGTCTCCAGCCCGCGGTCGTCGTGATCCCCCACGACGTCCAGGCGATGACCATCAAGGCGACGCCGTCGGCCCACTGGGTCTCGCGCTCGAGCGAAGCCATCCCGTCGACGGCGATCACGCCCCCGATGGAGCAGATCCGCCAGGCGGCGGACATCATCAACGCGGGCGAGAAGGTCACGTTCCTGGTCGGCGCGGGTGCGACGGGCGCCACCGACGAGGTCCTCGCCGCCGCCGAGAAGGCCGGAGCGGGCATCATCACCGCGCTCCGCGGCAAGGACGTGATCCCGTCCGACGTGCCGTACCACACGCAGCAGGTCGGTCTCCTCGGGTCCCTGCCGAGCCTCCACCAGATCAAGCGCTGCGACACCATCGTGCTGCTCGGCACGAACTACCCGTACGGCGAGTTCCTGCCCGCGACGGGCCAGGCGCGTGGCATCCAGGTCGACCTCAAGCCCGAACAGCTCGGCGTGCGCTACCCGACGGAGTTGAACCTCTGGGGCGACGTGAAGTCGACGCTCGAGGCCCTCCTCCCCCTGCTCGAGCAGAAGACCGACCTGTCCTGGCAGGAGCGGATCGCCGCCGAGATGCAGGACTGGGAACAGGAGATGCACGCGCAGGCACAGAAGGAGTACCACGACGGGGTCAACCCGCGGCGCGTGACCGAGGCCGTGAACGCGAACCTGCCCGACGGGGCGATCGTCACCGCGGACGCCGGGACGACCGCCGACTGGTTCGGGCACCACATCCGCCTGAAGCGGGGCATGCGCGGCGACCTCTCGGGCCGCCTGGCGACCATGCTCGCGGCGATGCCCTACGCGGTCGCGGCGAAGCTGGCCCACTCCGACAAGACGGTGGTCTGCACCATCGGTGACGGCGCGTTCCAGATGCTCGGCATGAACGAGCTGATCACCGTGAAGAAGTACATGCAGCAGTGGGAGACCAAGCAGTTCATCATCGTGGTCATGCACAATGACGACCTCGCGCAGGTCTCGTGGGAGATGCGCACGGAGGACGGCAATCCGCTGTGGCGCGGCTCGCAGGACGTCGAGTCGATGGACTACGCCGGCTACGCCGAGCTCCTCGGGTTCCGGGGCGTCCAGGTGCGCAGTGACGACCAGGTGGAGTCCGCTGTCGCCGAGGCCTTCGCGCACGACGGGGTCACGCTCATCGACGCCTACGTCAGCCGCAACGTCCCGCCGCTCCCACCGCACATCACCCGTGAGTACGCGCTCAACACGGCCAAGTCGTTGCTCAAGGGCGACCCGATGGAGGCCGGCGTGATCCGGGACTCGGCATCGGCGCTCGCGACCGAGGGCATCGAGCGGGTGAAGGACGCGCTCCACATCGGCGATCGGAAGTAACGAGGCGGGTGGAACGAGGCTGCTCGTCTGCCGCACCCTGTGTTTTCGGCAGCGGCGGCGGTACCCTGAGGCGTCGCATGGCGACGGCGCCGCTGCGGTGTCCTCTCATCCCGGGCGGTGGTTCCGCCCGACGAACCCGGCGGCGCGGGTGCCCTCCGTCTCCAGGGAAACGGCGGAGGGCACCCCTCCTCCCCGCCAGGATGCACCGGCAGCGTCGAGCTGACCTCGTCAGCGCTCGTCGACGACAGCGTCGATGTCCTCGACGCCCGCCGCGATGGCGTCAGCGCGACGCTTCCGCATGCCGGGAGCGGCGAGGGCGCCGACGATCGCGAGGGCGCCGACCCCAGCGCATGCCCAGAAGCCGATGGTGAACGCCGCGGCCCCAGGGAGCCCCACGTGCCCGGTGGGCAACGTGAACACCTTCGTGTGCGACGAGATCAGCGCGGCGATGACGGCCGTTCCGACGCTCGAGCCGATCGTCCGGACGACGGTGTTGGCGCTGATCGCCTCACCCGTCTGCTCGATCGGCACGCTCTCGATGATCGCGTTGGACGCCGCCGAGAGACCGAATCCGATCCCGGCACCCGTGAGGATGCCGGACACCAGGATCTGCCAGACCTGATCGTGCGCGAGCCCGGGGAGCACGAACGCCGCGGTGAGGAGCACACCCCCGATGACCAGCGGCGGCTTCGGACCCGTCCGTCGGACGAGGGCCCCCGCGACCGGTGAGACCACGATCATCATGAGGACCGTCGGGAGCAGGAACAGGCCGGCCTGCGAGGCGGTCTTGCCGAAGCCGTACCCGGTGAACGACGGCAGCTGGAGCAGCGTCGGGACGAGCACGAACGTGCCGTACATCGCGAACCCGAAGACGAGCGCGACGACGTGAGCGGTCCAGACGCCACGGATGCGGAAGAGCCGGACGTCGATCAGCGGCGCCTTCACGCGGAGCTCGACGACGACGAAGACCACGAGCGCGACGACGCCGACCGCCAGCAGACCGATGGTCTTGACGTCACCCCAGCCCCAGGTCTCGCCCTCGCTGACAGCGAGCAGCAGCGCCACGAGGGAGATCGAGAGGATCGCCGTCCCGGCGAGGTCGAGGCGCCCGGGCTCCCGGACGTCCGATTCCGGCATCCCGAACACGATGCCGGCGAGCCCGACGACGATGAGCGCGAGCGGCAGCCAGAACAGCCAGTGCCAATCGAGGTGCTGCACGATCGGTCCGGCCGCGACGATGCCGATACCGGCCCCGATGCCGAAGATGCCCGACAGCAGACCGATCACGACGCTCACCCGGTCCTTCGGGAGTTCGTCGCGCACGATGCCGATCGACAGCGGCAGCACGGCGCCGGCCGCACCCTGCAGGCAGCGGGCCACGATCAACGTGGCGAGGTTCGGCGCGAGGGCGGCGACGACGGTGCCGACGAGCAGGAGGCTCATCACGACGATGAGGATGCGCCGCTTGCCCATCATGTCGCCCATGCGGCCGAAGATCGGCGTGAGGACGGACGCCGACAGCAGGTAGGCGGTGATGATCCAGCTCACGTTGCTGGTCGAGGCCCCGAGGTCCTTGCCGATCGTGGACAGTGCCGGAGCGACGAGCGACTGGAGCACCGCGTAGGCCAAGCCGCCGAGTGCGAGGTACACGACGATGAGGGTGGTGTTCGGGCTGCTGTGTCGCTCCGCGACGGGGGTCGAGCCCGTGCGGGGGCCCTCGGTGACTCGGGACATCGTTCTCCGTGATCGAAAGACGTAAACAAGCGCTTACAAGTCGTGAGCCTACTGCTCCGCGCGCGGAAGTCAAAGCGCGTTTACACCGCACCTCCCGGTGCGGGTACCGTTGCGGAGATGGAGAGGACGTCATGACGCTCGAGTCGCAGGTGCCGTCGAGGACGCGCGACGCCGCGAAGACCCGGCAGCTCCTGGTCGCCGCGGCTCGACGTCGGTTCGCGTACGACGGCTACTCCGCGACCACCGTCCGGGAGATCGCAGCCGACGCCGGAGTGAACGTCGCGCTCATCAACCGCTACTTCACGAGCAAAGAGGGCCTCTTCGAGGCCTGTCTCGAGCGCGCGGTGGAGGACCTCGATGCCCCCCGGCCGGACGACGACTCGGTCGAACGGATGCTCCAGAGCCTCGTCGAGCGGGTGACGAACGCGCCGACCGGGGAGCACGCGGTCGAGCTCCTCCTGCTCATCCGGTCCTCCGGAGACGAGCAGGCCGACCGGATCCGCAACGCGACACTCACCTCGTACGCGGAGCGCATGGCGCGCATCGCCGGGTGGGACCCCGATGACGTCGACACGAACGGCATCCTGCTCCGCGCCGAGGTCGCGCTGGCCACGGCCTTCGGCATCACGCTCCTGCGTGCCTCCACCCGGCTCGGCCCCCTGGTCAACGCGTCGGCGAGCGACCTGACCGGCCCGTTCAGCGACGTCGTCACCGCGTTGCTGGCGCCGGACCGGCGGTAGGCCGGACCGGCGGTAGGCCGGACCGGCGCCGGCCCCACGGTTCAGCGGAAGAGCCGCTCCCCGATGTACGAGCCCTTGCGCGGTGCCGGCGGCACGGCGAACACGGCCGAGCCGATGTGCGAGATGTACTCGTTCAACCGGTCGGACGCTCCCAGCCGCCGCTGGATCCGTGTGAAGTGATCGGGGTCGTTCATGAACGCGGTGAACAACAGCCCGGCGTCGAGCTGCCCGTACTGGTTGAGCCCGTCGGTGTAGTTGTACGGGCGACGCAGGATCTTGACGCCGCCGTTGTTCTCGTGCGCGGCGAGGGCGACGTGTGCGCGCGCGTCGATCTTCGTGTCGCCGGCATGGTCGGTCGCGTGGAAGTCGGGCGTCGTGTGCTCGGTCCCCCCGGAGAGCGGCGCACCCTCGACCTTCGTGCGCCCGAACACCCGCTGCTGGTCGCTGATCACGTCGGCGTCCCAGATCTCGATGTTCATCTGGATCTTCCGCGTGACCTGGTAGGTGCCGCCCGCCATCCAGTCCGCGTCGTCCCCGAGCCGCACGAAGCGCTCGTAGTCCTCGTCGGTGGTGATGTTCCGCGTGCCGTCCTTGAACCCCATGAGGTTCCGGGGGGTGGTCTGGTTCGCTCCGGCCGACGCACGCCCGAACCCGAGCACGGTCCAGCGCACGGTCGCGGTGCCACGGGCCATGCGGGCGAGGTCGCGGATCGCGTGGTAGGCGACCTGGGGGTCGTCGGCGCACGCCTGCAGGGACAGGTCACCACCGCTCAGGGCGGGGTCGAGGGCGTCGCTCGGCAGCGCGGGGATCTGGGCGAGCGCGGCGGGCTTGTGGGCCGCCAGGCCGAACCGCTCGTCGAACAGCCCGGGGCCGAGCCCGACGGTGACGGTGAGCGATGCCGGGCCGAGGTCGAGGGCCTCCCCGGTGTCGGCACCGACGCCGTCGGCGTGCGCGGGGACCACGGTGCCGATGGTGCCGCCGGACTGCAGTTGCGCGATGGCGGCGGACCACCGGGCGAGCAGGACCTGCAGGTCCGTCGCCAGGGTCGACGCCATGTCGAACGTCATGAAGACGCAGTACCGCTGCGGCTCGGTGCGGATGCCGCCCTGCGGCTGCCGCGCCGCCGTGGCGTAGAACGGGTGGGTCCGCGACAGGTCGATGGACTCGTCGTCGGGGGCATGTCCGGCGGCTCCCGCGGCGAGGCTGCCACCGATGCCCGCGAGCGCACCGACACCTGCTCCCGCGGCTGCGAGTCCGCCGATGAGTCCGCGGCGCGACACCGACGGACGAGACGACGCCCCGCGCATCTGCTCCTGCTCTCGGCTCACGCGGTGGCGACCTTCTCGGCGAGCCGGGACAGCGGGTCCTGCAGGGCCTGGATCGTCTGCGAGATCGTGTTCGCGTCGGCGGTGCGGGTGGCGGCGTCGTAGGTGCGGAAACCGCCGAGGGCGGTGCCGTCCCGGTAGCCGTCCATGAGCGTGTCGACGCTGTCGAACTGGGTCGCGATCTGCTTCGTGATCGACGGGTCGAGCTTCTGCAGGCCGGGCTTGAGGTACGCGAACGCCTGCCGCGCACCCTCGACGTTCGCCGCCAGGTCGACGAGGTCGATGTGGCTGAAGCCCTCCTCCTCGCCGGTGATCTTCTCGGACTGGACCTCTTCGAGCAGGCCGGCCGCGCCGTTGGCGAGGTCCTCGGGCTTGTAGGTGAGCGTCGGGACGAGCTTGTCGAGCAGGGTGACGTTCTCGGTGAGCTCGGCCGCGAGCTGCTTCGTGCTCGCGGTGATGGCGCCGCCCTGGAACAGATCGCGCTCCACGGCGTGGAACCCGTGCCATCCGACCGACGGGTCGAGGTTCGAGGCGCGCATGTCGACGAGGTAGTCGAGGTTCCCAGCGTTGTCGGTCGCCTTGTGGCCCTTCTTGACGAACCCGTCGACGTCGCTCTCGACGTGCTCGTAGTACGGGCGCGCGTTCGCGTAGTCCGTCTTCGCGGCGGCGAGGTCCCCCGCGTCGACGTCCTCCTGCAGCTGCCGCACGGCGGTCACCATGTCGCTGACCTGGGCGTCGACGTAGTCGCCGTAGCCCTTGGCGCCCTGTCGGAGGAGGGTGCCGGCGCTGCTGTTCGCCGTCGATGCGGCCTTGCCGGTGACGGTGAAGGTCGTGAGCTCCTTGGTCGCCCCGGGGCAGTACACCTGGTACTTGCCGCCGCCGAGCGTCACGGTGAACTTGACCGGGTCGAGTCCGGGAGCCAGGTTCTCCTTCTCGCCGAGGATCTTCTGGTCCTGCAGGAGCTCGACCTCGGTGATCGCGGTCGACGAGGTGTTCCGCACCGTGAACGTCACCGGTCCGGCGGGCACCGAGGTCGTCGACACGGCGCACTTGTCCGAGCCGTCGTTCGTCAGGGTCACGGCCACCCGGTGCACCGCGCCGGACGGCGTCGCGGCGTCCTCGGCGGAGGACGACGCGGTCGAGCAGCCGGTCAGCGCGAGGGCTGCGGCGGCGAGGGTCGCTCCGAGGACGAGGACGGATCGGGTGCGGCGGTCAGCGAACGGCATCGGCGGTCTTCCTGCTGGTCGCCCCGTGCCGGTCGGCGACGGGGGTCGTGGTGGTCGGTCGGGAGGAACGGGTCGCCGCCCCGAGTCGGCGGCGGTCCCGCAGGGCGAGCAGGGCCTGGGCGATCGCGGCGATCGCGAGCGCGATGGGCAGCCACGCCTTCCAGAGGAGCGCTTCGCGGCCCGCGGAGGCGCCGCTCGCCACCGCCTCGCCCGCGGCGGCCACGTGGGTGGCCGGGACCGCCCAGGCGGTGGCGTCGAACGAGTAGGTCCGGCTGCTCGGCAGGCCGCCGCCGGACACGGTGAGGACGGCACGCTCGGTCCGGCGCGCGTCGAGGAGGCCGCCGTCGACGGTCCAGAGCGTCCGGGTCGCGGTCGAGGTCCAGTGCGCGGTGAACGGGCCGGGCTGCTGCGCGGGCGAGATGCCGACGGGCACGCGTCCGAACAGGTCGGTGAGCTGGTCGAGGGTCAGCGTCGCGGGTCGGCCGGTGCTCGGGACGCGCGTGGTGGCGCGCCAGCGGTCGGCGGTGACGCCGGCGTGCGTGGTGGTCGTGTGGTCGGCGGAGGAGAAACGGGCGCGCTGCACGGTGTCGCCGGCGCGGACGACGAGGGTCGCGCTGGCACCGTCGACGGTCGCCGTCGCGGTGTGCCGCGTGGTGGGGTGCGGGTCCGCGGCACCGGTGGCGAGGGTGGCGGAGGTGGGCAGGGCCTCCCGGCCGGTGGGGACGGCCACCGCGAGCGCGACCGCCGCGACGGCGAGGCCCGCGGCGACGACGACGCGCACCCGCGGGACGCGAGCCGGCGACGGGCGGAGGGACCGCGGCCAGAGGCTCACGACGAGCACGGGGACGAGGTAGCCGACCCAGCCGACGACCTCGACGACGCGGGGGTCCGCCGGGATCCCGAGCACGCCGGTGACGAGGGCGGCCTGCACGGACCCGGTCGGCGCGAGCCAGGACAGGTCGACGGTGCGCTGCTGCCCGATCGTCACCCAGCCGGCCTCGTGCGCGGTCCGGAGTGCGGTGAGCACGAGCCCTGCCGCCACGAAGACCAGGAACACGCCGGTGCCGGTGAAGAACCGCCGGAGGTCGAGCCGGACCCCGCCCGTGGAGATCCCCCAGCCGATGAGCACGGCGACGAGCACGCCGATCACGGCGCCGAGCGCCGCGGTGCCCGCCGAACTCGCGGCCTGGAACGTGGCGAGCAGGAACACGGAGGTCTCGAAGCCCTCCTTGAGGACGGCGAGGAACGCCATGCCCGCGAGCGCCCAGGCGGTGCCGCGACCGACGGCCGCGGCTGTGCTCGCCTCGAGGTCGCCCTTGAGGTCGCGGGCGTGCGTCCGCATCCAGATGATCATCCCGGTGACGAACACGACGGCGACGGCGCCGATGACGGACTCCATCGCCTCTTGCTCGGACTGCGGGAGCGCCTGCTCGAACGCCTCGAGCCCGACGCCGACGGCGACGCTGAGCACGACGGCGAGGGCGATCCCGCCCCACATCGGCACGAGCGAGATGCGACCGCGGCGGAGGAACGCGGCGATGATCCCGACGATGAGGGTCGCTTCGAGGCCTTCGCGGAGGCCGATGACGAGCGTGGCGAGCATGGAGTGGGATCCCGGTGGGGTGAGGGGCGACGACCCCGCGGAGTGGAACGGAGGTAAGGCTAACCTAAGAGCAAGGGCGTCGTCCACGGCCCGGCCCGAACCGCGAAGATGGACCGGTGCAGTTCTCCTCCGCTGACGCACTGGTCGTCCCCGCGCACGCGCTCGCGACCGTGACGAACGTCCTCGACCTCGCGGGGGTGTTCGCGTCCGCGCTGCTCGGCGGGTCGCTCGCGCGCGAGATGGACTTCGACCTGTTCGGGTTCCTCGTGGTCGGGTTCGTCTCGGGGCTCGGCGGCGGGATCCTCCGCGACGTCCTGCTCCAGGACGGCCCGCCGGTCGCGCTGACCGACCCGCTGTACGTCCCGGTGGCGCTCGTCGGAGCGCTCGTGGCGTTCTTCGTCTCGATCTCGGAGCGGGCGTGGGACCGCCTGTTCACGGTGCTCGACGCAGCCGTCATCGGGTTCTGGGCCGTGGTCGGCGTGCAGCGGACGTTCGACGCGCACCTGGGCTGGGGTCCGGCGATCATCATGGGCACCGTGACCGCGGTCGGGGGCGGTGCGGCCCGTGACCTCCTGCTCCGGCGGGTGCCCGCGGTGCTCGGCGGGAACGCCCTCTACGCGTCCGTCGCCGTGGCCGCGTCGATCGTCATGGTCGTCGCGTCGGCCTTGCACGTCCCGACGATCGGCATCGTCGTCGCGATCCTGCTGTCGCTCCTGCTCCGGCTCGGCGCCGTCCGGTACGGCTGGGGGCTGCCGAACGGCCGCGACTGGCAGCCGCAGTCCGCGCTCGCGACGCTCTTCCGCCGGGGTCGGCGGCCCGAGCGCATGCGGCTCCTGCGCCGGTCCCGACGCGGCCGCGAGCGCGACGACCAGGACGGGCCGGCCTCCGCGACCTCGGACGGGCCTCCCGAACACCCCTGACGGCCGTCGCCGTCAGCGCAGCAACGCCCGCCGCTCCATGAGCGCGACCCGGCGGAGCAGCGGCCGCCGCTGTCCGGCCGGGAGGACCGCCACCGCGCCCCGGAACCGCCGCAGCTCCTCGCCGATCCCGTCCGGCGCCCCACCCGCCGGCAGTCCGGCCCGACGCCACGCGAACCACGAGGGACGGAACCCGACGGTCGCGAGCGCGAGCGCGTCGAACGCCTCGTGGACGAGCTCGGTGTCCGCGCGGGCGGCCCGCCACCACGACTGTGCCGTGATCTGGCCGGGGTGGCGTCGGTAGAGGACCGCCGGGACCCGGTCCCGCACGAGCCGGAGCCCCGCACCGGCAGCGCGGAGCCAGAGGTCGTAGTCCTCGGACGCGACGGATCGGCATCCGCCGAGGTCTCGGATCACCCGGGTGCGCGCGGTCATCGTCGGGTTCATGAAGGGGTTCTCGAGCAGCAGCGCGAACGGCGCCGCCGCAGCGGACAGTCGCCGGAGCGGTTGCGGGCGCGCGACGGGTGTGCCGGGGAGCCAGTCGACCGCGGGCGCGAACACGAGGTCCGCGGACCGCAGCAGGGCGAGCTGCCGCCGGAACCGGAACGGCGCGCACACGTCGTCCGCGTCCATGCGTGCGACGACGGGCGCCGTGACCTCGTCGAGCAGGGTGTTCATGCCGGCGGCGATCCCGACGCTCGGCCCGACCAGGACGCGGAGCCGGGCGTCCCGCATCCGCTCGAGCACCCCGAGCGTGTCGTCCGTGCTGCCGTCGTCGCGCACCAGGAGCTCGCCGTCCTCGGGGAGCGCGCGGAGGACCGTCCGCACGGCCGTGCCGACCGTGCCGGCCGCGTTCCGGGCAGGCATGACGCAGGTGATCGTGGGCATGGCGGTCCTCCTCGGCGTTCCGGGCATGCTGCCGGGACCGCGGGGCGCCGCATCCGCCAGGAGGCACGGCACCACCGGTCCGCGCCCGTCGCGTCACCCGCGGCCTCACCCCGAGCGGTGGGGATCCGCCGGAGGGCCGTCGCCCGCCGTCCCGGTCCGCCGCCACCTGCTCGGGCTCGGTTCAGTCGTCCTCGCTGATCGCGGCGAGGCGGAGCTCCTCGACGTCGAACCGGCCCTGCACGCGCCGCATCACCGCGTCGTCGATGGCCCGGGAGCGTCGGAGGTCGTCGACGGCCGTCCGCTTCGCTTCGAGCAGCGCGAGCCGCAGCGCGATGTCGGCCTGCTCGGCCTCCCGTTCGAGCTGGATCTCGTCGGGCTCGCCGTCCGTCGCATCCTCAGCAGCCCCGCCGATCGGGTCCTCCGCGTCGGGGCCGTCGGCACCTGCAGCCATGGCTTCGCCGGCCGATCCGCCCGTGCCGCCGATCACCGCGGCGGACACGGTCACCCCGGCGTCCGCCGCCGCCCGACTCGCCGCCGCGGCGTCGCCCTCGGCGGCCTCCGCATCGCGCCGCAGCCGCTCGAGGCGGCGCCCGTAGTCGGCGCGCAGGTCCTCGCGGACCTCCTCGGGCGACTCGAGCCGGCTCGCGACGTCGTCGAGCGAATCGAGCGCCCCCTGCAGGGCCGCCCGCTCTGCCTCGATCTCCTCCCGTTGCTCCTCGGGATCCTCGGGCAGGCGTGCCCATCGCACGATCACGGGCATCGTGAGTCCCTCGACCACGAGCGTCACGAGGATGACGACGAACGTCGCCGCGATGACGAGGTCGCGGTCGTGGACCGGGCTCCCTTCGGACATGGCGCGCGGGACACCGAGCGCGGCCGCGAGGGACACCGCACCCCGGAACCCGGCCCACGCGATCGGCATGCGCTCCCGGAAGTGCAGGTGCCGGTCGCGCTCCCCCGCCCGCCGGTCGAGCAACCGGCTCGCGTACGGGGTCGTGTTGACCCAGAGGAACCGCATGCCGATCACCGCGGCGGTGCTCCCGAGCCCGAGCGCGAGTGCCGTCACCCAGTCGTCGTGGAGCACGGCGAGGAGCGTCGGGTGGAAGTCGAGTCCGACGAGCACGAACAGCGCGCCGTTGAGCAGGTAGGACGTGACCTGCCAGAAGCCGTACCCCTGGATCCGCGCGTGCGCACTGATGACGCGGTGCCCGATCTGCGTCAGGAGCAACCCCGCCGTGACCACCGAGACGACCCCGGAGACGCCGAACAGCTCGGCGGGCAGGTACGCGAGGAACGGGGTGAGCACGCTGAGCGTGTTCTCGAGCAGCCGGTTGTCGAGGTACCGCCGCACCCAGTAGACGATGAGACCGACCGCCAGGCCGATCGCGATGCCGAACCCGTACGAGGCGAAGAACCGCACGACCGCGCCCCACACGTCGATGTCCTGCCCGCTCACCACGGCGCCCACGGCGACCGAGTAGAGGACGAGCGCGGTGCCGTCGTTGACGAGGCTCTCGGCCCGCAGCGTCGTGATGAGCCGCCGGGGCAACCGCGCGGCCACCGCAGCGACCGCCGTGGCGTCGGTCGGGGCGAGGACCGCGCCGAGCGTGATCGACAGCGCCCAGGTCAGCCCGAGCAGGTGTGCGACGACCGCGACCACCGCGGCCGTGGCGAACACGAGACCCACCGCGAGCAGCGCGATCGTGCGCAGGTTGCTCCGGATCTCGCGCAGTGACGTGTTGAGGGACTCCCAGTACAGGAGTGCGGGGAGGAACAGCAGCAGCACCGCTTCGGACGGCAGCCGCACGCCGCCGAGCCCCGGCAGGAACCCGACCCCCGCGCCGAGCACCAGGAGGACGAGCGGCGCCGCGACGCGGATGCGTTGGGCGACCACGCCCCCGACGAGGATGGTCGCGCCGAGCACGACGGCGAGCTCGAGTCCGTCCACCCGTCCTGTCTACTCGGCGGCGGGCCGGGACACCGCCTCGGGGTCGGTTGCAGCACGTCCTCAGCAGCGCGGCGGGGACCTCCTCGGCGGGTCGCGACGGGACCTCCTCGGCGGGTCGCGACGGGACCTACTCGGCGGGTCGCGGCGCCTGCGGTGCGGCATGTCGGCGCCCGCGACCGGTCCACGCTCTCGACGGCGCGAGAGACGGCGGCCACACCCGGGACAGCACCCGGCGCCAGGGTGACACGGCTGCGTCGAGCCCGACCCGGACCTCCCGAACGGCGTCCCGCAACCGGTCCTGGTCGACCGGTGCGGTACCCGGTCGTGCGTAGCGCTCGCGGTCGAGCGCGTCGACCACCGTCCCCAGCGGCGTCAGCGTCGCCGGCGGCAGGGTGGCACCCAGGCGCGTCAGCACCGCTCGGGCCGTCCGGGCCGCGAGCGCGGGATCGTCCGGCGGCACCGTCGCCGGCGTGAACCCGTGGTCCGCGACGTCGTCGATCACCTCGCGCCAGGCGTTGGCGGCGGGATCGCGACCGGTCTGGACCAGTCCGAGACGTCGACGACGGCGGAGGGTGCGGAACAGTCCCGGCCCGACCAGCGCACCGAGCGCCACGAGGACCGCGAGGGCGATCTCCCACGTCGCCGAGCCGCCGTCCGGTCCGCCCGTGCCAGCGCCGGACGCAGCATCCGGCGTCGGCGACGCCGACGAGGGCTGCGCGGTCGGCTGGTTCGCGGGCGCGGAGCGGAGGGGCGTGACCGTCGGGAGCGAGGTCGGCGACGCGGTGGCGGGCAGCTCGGCGTCCGACTGGTCCTGTGCGACCGGCGTCGGCTCGAAGCCCACCCAGCCGGCACCCTTGATGTACAACTCGGGCCACGAGTGCAGCTGCCGGTTCGAGACGACGTACTCGCCGTCCTTCTGCGTGCCGCCCGGCCGGTACCCGACCGCGATGCGCGACGGGATCCCGAGCACCCGGGCCATGACCGCCATCGCCGAGGCGAAGTGCACGCAGTACCCGGCCCGCACCTGCAGGAACTTCGCGAGGACGTCCATGCTGTCGCCGTCGTACCCCTGCTCGACGGGCGCCGTCTCGGAGTAGGTGAAGCGGCCGCTCCGGAACCACGACTCGAGTGCGCGTGCCTGCTCGTACTGGTCACCCGCCGTCCCGGCGACGCGCTCGGCGGCGGTGCGGATGCTCCCGGGGAGGTTGCGCGGCAGCTGGAGGTCGGTGCGGAGCTGGGCGGACGTCGGACGGTTCCAGTCGCCACTCGCGATCATGCCGAAGCGACCGTGCTGGGCGATCGCGTCGAGGTAGGGGTTGGCGAACGTCGCGACCCCGTACGCCTGGTAGACGTCGCCGCGGCGGGTCGTCTGCCCGGTGGACCGGACGGTGTTCGACCGCCCCATCCACCGCCACTGGGTGAGGTCGAGCGCGGTCGACCGGGACTGGATCCCGACCGCACCCGACGGCAGCGGCAGGTACTGGCTCGACAGCCCGGTGACCCGGACCTGGACGTCCTCGCGGCTGGCGACCCGCGGGTTCACCCCGGTGGCGAACTGGCCCTGGTCGGCGCTCGGGGCGGTGCTGGCATCGACCACCGAGGGCACCCAGTCGCCCGTGCCGAACTCGTCGAGGTCCGCGAGCTTGAGGTACTCCGGCACCCCCGTCGTCGTCCGGTAGCGGAACACCTCGATCTCGCTCGGACGCCGCAGGTCGTCACCGAGTTTGAGGAGGGTGCCGGGGCGCCCGGGGTTGATCGGGGCCTGGATCGCGCCCGTGACCCCCGACAGCCAGCTGGCGTCGATCGGGACGACGGTCGGCAGGCCCACCGCGACGACGAGGGCGACCGCGCCGATCACCATCGCCGGGAACGCCTGCTGCACGGGCCGGACCGACAACCAGAGGACGAGCAGGAACGCCATGCCCGTGAGCACGACGAGCACCACGCTCGGCGCCGTTCCCGTCACGATCCCCGGGACGACGAGTGCGACGAACGCGGGCACGGCGGCGAGGGCGGCCGTGGGCGCGATGACCGCGACGAACAGGGCGACGCCGGCGGTCCAGACGAGCGTCACGGACACGACGAGCTGCACCGCGTCGGTCTCGGGGAGCGGCGCGGGGTTCACCTTGATCGCGAGCAGCGCCTGCCCGAGCGCGCCGCTGCGGTCGAGCCACCCGAGCGGCTCCGTGCCGTCGAGGATCGCCAGCGCGCATGAGCCGCCGACGAGGGTGACGACGAGCGCGACGAAGCGGGCCCACCGCGGGCGGGTGCGGACGGCGAGCATCACGCCCACGAGCAGGGCGGTGACGACGAGCGCGGAGACCCACCACGCGATCCCCTGCACGAGCGGGCGGACGGCGAGCGACGCCACGACCACGGGCAGCGCCGCGGCGGCCACGAGCATGCGGCTCGGCGTGCCCGGGTCCTCGTCGGTGCGGTCGTCCCGCTCGAGGACGTCACGGCCCGTGACCGGGCGACGGGCGGTGTCGGTCATCGGGCACTTCCGCCCACGGGAACCACGAGGATGCGCCATCCGGCACGGTCGAGGACCCCGCGAGCGGCGGCGTCCGGTGGCGTGATCGCCACGAGGAGCCCGCGCGAGGCCGCGGGCGTGCGGGCGACGAGCTCGGACGCCTGCTCCGCCGTGCACTGGCCCGTGACGACCGCGGTCATGCCGTGCACGTCGACGGCACGGACCTCGGGCAGGACCTCGGCCACCGGGCGCGCGTCGGAGCGCAGCGTGACGTCGGCGAGTCCGACGAGCACGGACGCCAGGTCCCCCGCGGGCGACGGCTGGACGTCGTCCGCGGTGACGAGGGCGACGCGGGACGTCCGCGCGGCGAGCACCCGTGCGACGCTCGCGGCGACGACGACCGCGTGCTCGAACGCGGCGTCCCCGGCCATGTCGGACAGCTCGGCGAACGGGTCGCGGCCGAGCTCCTGGTAGGAGGCGCGGCGCACGTCGAGCAGGACGGTCGCCTCGGGCGGCTGGGCCTGTGCGGTCTGCCGGACGTGGAGTTCGCCGCGCTTGGCGCTCTGCCCCCAGTGCACGCGGCGGATGGGATCGCCCGGTCGGTAGGGCCGGAGTTCGCTGTCGTCCGCGGACCCGCCCTGGCCGGTTCGTCCGGCCTCGGCCGAGACCGCGCCCGAGAGCACGCCGGTCTCGATCGCGCCGAGCACCGTGGTGCGGGGCACGACGACGATCTCCTGCGCCGCCACGACGACCCGGTCGACGTGGACGAGTCCGAACGGGTCGGCGACACGGACCGTCCCCGGACCCAACCGGGGACGACCGCGGCGCGCGGCGATGGCCTCGACGGTGAGCCGCGCTGGGGGACGACCCGACCCGACGTCGACGAGGGCCTCGAGGTCCCCTGCCGATGCGAAGTGGTCGTCGAGGCGGTCACGCACGAGCACCCGCACGACGCCGAGCGCCCGCTGCCGACCCTCGACCAGCAGCGTGGCGCGGAACACGGCACCGGCCTCGATCGTCGTACGCGGGACCTGCCGCGTCGCCCGGATCGGTCCGGCGGCGACCATCGCGACGACGGCGCCGAGGACGACGAGCACGAGGACGAGGAGCCCGGCCGTCACCGCGAGGCTCGTCGTCGCCACGAGCCCGGCCCCGACCAGACCGATGCCCACCGCGACCGTGGTCCACCCGCGCGAGGTCGGCCGCGGCAGGGCGACCCGACCGCGGCGGGTCCCGGGCATCAGGACCGCACGGCCGCGGCGCCGAACGGCACCGCCGTGTCGGCGACGATACGGACGACGACGTCACGAGCGGCGTCCTCGGCACCGCCGCCGAGGTTCCGGGCGACGGGCACGAGGCGGTGCGCGAGCACGACCGGGGCGAGCGCGGCGACGTCGTCGGGGGTGACGAACGGACGACCCTCGAGCGCGGCGCGAGCGCGTGCGGCACCGGCGAGGTGCAGGGTCGACCGCGGACTCGCACCGAGCAGCAGGTCCGGGTGCCTCCGGGTCGAGCGGACGATGTCGACGACGTAGCCCTCGACGTCGGGCGCGACGTGCACGGCGTGCACGGCTCGGATCATCGCCGCGAGGGTCGCGACGTCGACGATGGGCCGCAGTGCCGACATCGGGTCGCCGACGCCACGGCTGCGGAGCATCTCGCGTTCGGCGTCGAGGCTCGGGTAGCCCATCGTGATACGGGCCATGAAGCGGTCACGCTGTGCCTCGGGCAGTGGGTACGTGCCCTCCATGTCGATGGGGTTCTGCGTCGCGACGATCATGAACGGCGACTCGAGGGGCCGTGTCACGCCGTCGACCGTGACCTGCGACTCCGCCATGGCCTCGAGCAGGGCGGACTGGGTCTTGGGGCTCGTCCGGTTGATCTCGTCGCCGATGACCACGTTCGCGAACACGGGCCCGGGGGCGAACCGGAAGGACCCGGACGCCTGGTCGTAGATGTTCACGCCCGTCACGTCGGACGGCAGCATGTCGCTCGTGAACTGGATGCGGCTCACCGACCCACCGACCGTGGCCGCGAGGGCCTTCGCGAGCACGGTCTTGCCGACACCCGGGACGTCCTCCACGAGCAGGTGCCCCTCGGCCAGCATGACCGTCAGCGCGGTGCGGATCGCCTCGGTCTTGCCGTCCACGACCGTGCCCACCGCACGCACGATCGCGTCGCCCGCGGAGCGGATCTCGTCGACCGGGAACGATGCCCCCGCCCCGCCCGGATCGGCGACGTCAGCGCTGTGTGGCAAGCCGGACCTCCAGGCTCGTAGGACGTGTCCGGGAATGCTACCTCGGGCCGATGGCAGCCCCCTCCGCGACGGCGGGCGCCGTCCTGTACCCCTCTCGGTGGCAGGATCGGTGCATGGCGGACCACGTTCTCGAGCCCACGACCGACACGGCGATCGACGTCTTCACGGCGGAGCGCGCGCCCGTCCTGCGGGCGTCCCCCGGCGACACCGTCACCGTCCGCACGCTGAGCGCGGCCGGGTACCTCGAACGGCAGCAGGAGCCGGGCCAGGAGGTCCCGACACTCATCACGAGCCGCCGCGGCCACTGCCTCGTCGGCCCCGTCGCGCTCACCGGCGCGCTGCCCGGGCAGGTGCTCGCCGTGCGGTTCGACGCTCTGGTCCCCGGGACCTGGGGCTACACCGGCTCGGGCGGCGTCGACAACGAGCTGAACCGGGCCCTCGGTCTCGCCGACACCGCGACGCGGGGGCCGCTGCTCTGGGACATCGACGCCGAGGCCGGCGTGGCACGGAACCAGCTCGGCCTGGGCGTCCGCACCGCACCGTTCCTCGGCGTCGTGGGCGTGCCTCCCGAGCCGACCGGCGAGCACTCGACCATCCCGCCGCGGCCCGTCGGCGGCGGGAACATCGACTGCCGCGAGCTCGTCGCAGGCGCGACGCTGTACCTCCCGGTCACCGTGCCGGACGCGCTCCTGTTCGTCGGCGACGGCCACGCGGCGCAGGGCGACGGCGAGGTCTCGGGCACCGCCGTCGAGTGCGACATGACGACGACGATGACGCTGTCCCTGCTCGACACGCCACCGGTCCCGGGCGTCCACGCCGACACCCCGGCGGGTCGGATCACCTTCGGGTTCGACGCCGACCTCAACGCGGCGACCGCCACGGCCCTGAACGCCATGGTCGACTGGATCGCTGCGCTGCACGACGTCACCCGCGCGCAGGCCCTGGCGATGGCGAGTGTCGCCGTCAACATGCGGGTCACCCAGATCGCGAACCAGACGTGGGGCGTGCACGCGCTGCTGCCGCACGACGCGATCCTCGTCTGAGGCGGCGCACCGCCTCCGCCGTCGCGCGGCGTCGCACCGACGTCGCACCGACGCGCACCGACGTCGCACCGACGTCGATGAGCCGCGGAACGGACTGTGAACCGGGGCGATGCGCGGCTCCTGGTCCGTTCCGCGGCTCATCCCGCTGGCGCGGCCGCCGCGCCGGGTCAGTCCGCCTCGCAGGCGATCCCGTCCTTGTCGGCGTCGAGCTTGCTGTTCGCCGAGTACAGGGCGTTGTCCTTCTTGACGGTGCCCTTGAGCTTGCGGTGCTCGACCGTGCCGTTGGTGTGGTGCACCGTGTTGTACGTCACCGAGGTCTTGGCGATGCCGCCCGAGTAGACCTTGTGCACCGCGGTGCAGTTGGCGTACTTGGTGGTGGCTGCCTCGGCGGCGGTGGCGTTGCCCACCCCGGCGACCGCGACCGCCGTGAGCACGAGGCCGATGGTGATGGCGCGCTTGCGCATGTTCCCCTCCGTGCGCCGCCGGGTTCGGGTCCGCGGCGCTGCGACCGGATCCACCGATCAGCGTCAGCATAGGGGTCGCGAGGAGTCCTCGCGTACCCCCGAAGTGGCGGCGTCGCGACCGGCGATTCACGGCACGTCGGGTCGCTCCCGACGCGTGGAGCCTGTCGACACGGACGATCGACGCGGCACACGCCACCCCGGCAGGACGTCGCCGATCACAGCGGTCCGGCTTCGACTCCGATCAGCTCGCAGAGCGCGGCGCGGTGCCCTGCCCACTGGGTCTCCCCCTCCGCGCTCAAGCTGAATCGCGTCCGTGGTGTCTTGCCGACGAACGCCTTCGTGACGGTGAGGACGCCTGCTGCTTCGAGGATCGCGCATTGCTTGCTGAGCGTCGAGTCGGACACATCCAGGACGTCACGGAGGTCTCGGAACGCGATGCTGTGGTTGCCGACGATCTTGGCCACGATCGACAGCCGGAGCGGATGCATCAACTCCGCGACGAGCCGGTGGCGGGGGTGCTCCGTCATCGCGGCGCTCCGATTGCCAGCGCGAGCAGCTGGAGCTCTCGATTACCGTCGATGCCGGCCGTCGCTCGTAATGCGCTCGGCAGGAAGCCCGCGAAGATGCTGCCGGTCAGTCCTGCGCTCACCGCCGCCAACCACGCGGCTTCACATGCCGCTCCTCCCCTGCTCAGGAGCATGCGGTGCCCGTGGGCGCCGAACCGGCGACTCATGCCCTCGAGATCGCCGACCGCGAGCAGGATCGCCGCGGCATCCGCGAACTCTGGCTGAAGCACCATCTCCCGCATCCGGAGGGCTCCTCCGTCCGTCTGGATCCGCCTGAACCGACCCCCGCGGTGTTCCAGCAGTCCGGGCTGCAGATCGGTGACATGACGACAGGCGACCAGTGCCCGAAGCGGCAAGTCCTCCGCCACGTCGCCCCAGAGCGTCCTGTCGATCGCTGCCATCGCGTCCAGCGCGGCGACGACGTGCGCCAACGGGATGGGGTCCGCAGCGAAGTGGGTCTCGGCGGATCGATGCCGCATGGCACCGCGAAGCTGTTCCGCTCGCTGGAGCCGCTCCCCGGGATGGCGCGCTGCCGCGGCGTCCTGCGCGGCCGCGTCCGCTTCCGCTCGGAGGTCGCGGACGATGCTGATGCGGTCGATCATGACGGCGATCCGATCCTCACCATGCCGACGACCATCTGCTCGTTGGCGTCGAGCAGGTAATCCCGCTCCAACTGGATCGCGTTCCAACCGAACTCGTTCCTGACCGGAAGGCCGAGCACGGCTGCTGCGATCGCAACGTGCGACAGCGCGACCCCGGCGTCGAGCGCCGCGATGCGATACGCGAAGGTGTTGTACTTCTTCCAGACGCGGTACAACTCGGCCACGATGACGAGTTCCACGCCGCTCGGCCCGGCGCCGGGCTCGGCCACCCGGTAGGCGGCGTACTCGTCTCCGCGGTACATCCATCGTCCGTCTGGCAGGCCGGGGACGCCGCGAGTGGTGAAGTACGCCTGCGGGGAGCCGAGGTTCCCGCCGGTCGGCGACCATCGGCGGACCTTGCCCTCTGGCGCGAACGCTGGCGGCTTCAGTGCGAATGCGGTCGCGAGGGTCTGGGCGACCGCGGCCGCGACACTCGTGTCGTGACCGGCGTCGACGTCGGCAGGCAATGCGAGCCTCAGCCCGTCGTGGTGGCGTTGCTCCATCGACAAGGCGATGTTCGCGGGTTCGAAGTGCTGTTGATGGGTCCTGGGCTTCGTCAGCCGCGCCGGTGGGAACGCCACCGACTCCTCGTATGCGAAGGCGGACGAACCCGTCTCCGTGCCTCCGGTGCCGCAGGACACGCATCCTGGGCGGCGCGTGACGAACTCGAAGCTCGTCCGGAGCGGAGCCTCGTCCATGACGATCGCTTCGGAGATGGTGCGGGCCGTTCCGACTCCCGCGAGGAGGAGGACGACTTCGTGTGCGATGAACGCCGGGAGCAGGTCACGCACGTGCAGACCGCCGTCCCTGCTGACCCCGCCGCTCCCACGCCCTGTTCCTCGCAACCCGTGCGACGTACAGTCGGGGCACGGGTTGTGGTCCGGGTAGCTGACAGGTCCGAGGGTGGCCGTTCCGGGCTGGAGCGTGACCGGGAGGACCGGGATGCCCACGTCTCGGTAGGCGGCCAACCGGTCCGACGCCTGGGTTCGGGAACCGGTCGACAGGGCGACGATCAGACCCTGCGCGGACTCGACGACCTCGTGCGGGGATCCCACGGGCACCTCGCTGCTCCGGAGTGCGGTCCGAACCGCGTCACCGAGGTCGTCGTCGTCGCAGAGCACGGCGACCACTCCCGACCGCAATGCCGCTGCGGCTTCGTGGCCCGACCGGTGGTACCGGGTCGCGTCGACCGTTCTGCTGAGGAAATCGAGGAGGGACGATCCCGTCCCCGGTGCCGCGGCTGCGCCGTCTTCGAGGAGCCCAGCCGAGTACAGGATGCCGAGTACCTGGCGGATGGTCGCTTCGGGCACCTCGACGGCTGCGGCGAGCTCATGCCACGTCCTCGTGCCGTCGATGAGCGGCAGGAGGTCCGGCAGCAGCCGCTGCACCGTCCGCCCGCGGAGGACACGCCGCGAGACGACACCGTCGATCACGAATGCGTCCGGTAGCCACGCAGTCGGGACTGCGGTGACGACTCGAGGAACCGTCGGGATCCTGAACTGGGCGTCGTTCTGCGTTGCGACATCGAGCGCAGTGGCGGTGAGCGAAGCGTTCATCTCGATCCCTCGGCGGTCGCTTCGAGTCGAGCGACTTCCAGGAGGGCCGCTCGGGCTTCTCCCGCCGGATCGAGCCCGAGCCGGTTCATCGTGAGGTGGAGGTGCTGATGAAAGTGGTAGGTGGCGGGATGTCCGGTTCCCGGGCTGCGCATCGCGTCCTCGAGTGCACGGATGAACTGTTCGACGAGATGACCGAGGTCGTTCGGGGTTCCGTCTCGACCCAGGGTCCGGTCATCAGGAACCGCCGCGACCCGGCGGACACTCGCGAGGGCGGCATCGACGCGTTCGCTGCTCGGGCTGGTGGCTCCGAGCCACCACGCAGCGTGCGTGCGCAGCACCGTGACCCGGGTCCGGACGTCCGGTACCAACTGCTCTGCGGCGCGGGTGAACACCTGCTGTGCCGCGGGCGCGAGGCAACCGGACCGGAGCGCTTCGACGGCAAGACGGCTGGAGGCGTTGAACACCCGTTCCGCTGCGGTGACCCCGACGGTGGTGCCCCACTTCCCGGTCTCGGGCTCGTACAGCTCCGGTCGGACCGGGTGTCCGAGTTCGAGCCGAGCGAGGTGGAGGCGATCGGCGAGATCCGACGTGGTGCACACGCGGAACCGGACGTGCGGACCGGAATGGTCGACGTACCGCAAGAAGTGCCAATTCGCCCCGGGCCCGATCATCGTGTCGACCACGTGCTGCAGACGGAGGATCAGGTGATCCACCGTCCCCGCCGGCGCATCGATCTTCCAATAGGTCCAAGTCGTGCTCACGGCGTCAGCACCTCCTCGTACTGGCGGCTCGTGGTCGCAAGCGTGCGCTCATCTCGTGGCCAGCGGAGCGTGATGACCGACTCCGTGGCATGTTCCGTAGCGGAACGAGGGGGGAGACATTCCTGGACCTCGAGGGTGTGGCGTCCTGGCAGCAGCGCCCAAACGGCGCTGACCGCGTACCAGCTGCTGAAGCGCAGCCACATCGGCTTCCTCGTCGCGGCGTCGAAGGCGTCGTCTCCGTGGACGCGGACGAACACCTCGTCCGGCATCCCGACCGCGGTCCGCCACTCGTGCAACGCGACGAGGAACTCGCCGGGACTCGTTGTGCCCCTGGCCGGGACCAACTCGATCGGGATCCGCCACGTCGCGCGACGCATGACGACGGTTCCGGTCGCGAGGCGAGGGATCCGCTCGGCCGTGTGCGCACGTCGGGCGCGGTGCAGCGGGTTCGCCTCACGGGTGATCTGCGACCCGTCCACCCATGGGTCGAGCAGCGCCAGGAGGAGCCCGACCGGACCGTCGAACGTCCACGCCGGGACGATGCCGAGTGGCACCAGTGCGAGTGGGCGCCCATCGGCGCGTTCGAACTCGAGGACGTCTCGGGCTGGGTCGTGGGTGAGCGAGAGTCCGGCGAACGCCTCGCCGAGGTCGTCGCCGGGCAGCGACGGCAGCGCCGCCGCCGCTGCTCGTTGCAGTGGATTGACGTCCCTCCCGGGGAGCACCGCCGCGTGGTCCGCGACGCCCGGGTACAGCTCGTCGATCCAGGAAGAGACCGTCGGGAGCAGAGTCTCCCGTCCGTCACCGAGGTCGCCGAGCCGAGCGACGACCGCACCGAGCCCTGGCATGAGTTGATTCACGACGATCGCGGCGTCCTCGTCGCCGGTGGTCCGCTGCAGGAACACCGACAGCGTCGGCGGAGCGGATGTGATCCCGACTGCGAGGGTCTGCCGGCCGAGGTGTGCGTCCGGTCTGCGGTCCGCCTCGCGAGCTGCCTGGAGCGCCTGTCGGAACGGCCTCGACGTCCAGCACGTCGTCAGGAATCCCATCACGTCGATGACCGTTCCACCGCGCCCGGACGTGGCGACGAGTTCGCTGAGCAGGAGATCGTAGACGCGGGAACGGAACATCGTCGGTCGGAGTTGCTCCGACAGGATCGAGAGTTCGCCCTCTGTCACTGCTCGGGACGCCAGCGGACGGGTGCCGCCGTCCTCGTTGACCAGGCGACCTTCGGGAAGCTCCAGCTCGAGCGCGGTCGCGAGACGCCGGAGGTCCGTTCCCACCGCTGCCACGAGAGCGCTCCTCGACGCGCCGGAGGTGTGCGCCACCGCTGCGGCTCGCCGCCCTACCTCGATCAGGAGCCGTCCGGCCGCGACGATGTCGGGTGAGGCGCCGCCGACCATGAGTTCGCCGAGTACCTCCTCAGGCGCACGCACCGTGCCAGACCACGGGGGCGCCACCTGCACGGCGCCGACGGACAACCAACGCTGCGCCCGGATCCAGCCGCCCGCGACGCTCGAGAGAGCGTCCGCGTCGCCTCCGCCCCAAGCACTGAGCAGACGTGCCTCCGTGTCGTCGCCATGGAGCTGGACCGATCGTCGAGCGAAAACGACGGTTCCGTCGACCATCGCACTCGTCTCCGGGCTGGCGACGAGCTGTTCGCCGAATGCGCTGACGGTCGAGCGGTACCGCAGGCCGCGAACAGCGTCGCGGCGCGCTGCCACTGTCTCCAGGACCCGGAACGCCACCAGCGGGGACAGCGAGGAGGACCGGCCGGTCAGATCCGCTCCGGTGACCGCGGTCCTCGTGAGCGTCGAGAGTGGACTCGGCTTCAGCGCGGCACGTGCGGTGAACGCCATCGCGGACCGGCCCCGTCCGCTCCCTGCTGGTGCAGGCTTGCTCAGCGCTGCATGGAAGCCAGGGCTGAGCAAGCGCAGCGCGTTGTCGACGTCGTCGTGACCGAGCAGGTCTCGGACACGACGCTCGGCAGAGCAGCTGTCGGCCTCCGCGAGGCTCTCGACGGTACGCAGCGCGTCCTGCTCCTCCGTCCGCCATCGGAGGAGGGTCTCGACGTCGACACCGTGCTCCGCCGCTGCATGCAGTCCAGCGGCCCGCGGCGGACGTCGGTTGTGCAGATCACGTCGTAGCGCGAGGAGGGCGCGCCGGTCATCGTCCGGGACGGACGGGACAACGTGATGGATGGCGTTCTCGATGTTCCGACTCAGCGTGTCGGCGCGTCGACGTCGCACACAGACGTCTTCGAGCAGAGCGGGGGTGAGCGTCTGCGCCAGGTCCAGGGCGTTCCCCGGCAGCGCCGCGATGCGGAATGCGGTGAACGGGGCGATGTGCGGTTGGTTCATGACCTGGCCCCGAGGACGACCAACAAGATGGCATGTGCGAGGTGCCACGACATTGCGATGAGGTAGAGCACGCTCCCGACGGCGTACACCGCGAGGCCGATGCGCCGCATGCGCGTCATCGCCCGGACGTACGCAGGTTGCGCACGTCGCAGGACTGCGTTGGTCACGATCGTGAACGCCCTGGCCCGCATGTTGAGAGCTCCGAACGCGGCCTCGATCGCGTGGTACCCGTCGGACCTGAACAGCGGGTTGCAGTTCACGACGAGGAGGATGAGTTCCGCGGTGACGTAGAGCACCAGCACCCTGTGTGCGTCGTGCCCTACGACCAGCGCCACAACGGCCGCGACGCCGATGAGCGCGGAGTCGAGGACGGGACCCGCGAGGGCGATCAGGACCAGACCCGGTCGGGACCGGACGCTGTAGGCCTCAGTCCTGTCCACGTACGCCACGGGTACGAAGTAGTAGAGCAATCCGACACCGATCTCACGCACGCGCGCGCCTTGCGTCCGCAATGCCACCGCGTGCGCGGTCTCATGCGCGCCGAGCTGGAGCAGCACCAGCGCGATGACGACGACCACCGCATCGGCCGGCGGTCGCGCCAACTCGTCCCGGTGACTCACGGCCGTCGCGAAGCCTGCTGCGACGCCTGTCGTCGCGAGGATCACCGACACGAGGAGGAGCGCGCCAGCTGAGACGCGACGCATGGGCCTCGCCGCCATGGTCGCCACTCGGTCGATGTCGACGGGAACGGGCAGGCGGGCGAAGAAATCAGCCCCCGCCCGAGCGAGGAATCGGTCTGTCCGGGACCGGGCCGAGGACGCACCCGCGATCAATCCGGACTTGCGGAGCGCGTCGATGAACTCCGTCAACGCCGCCTCCGCCGCTCGACCATCGCCGACGACGCGAACGAGTTCCGCCAGTCGTTCGAAGCTGCAGCCGCGTTCGAGCTCCCCGATGATCGGTGAGGCGCCCGGCGGTACCGCGACGAAGCGCCCGTCCGGTGTCCTGAGGAGGATCCGCGTGTCGGTGGCCACGCTGCGCGTCACACCGTCGGCGAGGCGGAGATGCCGCGCGGTCCCGGCGTCGCTCATCAGATGTGTCATCAGTGCCTCGGTCATGATCGCGGAGAGGTGGGAGGGCGGGCAGCCGTGAGCCGCCCGCCCGGCAGATCAGTTGCTGTAGGAGCTGACGCTGCTGAGCGTGCCGGCGCAGCTGCCTGCGCTCGAGACACAGCCGATGGTTCCGGCGCTGCTCGCGCCCGGTGCGACTGCCTGGGGCAGGTCCTCCACCGAGAGCTCTTCCACCGACACCAGATCGATTGCCTTTTCCATTGTTTCCCCTTTGCGTTGTTGATTGGCAGGAATGGACACCGCTCCCTTGCGAATCCACGTCCATCGAGTTCGTCGATTCGATGAGTTCTGGTGCCGTGAGAGGAAGCTAACGACCAATTGCGAATTGTGGCAAGGCCGCCTTCCCGTGAGCATCCTGAATGGAATCGGCCGTCATTCGCCCAGCACGAGAAGCCCTCTCTCAGAGAAGGCGGTCGGTCGATCGATCGAGTGGGTCAGCGCGGGAAATACTGTGAAAGATGCAACGAGCGCGGCTCGTTCTCGCGCGCGCGGTCACAACGTCGGCAACCACTTACCGGAATGACAACAGCTTCTTTCACAGAGAGGTCTGCGAATCCGAACCGCCAGACCGAGGAGGCGGCAGCGAGGAGGCGCTCCTCGGAATACGTCACGCCTTCCAACACCGTGGCGACCATGTTGGCGTGCGCGGGTGCGTGCCCCGTCACCGCGACCGTTCCGTCCTTGGCGTGGTCGAGGGCCACGTCGGTGGCACCACGGCGACCGTGCTGTTCCTGGCGCCGGTCGAAACATCGCAGACAGGCGCTCCGCCCCGGCGTGATGACCGGTCCCACGCGCACGCTCCGCGCTTCGAGTTGCACCGGGATCAACGTCTGGAGCGACCCCCAGACGACATCCTCGAGGTGTTGCTCGGCGCTTCGGTCACGTCCGGAGGTGACGAACACCCGAGCACGCGCCGCCGGCCAGTGTGTGGAGTCGTAGATCGACGACGGATGCGGGGTCTGGGCGAAGGAGGAGGCAGGCAACCGGCTTGCGACGTCCTCGAAGAAGGGCCCGATACCCATCAGGTGTGCGTGCAACATCAGCTGGCCTCGTCTCAGGCGAACGGCTGCGGGAAGGGGTTGACGGCCTCCTCGCGGAGGACGGTTTGGTTGAAGTGGGCCGAGACCTCGTACAACCGGGGGTGTCCGAGGTACCGGGCTCGATGCGAGAACGACAGCGGCATCAGCTGCGGGACGATGACGCGGACCACGCTGAGGCCCACCGAGCGCGCCTCCACGGTGGCGATGTCGACGGTGAGGACGTCACATCCCGCGGCGTGCAGTCGTCGCGTGACCTCGTCGAGCGACGACTGCGCGTCGCCCGCATCGAGGTTCACCAGGTCGGAGAACCGCTTCGTCGGTCGATCGTCGTCCAGCAGGAACTGGAACTCTCCCGCTCTGTCCGGATGCCCCATGTACCGGGCGCCGTCGGTGACCGACGTGAAATCGTCCACGTCATCGGGGACCGGACCAGCGTGTTCGAGCGCGATCCGTGAGGACGCGATCTCGCGCACGATCTTGACGACGGCGCGTCCTGGGTCGAGTTCTGTCGAGCACATCACCACGTGCCGGAGGCTCGGGGAGGACTCGTCCGTGTCCACGCAGTAGAGGGTCGGGACTCCGAGGTCGGTCGTCGCGTCGAAGAAGCGATGCGTCCGGCCGGTCGAATCCGCAGCCGCGACCGCGTCCCGGACGTGTGCGGGCGCGTCGGCCAGATCGATCTCGGGCAGGCGGAGCCGTTGCAGCCATGTGAGCGAGATGGAGTCGCGCTCGATCACCTCGCACACCGCGTTCAACAACGCATGCGCCGGGTCCGTGTGCGCTGCGCACCCGGTCGAAATGGGTACGGTGAGACACTCGCTGGCGGTCAGGGCCTCGAGATGCATCCAGACGAGGGTCGCCGGGACGTGCACCAGCCGGCCCCGGCGCGACGACCAGGCTGTCGTCCAACGGATGCGCTCGTCCGGGTCGAACGCCCGGACGGGACAGTTCGGAGCGCTGAGTTCCCTGGCGCTGCACCGTGGGATCGTCGCGATGTCGACCGCGCTGGCACCGAGATCCGCAGCGCTCGCCCAGAGCAGGTGACGAGGCGGAACGCAACTTGAGTACCGCTCGACGGCTTCGACGAGGGCGATCGCCCGTGCCAGCCGGGGGTTCGTCCCGCCCCCGCTTCCGGCGAGCTCGATGCCAGCATCCGCCCCTGGCGCCACGCGGATGTTGGTCTGCAGCCGTTCGATCGCCCCGAGCGTCGCCGTGAAGATCGTGAAGGGCTCATCCTCCGCCGTGAGCTGCTGCACCGTGTTGACGAGGCCGCCCTCGTCTGAGACGAGGACATCGAGCCGTTCCAGCTCCTCGCTGAGCTGTTCCCGGTCCGCTGACGCTGACGTCGTCGTCGTCGATGCCATCTCGATGCCCCCCACGATGTACCCCCGGCTGTGCGATCACAGCTCGCCCTGGTCCCACTTGAACAGTCGCGCCGCGAGCAGCGCAGCTGCGATGCCGACCGCGGCCATCATCAGCCACAGCCAGTAGACCGAGACGAACGGGTCCGTCCCGGCGATGTCCGCCCCGATCGCCTGCATCAACCACGTGCTCGGGAACCCGTACGTGATGTAGCGCACTGCGTCCGGGAACACGTCGATCGGCACGACGGTGCCGGAGGTCAGGATGACGATGACCGGGAGGAACCCGGTGATCTGTGTGGTCACATCAGGGTTCGCGGACCGGCTCGCCAAGAGGTAGGCGAAGGAGAACAACATCGCCAACCCGAGGACGAGGGTCACGAACAGTCGCACGATGTTGAACGACTCCACGTACCCCTGGCTCCAGGCGATGAGCACGATGACGATCGCCTCGGCGATGCCCAGGGCCAAGCGCACCGGGCTCTGCGCGAGGATGAACGCCATCCGTCTGACCGGAGTCGTCCCGAGCAGCCGGAGTGTGCCGCGTTGCCGGAGCGCGACCAACGGCACGGAGGTCCCCATGAACGCGATCGCCATGAACCCGGTGACCAGCACCGTGGCGAGATTGACCCGCAGTATGTCGGTCTCGGCCTCGCCGGAAGCATCAGTGACGACGATGTCCGCCGACGGGATCCCGGTGGAGTGCACCGCGGCGACGAGGTGCTTCCACGCCGGTTTGGTCTTGCCGACGAGCACGATCCGCGCGCTGTCATCCTCGACCGTGATCCTGGCGGTCGCCGCGTCCTCCGCCCGCACGGCGATGTCGCGGTTCCGCAACGCCTCGACGACCTGCGCGGTGTGTGGCCCGTTCGCGACCGACGCAACTGGAGCGGGCCGACCGCCGTTGATGACGAAGTCGATCCCGACCATCAGGATCAGGAAGAAGAAGAACATGAACATCAAGGCGATGACCGTCTTGATGTTCCGGAACAGCTCTCGAGAGCTCAACAACACCAGTTGCCGGAACGCGTCGCGATGGGTCGACCGCGCGGAGGCGCTCGGTGCGGTTCTCATGGCCGGTTCCCTTTCGTCGTCGCCCCCCGGCGCACGCGACGTTCGTCCGGCAGTTCTGCGAGCTGCAGGAAGATGTCCTCGAGGCTCGCCTGGCGGACATTGAGCTCGCGAGCCCGCAGGGTCCGGGCGAACGTCACTCGACGGATCAGTTCGTCCGGGTCCTCTGTTGTGACCTGCACGCGGACACCTCCCAGCACGGGTTCGGAGCTGTACGGAGTCCGCAGGGCGGCGCCGATCTGCTCATCGGTGACGGTCGGGGCCACGGTGAAGGCGACGTCACTGGTGGTCGCGTGCTGACGGATCAACTCGTCCGGGCTGTCGAGTGCAGCCAGGCGCCCGCCGACGATGATGGCGACACGATCGCAGACCGTCGTCGCTTCGTCCATGTGGTGTGTGGAGAGGACGATCGTCGTTCCCCTGTCCCGCAGGCCGTGGATGATCTGCCACAGTGCCTGTCGTGCCGCAGGATCGAGGCCGGCGGACGGTTCGTCGAGGACGAGGACCTCGGGATCTGCGACCAGGGCCACAGCGAGGAGGAGCCGGCGCGTCTGCCCGCCGGACAGTCCCTTCGTCCGTTCGACCGCTTGATCCGAGAGACCGACCTCGGCAAGCACGTCCGCGATGGGGCGGGGTTGCTCGTGGAACGAGGCGAACAGCTCGAGCGTTTCCCGCACGGTGAGCGTGTCGAAGAGGCTCGCCGACTGCGGCTGTACTGCGACACGACGTGTGATCGCTTGTCGCTCGATGGCTGGGTCGAGTCCGAGTACGCGGATGACTCCGCTGGTGGGACGTTGCAGGCCCACCATGCATTCGATGGTGGTCGTCTTGCCTGCTCCGTTGGGACCGAGGAAACCGAACACCTCACCGCGGCCGATTTCGAGATCCAGATCTTGCACCGCGGGGAATTCCCCGAACGACTTCGAGAACGCCGCCAATTCGACGACGGTTTCCCCTGCCCGCCCTGGTTGTGTGCTCGTCTCGCGTCGCATGTGCCCCTGATTCACCGCTGCGGTTGACCAGCTCCCGGGAAAACGCTTCGTTGCGTCGACCAGCACGATGACCGCCAGCCCCCAAGAACTCGGTCGTCCGAACATTAGCGAGCGTCATTCGAATAAGCAACCCCTCGCTCCGTTGCTCGCATCTCCATCGGGAACGCCGAGTCCACCTGGCCCGCGAGCCACCGGGCGAGGGGTCGGATGAAAGTCGGACTTTGTTGTACCCCTGACGAATGCCGCGTCGACAATCGAACGGAGGAAGCGCGTGCGAGCATTCCCGGTGGGAGCACCCACCCGGGCACCGACTCCGCTGCCGGCGCCCGTGCCGATCTCGCCGCGGTGATCCGGCGAGCCCGTTGGGACGCGAGTCGACATGGCGTCGGCGGCAGGCCGAAGCAATCTGCGGGGCTCGCACCCGACGCGCGACGGGCAGCGGCACAGGAGGGGACGCGACACGACGGCCGCGCCCCCTCGAGCCGCTCCCCACCCCGCGCATGCCGATCGGATACGGCCGCGCCCTGGGGCTCGCGAGGAGCGACGCCTCTGCTGTGTACGTGTCCGGCCCCGGATCAGGGAACCCGGGTGTGATCGCGCCTGACCCAGGCGATGCTACGAGTCCCCAGAACGGCGGACAACGGGCGCGTTGTCCCCATTTCGAGGGTCTGCGTGCCGCGGCTCAGGCGCACCGGTCCGGGAGGCGGTGGTCCCGCCCGCCGCTCGGCTCCCCTATGATGGTGGTCGCGTGCTCGCTCCGGTGGGCACCGGGAGACGTCGCATAGTCAGGCCTAGTGCACCACCCTGCTAAGGTGGAGTTCCCTTTTGGGAACCGTGGGTTCAAATCCCACCGTCTCCGCCGTATCCGGCGTCGAGCTCCACGGATCCCTGCTCTACGGGGTCTGAGCCACCGCTGCCCGCCCCGCCCGACCGCCTACCCCGCGACCCCCGAGTCGTCCACGTCGGTGAGCACCAGCGTCAGGGGCGATCCCTCGGCCGGGAACGCGACGTCGGGCGCCCGCCCGTCGTTCCGGTACGGCCCGGCGTCCCACCGGAGCGTCCACGCGACGCGACGGCCGCCGTCCTCGAAGGCGTCCGTGACGGCCGTCCGCACGGCCAGACCGGGATACCGCGCGGGGTCGACCGACCACTGTGTGAGTTCGGGCGGGGTCGTGGTCGTCGAGACCGGCGCGTCCGCGACGCTGCGTGCGCTGCCGACGCTCGCCCCACTCGCCACCGTGATCGCGCGGACCGGTCCGTTCGACCGCGCGTAGCCGATGACGACGTCGTTCGGTGCCGCCGCCGGGACCGGTGTCGACACGCTCGTCACCGCGATGCCCTGCTGCGCGGTGCCGAGTCGGGCGAGGTCGTAGGCCCCGCTCCAGGCCGACACCTGCGTCACGACCCACTGCCGGGAGGCCCCGTCCGGCCTGGCCACGAAGAGCTGCGTCGTCCGCCCGCTCCCGCTGCCGACGTACTTGTAGTAGGCGATCACCGGTCGCCCTGCGCGGTCGAACCCGATGCGCGTCGCGTCGTTGAGCAGACCGCTCCCGGTGAGCGGGAGGTCGTCCACCACGACCCCAGACGTCCCGAACGTGATGGTCGGCGGGAGCGTCGTCCCGTCGAGGCCGTACCACTGGCGCAGGTCCTGGCTCCGCGCCGCCGAGAGCCGTCCGTTCGTGTCCGCGTCCGTCGGGTCCCCGCGCCAGACCCACACCATCCACCACCAGCCGTCGGGACCGGGCACCGGCGCGCTCGGATAGGGGCTGACGTCGCTCGACATGCCCTCGAGCAGGATGCGGCCGTCGGGGTACGGCGCGTACCGCATGTCCTCCCCCGCGACGCTCACCCACCGCTTCGACGACTCGACGTACCCGTACAGGAACTGGTTGCCGCGGCCGGACTCCCCGTTCCGCCACGACAGGAACACCTGCCCCTGGGGGCCTCGGAAGAACGTCGGGTAGCTGCAGGCGCCGAGCTCCGCACCGGCGTCGAGGTACCGCCGGACCTCGGCGCCTGTGCGGTCCTTCACCACCCAGACGCCGTCCATGGGCCCCGGCGCGTCCTTGCTCCGGAGCGTGGTCGGGTCGTCCGCCGACGTGGTCCGCCAGTACCGGAGCGCGGTGTTGTGGTTGTTCCCGGTGACGTGCAGGTCCCCCTGCCGGTCGACGACCGCGGACACCAGGTTGTGCGAGTCGTTGATGTTCCCGTTGCTCGCCGTCGCCGTCGCCTGCCCCTGGTCGAACACGACGGCGGCGCCGGCACCGTCGAGCAGCGTGGTGTCCGATCGGGTGCGGGCCGTCGCGCCGGAGACGTCGACGTCGAGCACGCCCATCGTCCGGTCGGCCCGGTACCGGGCGATGAGGACGTGCCCGTTCCGGGGGTTCCGCACGACCGCCTGCGGGATCATCATCCCCGCCCAGCAGTGCGCGGGACTCCCGTCGGGGGCCGGGACGCTGACGGTTCGGACGACGCTCATGGCACTCCTCCTGTCCGAGCCGACGATGTGTCGACTCGGGCAGGACGGTACGACGAGCGCACCGGCCGGGAGGCCCAGCTCCGGCCCCGCTCACCCCGCACGTCACCTCGTGGTCGCGTCCGCGACCCGAGTGTTCCTCCGGTCACTCGGCCGCGACCGCGCAGGTCCGCTGCTGCGCGGTCTGACCGGTCACGCCGCTGATCGTCTCGGGACGTGCGGAGGCCGAGGTCCCGTCGTGCCCCGCGCCTCCCGACCCTGCCGAGCCGGAGCCGGAGCCGGAGCCGGAATCGGCGTCGGAGCCGGAGCCACCGGAGCCGGAGCCGCCGGAGCCAGCACTGCCGCTGCCGCCTGAGCCACCGCCGCTCGCACCCGAGGACCCGCCCGCCGCGCTGGACACGCCCAACCCGCTCGACCCACCCGACCCGCTCGACCCACCGCTGACCGACTCCGACCCACGGCCCACCGACCCCGCGGCGAGCGAGAACGACCGATCCGAACGCACCGCCGCCATGAGCTGGCGCGCGGTCGTGGAGTCGGGAACGACCTTGCCGGGGTGGTCCGGGTCGTCTGTGGCGCCCGGATACTGCACGAACGTGATGCGGTCGAGTCCGATGCCCTGGAACGTCCGCGCCATGGCGACCATGGTCGACGGATCCGTGAGTGTCGTCGAGAGCTTGACCGTGTGCGAGGCGACGCGGGCCAGCCCGTACAGCTTCGCCGGATCGCCGAGCGTGCCGTTGCCCTTGACCTTCCGCACGAGCGACGACAGGAACTGCTGCAGGCTCGAGATCCGGGACAGGTCGCTCTGGTCGCCGATCCCGTGGCGGTCGCGGAGGAACGCCAGCGCGGTCGCCCCCGACACCGTGTGCTCGCCGGCGCGTAACCGGAGGCCCGTGTACGGGTCGTCGACGTCGTCCGTCACGCAGACGGGGACACCGCCGATCGCGTCGGAGAGTCCGATGATGCCGTCGAAGCTCATCTGCGCGGCGTACGGGATGCGCAGTCCGCTGACCTGCTCGACGGTCCTCACCACGCAGCCCAGGCCGCCGCGCCCGTACGCCTCGTTGAGCGGGGTGTCCTGCACCGCGGCAGTCGTCGTCCCGTGGCTCGTGCAGGCCGGCTGGTCGACGAGCAGGTCGCGGGGGAAGCTGATCGCGACGGCCTGCGTGTGGTCCGCGGACACGTGCAGCAGCACGTTCGCGTCGTTGAGCGTCGCCTGCCGGACCCCGTACTCGGTGCCCTGCCCGGGGTCGTTGTCGGCAGCCACGGCCAGGACGTTGAACGCGCCGTCGGTGCTCTGCCCGCCCGCTCCCCCGACGTCGACCGCGTTCTGGGCGATCCGGTGCCCCAGGTCGTAGGCGGCGTAGGCAGTGAGTGAGCCGGCGGTCACGACACTGATGCCGGCGAGCATCGCCACGCCCACCAGGAGTCGCGCCGGCCGGAACCCGCGGTGCCGTCGACCGTGCCGTGCGCCGATCACACGACCGCCCGGACCCCGGAGGATCGTCGGCTCCCGCCGCGGGTCGGTGAGGTCGTCGAAGTCGGACACGACGCTTCCTCCTGGCAGTTCGGGCTGACGGCTTGGGTGCCGTCGTCCGCGGGGACGATACCCGAGGGGGTGGCCACCGCCGGGATCCCCTCGGCGTGCCCCCGAATGGGGGTCACGTCGACGGAGCGTCAGGCCCCCGCGCGCGCGATCGAATGCCCCTTGATGACGCGGTCCGCGCCCGTACGGATCGCGTTGACGAGCTCCGACATCGCGACGCTCGGCGGTCCGGCACGCGACACGAGCGTGAACTCCGTCCAGCCCGGGTCCGGCAGTCCGGTCAGTGGGACCAACCCGGCCGGGAGGATCGACCCGGGGTGCACGGTCACGCCCAGCCCGGCGTACACCGCTGCCCGGATGCCCTGTTGGCTCGCGGACACGCAGGTGATCCGGTAGGGACGGCCGGCACCCTCGAGCGCGGCGACGGCGGCATCACGGGTGACGCTCGTGCCGGGGTAGGTGACGAGGTGCACGGGTTCGTCCGGGTCGACGACCTCACCCTCGCGCCCGGCCCACACGAGCGGGTCGCGGAACACCAGGTCGCCGACGTCCTCGCTCGGACGGCGCTTGACGAGGGCGAGGTCGAGCCGGTTGCTCCGGACCTCCTCGCGCAGTTCCGCCGTCAGCCCGACCCGGAGGTCGAGGTCCACCGAGGGGTACGCGTTCCGGAAGTCGAGCAGGATGTCCGGCAGACCGGTCGCGACGATGTCCTCGGACGCACCGAACCGGATGTGACCGGCGAGTCCGGTGTCCGTGAAGTACGCCTCGGCCTGTCCCTGTGCGGCGAGGATCTCGCGGGCGAAGCGGACCATGGCCATGCCGTCCGGTGTCAGCTCCACGGCGTGCGTGTCCCGTCGGAACAGTTGCCGACCGGTCTGTCGCTCGAGTCGGGCGACGTGTCCGCTGATCGTCGACTGCCGCAGACCGAGGTCCTTGGCAGCAGCGGTGAAGCCCCCCGTGCGCTCCACGGCGAGGAAGCTCGTGAGCAGTGCGGTCTCGAACATCATGGGCCCTCCTATCACGAATTGCGATCACGCTAGCAGCGGTAGCCGAGTTCCGCGATGGCAGTCGTTCAGTGGAGGTCGCGTCTGTGGGTCCCTCGGTCGAACGCAGCGAGCGCGTCGGCGAAGGCGTCGAGGTGACGGATGGCCGCGACGAGGTCCTCGTCCCACACCGCCCCGAGCGCTGACGCCAGCGAGCTCGCGCGTTCCGCGGCCCCGACGGCGACGTCCAACCCGTGCCGGCCGGCGACCTCACGCATGTAGAAGGCGTCGAGCACGGGCAGCTGCGCCGCGAGCCAGTCCGCACTCACCGGGCGATCGAGGCGCCGGAGCGTCCACTCGGCGAGGACGGCGAACCGACCGGCGTCGGATCGGCAGGCCCGGAGCGCGGTCGCATCGAACGCCCCGACGTCGACCGGCGGGTCGCTCCGATGACGCTCGATGGACGATGTCGGGTACGGCACCGCGAGCAGACCCTGCGCGATCTGCACCCGCTCGACCATGTGCGCCGGCGTCCAGGGCGCGATGACCACGCCGACGTAGCGCTGTACCTGGACGAGCCGCAACGCCTCGAGCGGGACGAGGGCCTCGCGCACCGGAGTCCGGGACACCCCGAGTTCGGCGGCGATCCCGTCGAGCCGCAACCGCTGCCCGGACCGGTACTCCCCGCGCAGGATCCGGTGGACCAGCCGCGTGAACACCGCGTCGCGCAGGAGGTCACGGCGCACCGCGCCACCCACCCCTGCGTCCGGACCGGTCATGCCCCCACCCGGCGTCTCGTCGATCGGCACGACGCCGGTGTCGAGCCCGGCAGCACCCGCGCGCGTCGCTGACCGACCGAGCCCGGCGGCTGGTGCAGCGTTGGTCCGCGCACCACCATCGGCGGGGGACGTCGTCCGCCCATCCGGGACCGGGGCGCGATCTGAGCGGTGCATCACGACACCCTCGCTCAGCGGCATCGGCCCGTGCCCCGCTGGATGTGCCGACTCGGGACGAGCGCACTCGGACCCTCGATGTGGACGGGGCAGGACCTCAGATCGCGGGTGCCGCGGCAGCTGCCGAACGCAGCCGTCCGGCCGACCCCGACGACGGTCGTCCACGCCACCGCACCCGTCCCCGCCACCGCACCCGTCCACGCCACCGCACCGACCTGGATGCCCCGCGCTCGCCCCGGTTCGACTCCGCCCTGCGCTGACCCCATGTCGCCTCCGCCCCTGGTCCGGAGCGCGTGGCTTCCACACGCTCGAACCGGAAGGCTGCCAGGCGACCGTTCGATGCGCCAAACATCCTGAATACGGGATACGAAGTACGAAGTCGAACCCCGAGCGGCGCGGAGCCGCGCCTACCGGCGCGCGCGCGCCCGGTCGGCCCGGTCGCTCGTGCGCGCCCCGCCTCCCACGACCGAGAGCGGCTGCGTGACGGACTCCAGGCCCTTCCGCGCCGCGTCCACCCCGAAGATCAGGGCGATCACACCACCGAGCACCATGATCGCGGCGCCCATGAGGTACCCCCAGAACAGCGGGGTGCGGCTCGACCCGTCGCCGATGAACGCGCCGTAGATGAGGGGCGCGACCGCGCCGAAGATCTGCGCGAGGGCGAAGAAGTACGAGATCGCCTGCGACCGCAGCTCGAGTGGGAAGATCTCGCTCACCGTCAGGTACGCGCTCGACGCGCCGGCGGACGCGAAGAAGAACGAGACGCACCAGAACACCGTCTGCCACGTGGCACTGATCGCGTCGGCCTGGAACAGGAACGCCGAGACGGCCAGCACGATCCCCGAGACCAGGTAGGTCAGGAAGATCATCTGCCGACGGCCCCAGGTGTCGAACAGGCGACCGAGCACGAGCGGCCCGAGCAGGTTGCCGATCGCGAACGGGAAGAAGTAGATCGACGTCTGCGAGGTCTGCAGGCCGTAGAAGTTCGTGAGCACGAGCGCGTACGTGAAGAAGATCGCGTTGTACAGGAACGACTGCGTGATCATCATGGTCGCGCCCACGAGCGTCCGAGTGGGGTACTGCCGGAACAGCACACCGACGATCGTGCGGAAGCCGACGCGATCGAGCGGCGTGACGTCCATCGCCTTCGACTCGTCGACCCGCTCGAGCGGTCGGCCCGACTCCCGCTCGACCTCGGCCTCGATCCGGGTCACGGTGTCGTCGGCCTCCTGCTCGCGCCCGTGGGTCATGAGCCATCGCGGACTCTCCGGGATGTGTCGCCGCAGGAAGATGATGAGGATGCCGAGCACCGGGCCGATGAAGAACCCGATGCGCCAGCCGACGTTCTCCGAGAAGTTCGCGGTGTTGAGCAGGTAGATGTTCGCGGCCGCACCGATCGCGGCACCGCCCCAGTACGTGCCGTTGATCGCGATGTCCACGTGTCCGCGGAACCGCGACGGGATGAGCTCGTCGATCGCGGAGTTGATCGCCGCGTACTCGCCACCGATACCGAGGCCGGCCACGAACCGGAACACCGCGAGGAACGCGAAGTCCGGCGCGAACCCGGCGATCCCCGATCCGACGAGGTAGATCGCGAGCGTCAGGAGGAACAGCTTCCGTCGACCCAGCCGGTCCGAGAGCCGCCCGAACACGAGCGCGCCGATGACCTGTCCGAACAGGTAGATCGTGCCGAGGTCGGCGACCTCCTGGGTCGAGAGGCCGAGCGGCTTCTGGAATCCCGCGTTCGACACGATCTGGATCTCGAGGCCGTCCAGGACCCACGAGATCCCGAGGCCGACCACGATCGACCAGTGGAACCGGGTCCAGGGCAAGCGATCCATCCGAGCCGGGACGAGACTCCTGGTCGGCTGATCACGAACGGCGCCGGTGCTGCTCATGTCGGTGTTCCTCCTCGCACGGCCGCCCCTCGGCGGCACGCACCGGTGACCGTACGCTGGACGCGCGTCGAGTGTTCGCGGGTTCGGGCTACCGTCGCAGGATGGCTGTCCGACCGCACCGTGTGGCGGTGCTCGTGTTGCCCGGCGCGAAGCCGCTCGACGTCGGGATCCCCGCCCAGGTGTTCGCCAACCGGCCGAGCATGCCGTACGAGGTGCGCGTCTGTGGCCCGAGCGTCGGCACCGTCCGCGGCGGGGACGGCCTCGCGTACGCGGTGGGACGCGGGCTCGAGGCCGTCGACTGGGCGCAGACCGTGTTCGTGCCCGGGTACCGGTTCCCGGCGGACACGCCGCCGCCTCCCGAGGTCGTCACGGCACTCCGCGACGCGCACGAGCGCGGCAAGCGTGTCGCCGCGATCTCGACCGGGGCGTTCGCGCTCGCTGCGGCGGGCCTCCTGGACGGGCGCCGGGCGACGACCCACTGGCACTACACGCGGGTGCTGCAGGACCGGTACCCCGGCGTCGAGGTGGACGAGGACGTGCTCTTCGTCGACGAGGGGTCGGTGCTCACGAGCGCGGGGGCGGCGAGCGGCATCGACCTCTGCCTCCACATCGTCCGACGCGACCACGGCGTCGGGCTCGCGAACCACGTCGCCCGACGGCTCGTGAGCGCGCCCCACCGGAGCGGCGGCCAGGCCCAGTACATCGAACGGACTGTGCCGGACTCGACCGACGACACCTTCGCGACGACGCGTGAATGGGCGTTGCGTCACCTCGGCGACGCCCTGACGCTCGACGCCCTCGCCGCGCACGCGAACGTGTCCGCCCGGACGTTCTCACGCCGCTTCGTCGAGAGCACCGGCTCCACGCCCATGCAGTGGGTGCTCCGGGCGCGCGTCGACCTGGCGCGGGAGCTGCTCGAACGCTCGGACCTCGCCGTCGACCAGGTGGCCGCGCGGGTGGGGCTCGGGACGGACGCCAACCTGCGTCTGCACTTCCGGCGGATCCTCGGCATCTCCCCTACCGCTTACCGTCGCGTGTTCCAGCAGTAGCCCTGGCGCGATCCTCCCGGATCATGACGTTCCTGCCACTGGAGCGGGCCTCCCGGCTCGATGACGATGAGCGGAGGAACGGAAGGAACCCACATGACCCACATCGGCATCAACGGATTCGGCCGCATCGGCCGCAACACCCTGCGCGCGCTCCTGGCCCGCGGCGGCGAGGACCTCGTGGTCGTCGCCGTCAACGACCTCACCGCACCCGCGACCCTCGCCCACCTGTTCCGCTACGACTCCGCACTCGGCCCCTTCGATGGCACCGTGGAGGTCGACGACGACACGCTCGTGGTCGACGGTCAGCGGATCCGCGTGCTCGCCGAGCGCGATCCGTCGGCACTGCCCTGGGCCGACCTGGGCGTCGAGGTCGTCCTCGAGTCGACCGGCCGCTTCACGGCACGGGAGGCCGCTGCGCAGCACCTCGAGGCGGGCGCCCGTCGCGTGCTCGTGAGCGCACCGGCCACCGGGGCGGACGTGACGCTCGCCTACGGCGTGAACACCGACGCGTTCGACCCGGCCACGCACACCGTCGTCAGCAACGCGAGCTGCACGACGAACGCCCTCGCGCCGCTCGCGAGCGTCCTCGACGACCTCGCCGGCATCGAGCACGGGTTCATGACGACCGTGCACGCGTACACGCAGGAACAGAACCTGCAGGACGGCCCGCATCGGGACCTCCGGCGAGCGCGGGCCGCGGGCGTGAACATCGTCCCGACGACCACCGGCGCCGCGAAGGCCATCGGACTCGTGCTCCCCCGACTCGACGGCAAGCTCTCGGGCGACTCCATCCGGGTGCCCGTCCCCGTGGGGTCGATCGTCGAGCTGAACACCGTCGTGGCCCGTGACGTCACGGTCGACGAGGTGAACGCCGCCTACCGTGCGGCTGCCGACGGGCCACTCGCCGGGGTGCTCGCGTACACGGCGGACCCGCTCGTGTCGACCGACATCACGGGACGTCCGGAGTCGAGCGTGTTCGACTCGCTCCTCACGCGCGTCGACGGCGGCCGCCACGTCAAGGTCGTCGCCTGGTACGACAACGAGTGGGGGTTCTCGAACCGGGTGGTCGACGCGCTCGGACTGCTCGCGCGCGCCACCGCGCACGCCGCGTAGCCCGTCGGCGGAGGGTGTGGGATTCGAACCCACGAGACATCACTGCCCACTTGTTTTCAAGACAAGCTCCATCGGCCGCTCGGACAACCCTCCTGGCTGGACCACCTGACGGTGGCGACCGGCGCGTGCGAGTCTAGCGAGCCTCCCGGCCGGGAGGCACGGCCTCGGCCAGCCGCGCCGCTCGCCCTGCCGACCCTCCCGCCGAGATCGCAGTTGTTGCCGCTCTGAGCACCCCCAGAGCGGCACCTTCTGCGATCTCGCGATGCGGTGGACGAGCGGCAGCCGGGACGGCCGGGAGGCGCCTCCCGCACCCCGTGACGGAACCGTGATCGGTGTGACGGAACCGTGATCGACAGGCCGCGGCGCACCGACGACGGAACCACCAAGATGAGCGTCGGGGGACGTGGAGCGGATGCCACGGGGCACCGGCGTCTCCCGGAACGGAACTCCTCGATGTCCACCACACCGCGGTCCGCGATCGTCCTGATCGCCGCGACCGCTCTCGTCGTCACCCTCGCCGGCTGCAGCACCTCGACCGCGGCCGACACCGCCACCACGGTCGGCCACACCGGACGCCCGAGTGCGTCGGCCACCACGACGACGCCCACGCCCAGCACGACCGCGACGCCCACCACGCCGCCGGCCGCCACACCATCCGCCTCCCCGACGCTCGACCTCGCCGACCCGACGACGTGGACGATCACGGGTGCCGGCGTCGGGCCGCTCACCATCGGCGGTTCGGTGACGGCCGAGGGCGCGTCCATGACCGCGTACACCCGCTCGGACGACTGCCCGAACCCGAACATCGCGATGTGGCGGCGGACCGGTTCCTCCGTGTGGACCCAGGCACTGCCGGACGCGCGCGACGTCGTGCACGGGATCCTCCTGCAGGGCGCCGGGGCCTCCTCGCCGAAGACGGCGCAGGGCGACACGCTCGGCACACCGCTGGCGACCCTCGAGGCGCACCACCCCGACCTCGTGCAGATCCGCGAGGACGACCAGGAGGACTACCGCGGCTACCAGGACCACGGCGCCTGGATCGTGTTCGACGTGCGGTCGACGCCGCAGCAGGTGCGGTCGATCTGGGTGAGCACGGACAGGGTGCCGCCCTACGAGTTCTGCGGCTGACGCCACGTCATCCCACCGGGATCGCAGTCGTTGCCGCTCACACCACCGTCGAAACGGCAACGACTGCGATCTCGCGGAACCGGGAACCGGGAACCGGGCCGGGTCAGCGCGGGAGCGTCGCGAGTGCGGCGGCCAGACCGTCCTCCGCGACGCTCCCGGTGACCTCACCGCCGGCAGCGACGACGTCCTCGGGCGCCTGGCCCATCACGACGCCGCGGCCGGACTCGGCGGCCCAGTGCAGCATGTCGATGTCGTTCCGGCCGTCGCCCGCCGCGAACACGCGCGACCGTGGGACGTCGAGCACGGACCGGACCCGCTCCATCGCGCTGGCCTTCGTCACGCCCTCGGGCGCGATGTCGAGCCAGGCGGTCCACCCCACGTTGTAGGACACCTTGTGGAGGCCCATCCGGTCCACCGCCCGCAGGAAGTCGTCGAGGTCGTGGTTCGGCGAGATGACGACGACCCGGGTGGCCTCGACGCCGAAGAGGTCGTCGAACGCGACGTGCTCGACGTCGGAACTCAGGCTGCCCTCGGGGAAGATCCCGTGCACGCGGTAGTGGCCGGTCTCGTCCTCGACGCCGAACGCGGCGCCGTGCAGGGACCCGCGGATGGTGCGGAGGACCTCGGTCGGGTCGAAGGACTCCACGAACGCGCGGCGGTAGCCCCCGCGCTCGGCGTCCTCGGGGGCGTCGCTCCGCTCGAGCGTGATCGCGCCGTTCGCGCACACCAGGAACCGTGGGCGGATCCCGAGGGCCGCGACCACGGGCAACGTCATGGAAGCGCTGCGACCGGTCGAGAGCATCACCTCGTGTCCGGCCTCCACCGCAGCATGGACGGCCGCGCTCGTCGCGTCGGTGATGACGCCGTCCTCGCGCATGACCGTCCCGTCGATGTCGAGCGCCACGAGCCAGTGGTCCGGCCGCGGCGCCGTCGACGTCGCACCCGAGCTCGCCCCGGGGTCGGGGACGGCCTGCTCGCGGAGGTCGTCGGTCATCGCGGCTCGATCACCTCGGTGCCGCCGAGGTACGGGCGGAGGACCTCGGGCACGACGACCGTGCCGTCGGCCTGCTGGTGCGTCTCGAGGATCGCGACGAGCCAGCGGGTCGTGGCGAGCGTGCCGTTCAGCGTCGCCACCGGGGCGGTCTTGCCGGACTCGGTGCGGTGCCGGATGTCGAGGCGGCGGGCCTGGAACGTCGTGCAGTTCGACGTCGAGGTGAGCTCGCGGTAGGTCCCCTGCGTCGGCACCCACGCCTCGATGTCGAACTTGCGGGCGGCGCTCTGCCCGAGGTCACCGGCGGCGACGTCGATGACGCGGTAGTGGAGGCCGAGCGCGCCGAGCATGTCCTCTTGGTAGGAGACGAGCCGGTCGTGCTCCGCCTCGGCCTCGTCGGGGTGCACGTACGCGAACATCTCGAGCTTGTTGAACTGGTGGACCCGGAGGATCCCGCGGTTGTCCTTGCCCGCGGACCCGGCCTCGCGTCGGTAGCACGTCGACCACCCGGCGTAGCGGAGGGGCCCGTTCGACACGTCGAGGATCTCGTCGGCGTGGTAGCCCGCGAGCGCGACCTCGCTCGTGCCGGTCAGGTACAGGTCGTCGGCGGGCAGGTAGTAGATCTCGTCGGCGTGCTCACCGAGGAACCCCGTGCCGGCCATCGTCTCGGGGCGCACGAGCGTCGGGGTGATGAGGGGCTCGAAGCCGTGGGCGATCGCCCGGTCGAGCGCGAGGTTCATGAGCGCGATCTCGAGCCGCGCCCCCATGCCGCGGAGGAAGTAGAAGCGCGAGCCGGACACCTTCGTGCCACGCGGGATGTCGATGATCCCGAGGTGCTCGCCGAGGTCGGCGTGGTCCTTCGGCTCGAAGTCGAACTCCGGCTTCGTGCCGACGGTGCGCAGGGTGACGAAGTCCTCCTCGCCGCCGCTCGGGACGCCCTCGATGATCGGGTTCGCGAGCTTCCCGACGGTCGTGCGGAACGCGTCCTCGGACTCGGTGACGATCGCCTGGGCCTGCTTGACCCGGGCGGCGAGCGCCTGCGCCTGCTGCACGAGCGCCGCCTTCTCGTCCTTCGGTGCCTTCGCGACGGTCTTGCCGAACGCGTTCTGCTCGGCACGGAGCGCCTCGAACGACGAGATCGCGAGCCGACGTGCGGTGTCCGCGGCGAGCGCCTGGTCGACGAGCTCCACGGAGTCACCACGGGCCGCCTGCGATGCCTTGATCCGGTCGGGGTGGTCGCGGAGGAGCTGCGGATCGATCACTGGAGCATCTTACCGACCGCCCCCTCGCGCCGGTCCGGCGCCGATCGGACGGGAGGGACGGCGCGCGCCCGTCCCGCGCCTCCCGGCCGCCGCACGGATCGTGCAGGAGGTTGGTGGGTGCCGGACGTCCGTCGTCGGCGGCCGTCGCTCAGTGCAGGACGTGCCCGACGGGCACGCGCACGGTCAAGCCGCCTTCGTCGATGCGCGCCCGGAACGCCCGGATCCGACCCACCGGGTCGCCGTCGATCTCGAACTCGTCGGGCGTCTCGAGCCGCACGACGATCTCCTTGCCGCGCATGTACCGCAGCGGACGTTCCTCACGTGCCCGGGCGATGATCCGCTCCCCCACCGCGGTCTGGCCGATCTTGGTCGATCGCGCACGCCGCAGGATCGCGTTCTCCCACATCAGGCGGGCGCCGATCCGGGCCCAGCCGAACACGGACTTCGGGCGCAGCGCGACGACGTCGAACACGCCGTCCGTGATCGTGGCGTCGGGCAGCAGGAGGATACCGGCCTGCAGGGTGCCGCAGTTGCCCACGATGAGCGTGTGGGCGCGGAGCGAGCGGTTGCCGGCACCGTCGAGGTTGTAGCGGGCCTCCATGCTGTCGGAGTCACGGAGTGATCGGGCCACGGCGTCGACGTAGGCGAGCCAGCCCACCCGTTTCTTGAGCTCCGGGCGCGTGTTGGCGAGCATCCGGGCGTCGAGCCCGAGCCCGGCCATGACGAGGAACCCGAAGTCCTCACGCTCCCCACCCTCACGCTCGACGGTGAGCATGCCGATGTCGACCGCGCGGTCCTCGCCGTGGAACAGGGTCTGCACGCTCGTGTCCATCTCGTCGAGCGGGAACCGCATGTTCCGCGCGAGCAGGTTGCCGGTGCCGCTCGGCAGCAGCGCGAGCGACGCGCCGGATCCGTGCACGACCTCGGCGACGATCCGCGTCGTGCCGTCGCCGCCCGCGGCGGCCACCACATCGGCACCGGCCTCGAGCGCGGCCCGGGCCATGCCGGCGCCCGGGTCCTCCTCGGTCGTCGCGAACCAGAGGGTCTCGCTCCACCCGGCCTCACGTTCGTAGCGGCTCACGCTCTGGCGCAGGGCCGGCAGGTCGACCTTGATCGGGTTGTAGACCACGGCGGCGGTGTGCTGGCTCGTGGCCGAGTGGGCGGCGGTCGAGGGCACCGCGGCGACGTCGTCGCGCGGGGCCGCATCGGTCTCGGGGGGCGTCGTCATGCGACAACGCTACCGGGACCGCCAGATCCGTCCTCTCGGCCCCCGGCTTCTGTGGACGGCCGGGTCGTTCCACAGGCGCCCACCTGGTGGGTCACCGGCGTCCGGCCCGCCGCGTCAACCAGGCTCGCCCGCGACGATCCGGCGGAGCCACTCGCGTGCCTCGGTGAACGCTTCGTCCCGGTACCGGGCCTGCACCTCGGACGCGTGGCCGTCGGCCCTGGGGTACGACCCGAGGAACGTCACCCGGGGGCTGAACCGCCGGAGGCCGAGGAGCGCGTCCGCCACGCGCTCGTCGTGCACGTGGCCGTCCAGGTCGATGACGAAGCGGTAGCGGCCGAGCTCGTCGCCGATCGGCCGCGAGCTGAGGAGCCCCATGTTGATGCCCCGGGTGGCGAACTGCTCGAGCAGGTCGACGAGCGCACCTGCGCGGTCGTCCGGCAGCTCCACGACGACGCTCGTCTTGTCGGCGCCGGTCCGGGCCGGGATCGCCAGGTCCCGCGACACGAGGACGAACCGCGTGACGGCGAACGGGTTCTCGCCGATGTGCTCGGCGAGGACGGCGAGGTCGTGGTGGTCGGTGATGCCGGGCGGGGCGACCGCGGCCTCGGCGAGCGCCCCCGCGGCCGGGTCGAGGAGCGCCGCCGCCGCCGCGACGTTCGACGACGCGGGGATGTGTCCGTGCCCCGGGACGTGGTCCTCGAGCCAGCGGTAGGTCTGCCCGTACGCGACCGGGTGGGCGTTCACGGTGCGGACGTCCGCGAGCATGGTGCCGTGCCGCGCGACGAGGACGAAGTCGACCGGCACGAGGTACTCGCCGATGATGCGGACCCCCGGGATGCGCGCGAGGGCGTCCTGCGTGGCGGTGACCCCACCGTCGACGCTGTTCTCGATCGCGATGACCGCGCCGACGCTCCGTCCGCTCATGACGTCGTCGAGGGCCTCGCCGACGTTGTTGACCGACCGCCAGGGCTTGCCGGCGGCCGCGGCGACCTGCTTGAGCGCGGCCTCCGTGAAGGTCCCGGCCGGTCCGAGGTAGCTGTACGTGTCGGACGCGGAGGCATCGGGCTCGGCCATGCGGCCGACTCTATTGCACGGGCGGACGGCCATCCGGGTCGGTGAGGGCGGCGAGGCGACCCTCGGGGTCGAGTCGGCGGAGCATCGCGCGGAGGTCGGCGTCGAGCTGCCGGAAGCGGTCCTCGCCGATCGCGTCGACCACGAGGTGGCGGGCGTTCCGGACGTGGCCGGGGGCAGCGGCGACCACGGCCTCCCACCCGGCGTCCGTGAGTCGGACGTCCGTCGCCCGCCGGTCGTCCGTCGACGGGCACCGCGAGACGAGCCCGCGCTTCTCGAGGCGGGTGACGACGTGGGACAGCCGGGGCAACGAGCTGTTCGTGGCGGCGGACAGGGCCGTCATGCGCAGTGTGCGGTCGTCGCGTTCGGAGAGCATGGCGATGACCATGTAGTCGAAGTGCGTCAGGTCGGAATCGCGCTGCAACTGCTGGTCGAGCGCCGCGGGCAGGAGCTCCATGACGGCGACGAGGCGGATCCACACGCGGACCTGCTCGCGGTCGAGCCAGGGCACGTCGTCCGTCGTCATCCCCCGATCCTACGGAATGGTTGTCGATGCAACCGGTGTCATTCCTCCCTGGACCCCGTCGGGCGCCGGCCTGTGGACAGTCGGGCACAGGACACGGCGCGGTGCCAGGATGGGCGCATGAACGACCGTGCCGGAACGCCCGCGACCGCCGAGGACCTCGTCGATCTCCAAGAGCTCGTCGACGCCTACTACTCGCGGGTCCCGGACGCATCGAACCCCGAGCAGATGGTGGTGTTCGGCACGTCCGGCCACCGGGGCTCCTCGCTCGACACCGCGTTCAATGACGCACACATCGCCGCCATCACCCAGGCGATCGTCGAGTACCGCGCGCAGCAGGGCACCACGGGGCCGCTGTTCATCGGCCGCGACACGCACGCGCTGAGCGGTCCGGCCGAACGGACCGCGCTCGAGGTCCTGGCCGCGAACGGCGTCACCGTGCTCGCCGACAAGGACAACGGGTACGTGCCGACGCCCGCGCTGAGCCACGCGATCATCCGCTACAACCGCGAGGGCCACGACGACACCGCCGACGGCATCGTCATCACGCCGAGCCACAACCCCCCGCGCGACGGCGGCTTCAAGTACAACCCGCCGCACGGTGGGCCCGCGGACAGCGACGCGACGAAGTGGATCGCCGACCGGGCCAATGCGATCATCGCCGGCGGTCTCGTGGACGTGCAGCGCCAGGAGCAGGCGAGCCCCGGCCGGTACGACTTCCTCGACACGTACGTGCACGACCTGGCGGACATCATCGACATCGCGGCGATCAAGCGCGCGGGCGTCCGGATCGGCGCGGACCCGCTCGGCGGCGCCAGCCTGCCCTACTGGAACCGCATCCGGGACCACTACGGCCTCGACCTGACGGTGGTGAACCCCGACGTCGACCCGACGTGGTCGTTCATGACCCTCGACTGGGACGGCAAGATCCGGATGGACCCGTCGAGCCCGTCCGCCATGGCGTCGGTGCTCGCGCACAAGGACGAATTCGACGTCCTCACGGGCAACGACGCCGATTCCGACCGGCACGGGATCGTCACGCCCGACGGTGGGCTCATGAACCCCAACCACTACCTGGCGGTGGCGATCGAGTACCTGTACTCGCACCGTCCGCACTGGCGGCAGGACGCCGCGATCGGCAAGACCCTCGTCTCCTCGAGCATCATCGACCGCGTGGCGGAGTCGCTCGGCCGGACCCTGTGGGAGGTCCCGGTCGGGTTCAAGTGGTTCGTCCCGGGCCTGATCGACGGCTCCGTGGGCTTCGGTGGCGAGGAGAGCGCGGGTGCCTCGTTCCTCCGGATGGACGGCACCGCGTGGACGACCGACAAGGACGGCATCATCCTCGCGCTGCTCGCGTCCGAGATCATCGCCGTCACGGGCAAGACACCGTCGCAGCTCTACCGCGAGCTCACGGAGCGCTTCGGTGACCCGGTGTACCAGCGCGTCGACGCCGCTGCGACGAAGGCCCAGAAGGCAGCGCTCGGCAAGCTCGACGGCGACGCGATCCAGGCGGACACCCTGGCGGGCGACCCCATCGTCGCGAAGCTGTCGAAGGCCCCGGGCAACGGCGCGGCCGTCGGTGGGGTCAAGGTCGTCACGGACCGCGCGTGGTTCGCCGCACGCCCGTCCGGCACCGAGGACGTCTACAAGATCTACGCGGAGTCGTTCGTCGGGCAGGAGCACCTCGAGCAGGTCCAGCGCGAGGCCAAGGAGATCGTCGACGCCGCGCTCGGCGGCGCCTGACGACCCGGGCACTCGGTCGGGAGGCACGGTGCGGCTCCGCCCCGCGCCTCCCGATCAGCTGACGGTCAGAGCACGCGCTGGTACCGCAGCCAGTTCTCGCACAGGCGCGTCCACTGCGAGGTGTGCGGTTCCTTGACCGCGGTGCCGAGCCCGTGCCTCCCGTGCGGGAACAGGTGGAACTCGACCGGCACCTCGTTCCGGACCAGGGCCTCCACGTACGCGAGTGCGTGCGTCGCGCGCACGATGCGGTCGTCCGCCGTCGTCCACACGAAGGTCGGTGGCGTCCGCGCGTCGACCCGGGTCTCCATGGACAGCTCGCGCCGGAGCCGCCACGACGGTGCATCGCCGAGCAGGTTCCGCATCGGCCGGGTCCGCGTCGGGTGCTCCATCGAGACGACCGGGTAGTTGAGGACGCAGAACGCGGGCCGGTCGTCGTCGGGGTCATCGATCCCGTTCGCCAGGCACGCGGCGAGGTGCCCGCCGGCGCTCGAACCGACGACACCGACGCGCGCCGGGTCCACGTCGATCGGCGCCGCGCCCGACCGCAGCCAGCGGAACGCCGCCCGTGCCGCGTCCAGGGGTTCGGGGTGCCGGTGCGGGGCGACCGGGTAGCGCAGCACGACCCCGTGCACGCCGATCCCGGCGAACCACTCAGCGAGCAGCTCCGAACTCGGGCGGCCGTGTTCCTCGTACCCACCACCGGGCAGCACGAGGACCGTCGGACGGGGGCCGGGCAGATCCGCGGGTCGGTAGGTGAGCCCGGCGGGTTCGGAGACCATGCGGCGGAGCCTACCTACGCATCGGCACAGATCGCGGGGCCTCCGTCCACAGGTCGCCCGGAGCTCGATCAGGTCGGAGCGACGGGGAATACCCTGGCGTGATCGTCGCGTTGTCGCCTGAGTTGCGTGACCTGTAACTTTGCACGCGGCGCAAACTTCTCGGCAACGGCGGCCCGATCGATTCGAGCACCGAGCGCCGCCGGACATCCCAGACCCCGCACCAGACGGAGAACCAGCACAATGACCCAGACCGCGACGCAACGGGCCGGCACCTCGTCGTCCCCCACCACGTCATCGAACGCGGTGATGTCGCACCGTCAGATCCTGCTCGTGATCTACGGCCTCATGGCCGGCATGTTCCTGGGCGCCCTGGACCAGACGATCGTCGGGACCGCGATCCGCACCATCGGTGACGACCTGCACGGGCTGAACGAGCAGGCGTGGGTGACGACCGCGTACCTCATCGCGTCGACGATCATGACCCCGATCTACGGCAAGCTGTCCGACCTCTTCGGGCGGCGACCGCTGTTCCTCATCGCCATCGCGATCTTCATCATCGGCTCGTTCGCCGCGTCGTTCTCGACGTCGATGGTCATGCTCGCCGCGTTCCGTGGCGTGCAGGGCCTCGGTGCCGGTGGCCTCATGTCGCTGCCGCTCGCGATCATGGGCGACATGTTGGCCCCGCGTCAGCGCGCCAAGTACCAGGGGTACTTCCTCGCGGTGTTCGGCGTCTCGTCGGTCATCGGCCCGCTCGTCGGTGGTCTGTTCTCCGGCGCCGCGCAGATCCTGTTCATCACGGGCTGGCGCTGGGTGTTCCTCATCAACGTGCCGATCGGCATCGCGGCGCTGATCATGGTCATCGTCTTCCTGCATCTGCCGCGGGTCGGTGACAAGCGCAAGGTCCGCATCGACTACTGGGGTGCCGCGCTCGTCGTGGTGACCCTCGCGCCGCTCCTGCTCGTCGCCGAGCAGGGTCGCGACTGGGGTTGGACCTCGGTCGGATCGTGGACCTGCTACGTCATCGGCGGGCTCGGCCTGCTGGCGTTCATCCTCGTCGAGCGCGCGATGCGCGACGACGCGATCATCCCGATGAAGCTGTTCCGCTCGCGGGTGTTCTCGATGTCGACGATCCTGGGCGTCCTCGTCGGGTTCGGCATGTTCGGCGCGCTGCTGACGCTCCCGCTGTACCTGCAGATCGTCAAGGGCCTGACCCCGACCGAGTCCGGGTTCGCCACCCTCCCGATGGTCCTCGGACTGATGATCGCCTCGATCACCTCCGGTCAGATCATCTCGCGGACCGGCAAGTACCGGATCTTCCCGGTGACGGGCACCGCGGTGACCTCGATCGGCTACATCGTCCTGACGTTCATCACCGTCGACAAGCCGCTGTGGTTCCTGCTCATCGCCATGTTCTTCATCGGCCTCGGGCTCGGCCAGCTCATGCAGACCCTGACGCTCGCGTCGCAGAACTCGGTCGGTCCGCGTGACATCGGCGTCGCCACGAGCGCGTCGACGTTCTTCCGGCAGATCGGTGGAACGCTCGGCACGGCGATCCTGCTGTCGGTGCTCTTCGCGAGCATGCCGACGAACATCTCGACCGCCATGGAGAACAAGAGCACCCTGACGAACGGCCTCGACGCAGCCCTCACGCCGTCGGTGGCCAACGCGTCGAAGAACGCCGGCGTCATGAAGCAGATCTGGAACCCGATCGTGACCCCGGTCAAGAAGAAGATCCAGAGCCAGCTCGACCAGGGCGCGACCCAGGCGAAGGGCCAAGCCGACCAGGCCGTCACGAAGCAGGTCACGACGGCCGTCCAGCAGCAGGTCAGCGCCGGCAAGGTCCCGGCGGCCGCCGCGCAGTCGGTGATCCAGCAGCAGGTCGCCGCCGCGCGGCCTGCCGCGGAGCGCAAGGCACTGCGGGCCGCGGCCGCACAGGCGCACGCCTCCGTCCGCAACGGCGGGCTCCGGATCGACTACGCGAACGCCTCGCAGCGGAAGCACGTCGTCACCGCGGTCGCGCCGACCATCATCAAGCAGGTCAAGAAGGGCTCGTCGAACGCGAAGAGCACGACGAGTGACACGAGCGACACGTCGTTCCTCAACGGCGCCGACCCGCGCTTGACCAGGGCGTTCCTGACCGGGTTCAACAACTCCGCCGTGCAGATCTACTACGTCGGCCTCGGCGTGCTCCTGCTCGCGTTCATCCTGACGTGGTTCTTCCGCACGCCGCCGCTCCGCAAGGTCTCGGCCCTGCAGGAGCAGGCGAACGACGCTGCGGGGTCCGTGCCGAGTGGCGCTGCCGGGCACAACGGCGGGAGCGACGACCTCGACGTCGGCGCTCAGGGTTCGGCCGCGTCGATGGGTTCGCTCGTGTCCCCCGACACCGGCGCGGTCGACATCGTGCCGACCTCACCGGACGTGTCGCTCGACAGCGGTGAGACCCGCGCGCCGCTCGCGGATGCGCCGACGCACGGGGCACACTCCGCCGCCGCCGCGGTCGACTCCCCGAGTCGTGTGCACAACGAGTCGGACGCGCCCAAGCACGCCGCACCGGTCCTCGAGGCCGAGCGGGGCAGGGTAGCCGCCCCCGCCGCCTCGCCGACCGACGGCACCACGGACGCCGACCACGCGGAGCGGCACGGCAAGCACAGCGCCTGACGCCGACCGTCGACGCATCGCGTCGGCACGGCGACGACCACGAACGCCCCGGGGAGCACCCGGGGCGTTCGTGCGTGTGGGCGGTCCTCCGCGCCCGCGGTCAGACGGCCGGGTCCTCGACGTCCGCGGCGGGCGGCTCGGCCGTGGTGAACACCGCCGCGGGCAGACGTCGCCGCATCACGGCGATCGCCTCGGGATTGTCGTCGACGAGCAGGAACCGCCGTCCGAGCGCCGCCGCGACGGCCCCGGTCGTCCCGCTGCCGGCGAAGAAGTCGAGCACGAGGTCCCCGGGCCGACTCGACGCCTGGACGATCCGGCGGAGCACCCCCTCGGGCTTCTGCGTCGGGTACCCGGTCTTCTCGCGACCCGTCGGCGACACGATCGTGTGCCACCACACGTCGGTGGGGAGCTTGCCGCGTTCGCGCTTCTCGGGCGTGACGAGGCCGGGCGCCATGTAGGGCTCGCGGTCGACCGCCTCCGAGTCGAAGTGGTACCGCTCCGGGTCCTTGACGTAGACGAGGATCGTGTCGTGCTTCGTCGGCCAGCGGGTCCGGGACTTGGCGCCGTAGTCGTAGGCCCAGATGATCTCGTTGAGGAACGCGTCGCGGCCGAACAGCGCGTCGAGCAGGACCTTGGCGTAGTGCGCCTCGCGGTAGTCGAGGTGGACGTACAGCGTGCCGTCGTCGGCGAGCACCCGCCAGGCCTCCGCGAGCCGCGGCTCGAGGAACGACCAGTAGTCCTCGAACCGGTCGTCGTACCGCATGAGGTCACCCCGGACGCGTTCGTACGACCGCCCCTGGAACCCCCGGACGGGGCCGTCGACGGCGCGGACCGCCGTCGACGCACGACGCGTCTGGGTCCGTCCGGTGTTGAACGGCGGGTCCAGGTAGACGAGCGTCGCGAGCCCGTCGGGCAGCGTCGCGAGGACGTCGAGGTTGTCGCCGTGCACCACCCGGTCGGGCTCGACCGCGGGGCGGGGCTCGACGTCGGTGACGGGGACGGGGTGCACCCGCTCATCATGACGCGCTCCGCGGGCCGGGAGGCACGCCCCGCGCCGCTCGCGTGCGTCGCGTCCGGCATAGGCTGACGGGATGCACGGCGAGTACAAGGTCCCCGGAGGCAAGCTCGTCGTCGTCGACCTCGAGGTCGTCGACGGCCGGATCGACGGGTTCCGTCTGGCGGGGGACTTCTTCCTCGAACCGGACGACGCCCTCCCCCGCATCGACGCGGCGGTGAACGGCCTGCCGGTCGAGACCGACGCCGCGGGCATCGCGGCCGCCGTCCGGGCCGCCCTGCCCGAGGGCGCCGTCCTGCTCGGGTTCACCCCGGAGGCGGTGGCCACGGCCGTGCGTCGGTCCCTGGCCCGGGCCTCGACCTGGCAGGACCACGACTGGGAGATCATCCACGAGGGCCCCATCCCGCCGAACGAGCACCTGGCGCTCGACCAGGTCCTCACCGAGGAGGTCGGTGCCGGACGCCGCGGTCCGACCCTGCGGATCTGGGAATGGGACCAGCCCGCCGTCGTGATCGGCAGCTTCCAGTCCCTGCGCAACGAGGTCGACCCGGCCGGCGCTGCGCGGTACGGCGTCGAGGTCGTCCGCCGCATCTCCGGCGGGGGTGCGATGTTCATGGACGCGGGCGCGATCATCAGTTACTCGCTCTACGTGCCGGCGGACCTCGTGCAGGGCATGAGCTTCGCCGACTCCTACGCGTACCTCGACGAGTGGGTGATCGAGGCGCTGAAGTCCCTGGGCATCGAGGCCTGGTACCAGCCCCTCAACGACATCACCTCGGCGAAGGGCAAGATCGGCGGTGCCGCGCAGAAGCGGCTCGGCACGGGCGCGATCCTGCACCACGCGACGATGAGCTACGACATGGACGGCGAGAAGATGGTCCAGGTCCTGCGCATCGGCCGCGAGAAGATGAGCGACAAGGGCACCACGAGCGCTGCGAAGCGGGTCGATCCCCTGCGGTCGCAGACGGGTCTGTCACGCGCCGAGATCATCGACCGACTCATCGCGACGTTCACCCGGCTGTACGGCGCGCACGAGGGCCACGTCACGCCGGAGGAACGTGCCCGCGCCCAGGAGCTCGTCGCGACGAAGTTCGCCACTCGCGAGTGGCTCGAGCGCGTCCCCTGATGCAGGGCGTGGCGTCCGGGAGGAGGGGACTCCCGGACGCCACGCGAGCATCGTCGACGCCGGACCAGAGACGGGGACTCGAGGATCATGAGAATCACCCGCGCGGCTGATCCCCCGCGCGGATGACCCACGTAGCCTCGGTGCTCGTGAACTGGTTGATCCTGCTCGGCGCGGTGGCGGCGGCCGTGCTCGCGACGTGGGTCGCGGACCGACTCGGCTGGGTCGACCTGTCGAACAAGGCGAGCCGGGGCGGCTCGTCCGGTGGTGCCATCGCGATGATGGACGAGGTGTTCGCGCCGACCCGTCACGAGACGCAGGCCGAGTTCGATCGGCAGTCGCGCCTCCCGGTCGAGGCGCCGACGCCGGCGGACGACGACCACGACCTGCTGAGCGGCCACGTGCTCATCCGGGTGCCCACGGTCCGTGCGGACCGCGGGCCGGCTCGTGCCGGGGCGCACGAGCGCAGCTTCTAGACCGCCAGGAGCTCCTGGTAGTCCGGGTGCTTCTCGATCCAGGCGTGTACGTAGGAGCACTGCGCGACCACCGACCGGTCGGATCCCGCACGGACGTCGTCGAGCGCTCCGCGGACCAGGATGGACGCATTGCCGCCGCCACGGTGCTCGGGGTCGACCTCGGTGTGCACGAAGCGGATGACGTCGCCGTCGATCTCGTACGCGGCGAAGCCGATGACGGCACCGTCCTCGACGAGTGAGTACTGGTTCTGGTCGGCGTCGTTCCGCACTTCGGTCGTCATCCGGCCGAGGCTACGCCCCCGCCCCGGACGTCCGCAGTGCGGGTGTGAGCGTTCAGCCAGGCGACCAGGTCGGCGATGACCTCGTCCCGGTTCGTCTCGTTGTAGACCTCGTGTCGCGCGCCCTCGTACACGTGCACCCGCACGTCGGTGAGGCCGGCGCGGCCACGGTACGCGCGGGCCAGTCGGTGCACGGAGCGCGGGCCGCCGAGCGGGTCGTCGGACCCGACCTGCAGGAGCAGCGGCAGGTCGTGCGGGATCCGACGCCGCGGGACGCCGAGCAGCCGGAGGGTGTCGGCGATCCCGAACAGCCCGATGACGTCCGCCTCGGCCGCGAGCGGGTCACCCGCCATCGCCTCGATGATCGCGCGGTCGCGGGTCAGCCACTCGTACTTCGTCGGCCCGAGGTGCGCGTGCCGCTTGTTGAGGTCGCCGCCGTTCATCCAACCGGGCACACGGTAGGCGGACCCGGACAGCACGAGGCCGTCGTACTCGCCGCTGGCGGTGTTGACGATCTTCTGCGCCATGATCGATCCCCACGAGTGGCCGAGCAGGACGATCGGGAGGCCCGGGTGCGCCTGCCGCGCGACCTGCGTCATCTGCTGGACGGCGGCCACGGCGGCGCGGAGACCGCCGGGTCCGAGCCGGCCGAGCTGCGTCCGGTCGCCACCGTGCTGTCGGAGGCCCGTCCGCCCGTGCCCGCGGTGGTCGTTGACGACGACGGTCCACCCCGCGGCGACGAGGTCCCGGGCGAGCGACGCGTACCGCCCGCCGTGCTCCCCCACCCCGTGGGCGATCTGCACGACGCCGTGCGGGTCCGCCGCGCTCCAGGTGTCGTAGACGACGTCGATCCCCCACGCGTCCCTGAACGTCGCCTCGATCGGCGCACTCGGACCGGGCGGTGTCGGCTGCGGTGCGGTCACCGCACCATCTTGCCGCGCCGACGCCCGAGTTCACCCGCTGTTCACCTCGGCGCGTGCGGCACTCGCCTAGCGTGGCGCCCGTGTCGGCAGTCCCGCTGCCGACGCCCTCACGACAGGAGGCAGCATGGACGTCCTCGCCACCGTGGTCCTCGTGATCGTCGTCGCCCTGGTGTTCGACTTCACGAACGGGTTCCACGACACCGCCAACGCGATGGCCACGTCCGTCGCGACCGGTGCCCTCAGACCGCGCACCGCGGTGCTCATCTCGGCGTCGCTCAACCTCGTCGGCGCGTTCCTGTCCACGGAGGTCGCCTCGACGGTGTCGCAGGGGATCATCAACGAGGGCCAGAGCGGCATCGAGATCACGCCCGTCATGATCTTCGCCGGCCTGGTCGGCGCCGTGCTCTGGAACCTCGCCACGTGGTACCTCGGCCTGCCGTCGAGCTCGACCCACGCGTTGTTCGGCGGTCTCATCGGGGCCGCGGTCATCGGCGCCGGGTTCCAGTCGGTGAGCTGGACCACCGTGGTGTCGAAGGTGGTCCTGCCGGCCCTGTTCTCCCCCGTGATCGCGGGCGTCATCGCACTCGTCGCGACGTTCGTGGCCTACCGCTTCACCCGGAACGCGACGACGCACGGTGCTGCGACGGGGTTCCGGCACGGGCAGACGATCTCGGCGTCGCTGGTGTCCCTGGCCCACGGGACGAACGACGCGCAGAAGACGATGGGCGTCATCACGCTCACGCTCGTCGCGGCGCACTACCAGGAGTCCGGGACCGGCCCCGAGTTGTGGGTGATCCTCGCCTGCGGACTGGCGATCGGCCTCGGCACCTACACCGGCGGCTGGCGGATCATGCGGACGGTCGGCAAGCGGATCTCGGACGTCCAGTCGCCCCAGGGGTTCGCCGCCGAGACGAGTTCGGCCGCGACGATCCTCATCTCGAGCCACCTCGGGTTCGCCCTGTCGACGACGCACGTGACGAGCGGGTCCGTCGTCGGGTCGGGCCTCGGCAAGCGGCTCGCCGACGTGCACTGGGGCGTGGTCGGGAGGATCGCCTCGGCCTGGGTGATCACGCTGCCCGCCGCCGCGGTGGCCGGTGGCATCGCGACCTGGATCGCGTCGTCCTCGGCGATCGGGCTCGTCATCGTGGCGTTGCTCGCGGTCGCCGGTGGCGGGACCTTCGTGATGCTCGCCCGACGCAAGCCGATCACGCACGAGAACGTCAACGACGAGCCGGCCCCGGAGCGCGAGCCGGTCGCCGCCGGAGCGGAGGCCTGACATGGGGTCCACCATCGACTGGAGCGCCATCGGCGAGGTGTTCGGCGTCGGGTTCGTCGCCGCGGTGGGCATCGTCGTCGTCTACACCCTGGGCCTCCGCCTGCTCGGGGTCGGCCAGCCGCAGGACCCGCGCGGTGAGGCGACGACCTCCGACCAGGAGGCCCCGCGTTCGGGCCGCACGCCGCCCGCGGCGATCGCCGGTGCGGGACTGTGCTTCGCGGTCGGCGCCGCCGCGGTGCTGTTCGGGATCTGGCTGACGGTCCCCCAGTTCCACTGACGGCCGGCCCGGCCAGGGCTGGCCGGCCCGGCCAGGGCTGGCCAGGGCGGGCCGGTCCTCCAGGTCCGTCGAGATCGCAGAAGATGCCGCTTTGGCCCCCTCCGAAGCGGCATCTTCTGCGATCTCGACGCAATGGGGGCGACCCCATGGCGACCGGTGGGCGCGGGCGACCGCGCGGGCACGCGGCTGCGCCCTCCGCGGAACCAGTTCGTTCGCCGAACTAATTTGATAGGCTAACGATGTGTCCGTCGAAGTCCCCGCTCGCCCCGACCGGGCGACACCGCACGCATCGCTGAGCAGCGACCTGCGGATGACCGTCAACCGCCTGTCCCGGACCCTCCGCGCCCAGAAGGCCGACGCCTCCGTCCCGGATGCCCAGTTCTCCGCCCTCGCGCAACTGCACCGGAACGGTCCTCGCTCCCTGGCCGACCTCAGCGATGCCGAGGGCATCACGCCCCCCTCGATGACGAAGACCGTGAACGCCCTCATCGAACGTGGGCTGGTCCGGAAGACCGAGGACGCCGTCGACAAGCGCAAGGTCCTGATCAGCGCCACCGATGCCGGTGCCGCCTTCGTCCGGGAGACCCGTCGTCGCCGCGACGCCTGGCTCGCGCCCCGCATCGCCAAGCTCACACCCGCCGAACGGCGCACCCTCGCCGACGCCACCGACATCCTGAGGAGGCTCACCCAGCAGTGACCGCCATGTTCAGTTCCCTCTCGGGACGCAACTACCGCATCTGGTTCTCCGGCGCCCTCGTGTCGAACGTCGGCACGTGGATGCAGCGCACCGCGCAGGACTGGATCGTCCTGACGCAGTTCACCCACGACAGCGCCGTCGCCGTCGGTATCACGATGGCGTTCCAGTTCGGGCCGCAGCTCGTGCTCATGCCGATCACCGGACTCGTCGCCGACCGGTTCGACCGCCGGCGCACCCTGATGGTCACGCAGGCCCTCATGGGAGCGCTCGGTCTCGCACTCGGGATCATGGTGGTCACGGGCGCTGCCTCGCTCCTGTCGGTCTACGGGTTCGCACTCGCGCTCGGCATCGTCGCCGCCTTCGACACCCCCGTGCGCCAGGCCTTCGTGTCGGACGTCGTCCAGGGCGAGAACGTCGCGAACGCCGTCGCACTCAACTCCGCCTCGTTCAACGGTGCCCGACTCATCGGCCCCGCGATCGCCGGCGTGCTCATCACCGCCATCGGTTCCGGTTGGGTGTTCGTGATCAACGCGGCGTCGTTCCTGGCGGTGCTCATCGCGCTGCGGTTCGTCGACCCGGCACAGCTCGCTCGGCGTATCCGGCCGAAGCGCGGCAAGGGTCAGATCCGCGCGGGGTTCACCTACGTCCGCACCCGCCCCGACATCGTCGTGGTGCTCTGCATGATCTTCGTGGTGGGGACGTTCGGCCTCAACTTCCCGATCTTCACGTCCACCATGGCGCGCGTGGAGTTCCACCGCGGCGCGGGCGAGTTCGGCCTGCTCAACTCGGTCATGGCGATCGGTTCGGTGCTCGGTGCACTCCTGTCGGCCCGTCGCGAACGTCCGCGCCTGCGCCTGCTCGTCGTCGCGTCCGCGGGCTTCGGGCTCGCATGCGCCGTCGCCGCGGTCATGCCCACGTACGCCACGTTCGCGATCCTGCTCGTGTTCGTCGGGCTCTCCGCCATGACGTTCATGACCACCGCCAACGCCCTCGTCCAGACGACGACGGAACCGGCGATGCGCGGCCGGGTGATGGCGCTGTACATGGCGATCTTCGCGGGTGGCACACCCATCGGAGCGCCGATCGTCGGCGCCGTGGCCGACTCCTGGGGTCCCCGGTGGGCGCTCGGCGTCGGGGCCCTGTCGGGGTTCGTCGCCCTCGCGATCGCGCTCGTCTGGTTGTCCCGGTTCCAGCACCTCCGACTCCGGTACGACGCGGACAGTCGGCTCCACCTGGCCGTGACGAGCTCGATCCCGGTGGTCGGCGGGCGTCGGGCGCGCGCGGCGATGCAGGCCGAGTTCGCCTCGGAGGAAGCCGTCGCGAACCGCACCAGCTCCGCCTGAGGTCAGCGGCCTCCGGCCCAGGACGGGGCCGCGTCCGTCGGGAAGTACCGGGCACGGATCGCGTCGGACACCTCCGTCGTCGCCTGCCGCACCTGTTCCATGCGGCTCGGCAGGTCCTCGAGGATCGCGGCCACGGGCGCGGCCTCGAGCGACGACCGGATCCCACCGAGGAGGCGCTGGGCATCGTCCTCCGTACCGGCCCGCTCCGTCGCCGGCTCGACCTCGCGGAGGCACTGCTCGGCGCGGCGCACCGAGAACAGGACGGAGCGCGGGAACGACGGGTCGAGCAGGAGGAACTCGGCAGCAGTCCGCGCCGACGGCACACCGCGGTGCGTGTGCAGGTACGGCTCGTAGGCGCCGCACGAGCGGAGGATCGTGGTCCAGCTCGGCCCGGCGACCTCGGTGAGCATGCGGCTGGCGAGCAAGCGCGCGGTCAGGTCGGCCCGCTCGATCGAGCGTCCGAGGGTGAAGAAGTTCCAGGTCTCGTCGTGGCTCGTGGTGGACTCGATGATCCCCACCGCGAGCGCACTCCGCTCCCGCACCCACCCGAAGAACTCGTGCACCTTGTCGCTCGCGACCTTGCGGGGCATGCGCGCCCGCGTCGTGTTGAGGCACTCCCACAGCTCGGTCGACACGAACTCGCGGGCGCGGCGTGCGTCCTCGCGGGCCGCGCCCAGGGCGCACGCGATCGAGGCGGCGTTGTGCCGGTCGACGGCGAGCATGCCGAGCACGTCCGCACGGGTGAGTCGCTCGTCGTCGGGCACCGATGCCCCCAGGACGCCGAGCAGACTGCGGCAGGCGAGGTCCTCCTCGATCCACGGCTCCTCGTCGAGCAGTTGCAGGTGGACGTCGAGGAGCCGGGCGGTCCCGTCCGCGCGTTCGACGGAGCGGCCGATCCCGAAGACGCTCTCGGCGGTGCGGCTCAGCACGTCGCCTCCTCGGACGTTCCGGACCCGTCGGCCGCAGCGGACGGAGCGGCCATGCCGAGAACATAACGACTCGTGATTGCCGCGGTGTTTCATGCCCGGGTCACGGATGTTGCGGATGCGTGGGCGCGTCCACGATGTCCGGAGGGGCGCCGGGCAGCAACGACGTGCACGAACCGGACGTGCCGGTCGCAACGGGAGTGGGCGGGGAATGCTGTGCCGCCTATGACGGTTACATCGGCACCCGAACAAGGAGCCAAGATGACCACCACGACGACACTGCGACCACGATTGCCGCTCAACACGTTCGGGATCTCGTTCGGCACGGCAGGTATCGCCGGTACCTGGACCACGGCCGGCGACCTGCTCGGAGCGCCGGCCGCCATCGGCGAAGTCCTGTGGGCCGCCGCGGCGGTCGCCTGGGTCGTGACCATCGTCCGGTACCTGCGCCGACCGGGCGGGATCCGAGCCATCGTCGCCGACCTCCGCCACCCGGTCCTCGGTCCGTTCGCCGCGCTCGTGCCCGCGGTGGGGTCGCTGCTCGCGGTGCACGTGTCGACGTGGGCGCCGACGGTCGGGGCGGTCGGCGTCTGGGCGATGCTCGCGCTGACCACGGCATTCGGTGCGTGGTTCATGACCGACCTGCTCACCACGCCTCGCGACCCGGGAACGCTCCACGGCGGGTACCTGCTCCCGACCGTCGCCAGCTCGCTGCTCGGCGCGCAGGCGCTCGCGACCATCGGTCACCCGGCACTCGCGACGGGCTTCTTCGCGACCGGCGTGCTGTTCTGGCTCCTCGTCGGCGCCGTGCTCCTCGTTCGGTTCGCGACCGGACCGGCGATCCCGGCCGCACTCCTGCCCACACTCGCGATCGTCTCCGCACCGCCGGCGGTCGCGGGCAACGCCTGGTGGGTGCTGACGGGAGGCACCCCGTCCATCGTGCACACCGCCCTCGCCGGCGTCATGGTCGCCTTCCTCCTCCCGCACGCCTTCCTCGTCCGTCGCTACCTCAGGTCCGGGTTCGCGATCGGCTTCTGGGCGATGACCTTCACGACAGCCGCGAGCGCCACCTACGGGATCCGGCTGCTCACGTCCACAGACCTCGGGACGCTCGGCATCGCGTCGGCCTGGGTCGTCGTGGCGCTCGCGACGGTGATCGTGGGCAGCATCGCCGTGCGGTCCATGGGGCTGTTCCTCCAGCGACCCCATGATGCAGCTGCAGCTGCGGTGCCCGCGGCCGATCGGCGACCCGGCAAATCCCTCGACTGACTAGCTGCTAGATGATCTAGCATGTCCTCCATGTCCGAGCCAACGACGCAGGCCCGGGGCTTCTGGGACAGTGCCTCCCCGGCATCGGTGACCGACGTCCTCGAGGCGCTCCGTCAGCTCCGCGAGGCCGAGCAGCGCGCCCACCGCCGAGCGTGTGCGTCCCTCCACGTGGGCGAGAACGGCCTGCACGCGTTGCGCTTCCTGCTCGAGGCCGGTGCCGTCGGGCAGGACGTCAACGCGAAGGACCTCGCGGTCCGGCTCGGGGTGACCGCGGCCTCCACCTCGGTGCTGGTCGAGCGCCTCGTCCGGAGCGGGTACGTCGAGCGTCACCCGGACCCACAGGACCGCCGTGGCGTGCTCCTCACGGCCACCGGCCCGGCCGCCCACCGCGCCCGTCGCGTGATCGCGGAACTCGACGCGACACGGGGTCGAGCGGTGGCGGACCTGCCTGCCGGAGCCGCTGACGTGGTCCTGCGGTTCCTCACCGAGATGGCCGATGCGGTGGGCGCCGAAGATTCCGTACCCGCGGGTATGGACAATTCTAGTTAGGCCATCTAGATTGTGACCCGCGAGGCAAGAGGTGCGGCGCCGTTCGGGTCGGAGCCGGACCTCTCTCCTCCCTTGGACGGTGCGGCCTCGTTCGGGTCGATGGCCGCACCGTCCCCCTTCTCCTCGCCGCTCACGGGACTCGGTCCGTCCTGCCACGCTCCCGACCGGTGTCCATCCGCCCGGCGGTATCGTCGGCACATGGGGCACGACCAGGCGGACGAGGGATCGGACCCCGAGCGCGTGCCCGACCCGCATCAGGAGCGGACGGCGGAGCACGAGCGCAGCGTGCACCCCGAGGACACCATGCCCCTCGCCGAGCTCGATGCACACGCCCGCGCCGAGGCGGCACTCCGGCGCATCGCGGCCGGCAGCGACCCGGGGCGCGAGGCCTTCGACCTCGCGAACACCCTCAACGACGAGACCGTCGCGCGCGTGCGCGCTCGACTCACCCGCTGGTTCCGGCGACACTGACGCGGTCACCGCCGCACCGCCGCGAACGGCCTGGGGGCGCGCGCACCGCCGGGCCGACCCCGTCCGGTCCGGTCCGACCCGGCCCGCCGCGTCCTTGTGGGTCGGCGACGCTCGCGATCAGTCGGCCGCGCCCTGCGGCCGGAACCCCGTGACGACGGCGGCGATGTCGTCCCCACCGTGCCCCGCGGCGCTCGCCTGCCCGTAGACGGTCACGAGGGCGTCGAGCAGCGTCGTGCTGACGCCGGACTCGTTCGCCGCGTCGACCATCAGGCCGATGTCCTTCCGGAGTCCGTCGAGCGCGAACTGCGGGTCGAACCGGTCGGCGATCATCGCGGCGCCCTTGGTGTGCGCGTACTGCGAGTCGGAGGCGCTGCCGTCGATCGCCTGCAGGAAGAGGTCGGGGTCGAGTCCGAGTGCGGTGGTGAGCGTGAGCGACTGCGCCGTCGCGGCCGTGATCGAGGCGATCCAGGCGTTCGCGGCGAGCTTCAGTGCGGTCCCGGCCCCGACCGCGTCCCCGGCGACGACGATCTTGACGCTGATGGCCTCGAGCACCGGCCGGACGCGGTCGAGGAACTCCTGCGGACCGGCGGCGAGCATGGTGAGCTTGCCCTGCTCCGCCGGTCCCTTCGTCCCGAGCATCATCGCCTCGACCAGGGTGATCCCGTGCTCGGCGGCGACGCGCACCACGCGCTCCGTGCCCTCGAGGCCGATGGTCGAACTCTGGACCCAGATGGCCGACTCGGGGGCCGCGTCCGCCGCCTGCCCGAGGACCTCGAGCACGGCGTCGATGTCGAACAGCGTCAGCAGGACGACCTGCGCCGATGCCACGGCGTCAGCGGGCGAGGTCGCGACCGTGGCGCCCTGTTCGCCGAGGGGCTGCGCACGCTGGGCGGAACGGTTCCACACGGTCACGTCGTGCCCCTCGCGCAGGAGCGACCCCGCGACGCCGGCACCCATCGCACCCGTCCCCAACACCGTCACCCGCATGCGCGCCTCCTCCGTCCAGTGCCCGGCTCGGTCGCCGCGGCAGCGCCGCCGACGCTACGCCGAGGAGCCCGCGAGGACGGCGAGTCAGGCTGCGTTCGCCACGACCTCGAGCACACCCTGGCCGTAGGCCTCGAGCTTCGCGGCTCCGACGCCGCTGATCTGCGCGAGCTGCTCGAGCGTCGCCGGTCGCGTCGCCGCGATACCGCGCAGGGTGGCGTCGCCGAACACGACGTACGCCGGCACGCCCTGTTCTCGCGCGCGGGTGCTCCGCCACGCGCGCAGGGCCTCGAACAGGCCGGTGGCCTCGCTCGGGAGGTCCGTGGGCGCCGCCCGACGCCGGGTCGCCCGCACGGGACGGGGCTGTTCGCGCCGGAGCCGGACCTGGACACGACCGGCCAGGACGTCGGCGCTCATCGGGGTGAGCACGAGGGTGCCGTACCCGTCGCCCGAGACACCGACGAACCCCTGCGCCAGGAGCTGCCGCACGACGCCGCGCCACTCGCCCTCGGACAGGTCCTGCCCGATCCCGAAGGTCGCGAGGGACTCGTGGCGCAGCTCCTGCACCCGCGGCGACTGCTTGCCGACCAGGATGTCGACGATGTGCCCCGCGCCGTACCGCTGGCCGCGCTCACGGTCGAGCCGGACCACGGTGGACAGGAGCTTCTGCGCGGGCACGGTGCCGTCCCAGGCCTCGGGCGGGGCGATGCACGTGTCGCAGTTGCCGCACGGCGTGGACTCCTGCCCGAAGTACGCCAGGAGTCGCACGCGGCGGCACTCGACCGTCTCGCAGAGGGCGAGCATGGCGTCGAGGTGCATGCTGAGCCGTCGGCGGTGGGCGGCGTCGCCCTCGGACTGGTCGATCATCCGACGCTGCTGCACCACGTCGTTGAGTCCGTACGCCAGCCACGCGGTCGACGGCAGGCCGTCACGTCCGGCACGGCCGGTCTCCTGGTAGTAGCCCTCGAGCGACTTGGGCAGGTCGAGGTGGGCCACGAACCGGACGTCGGGCTTGTCGATGCCCATGCCGAACGCGATCGTCGCGACCATGACGACGCCGTCCTCGCGCAGGAACGTCGCCTGGTTCCGGGCGCGCACCCCGGCGTCGAGTCCGGCGTGGTACGGCAGCGCCGGCACCCCGCGTTCCACGAGCGCTGCGGCGGTCCGCTCCACCGACGCCCGGGACAGGCAGTAGACGATGCCAGCGTCCCCGGCGTGCTCGGTGGTGATGAACTTGAGCAACTGCTGCAACGCGGCTGCCTTGGGCTCGATCCGGTACTGGATGTTCGGGCGGTCGAAGTCCGCCACGAAGTGCGCGGCGTCGTCGAGGCCGAGCCGCGCGGAGATCTCGCGGTGCGTCTGCGGCGTCGCGGTGGCCGTGAGCGCGATCCGGGGCACGCTCGGCCACCGTTCGTGCAGGACGCTGAGTTCGAGGTAATCCGGCCGGAAGTCGTGCCCCCACTGGGCGACACAGTGGGCTTCGTCGATGGCGAAGAGGCTGATCGCCGCGCGGTCGAGCAACGCCCGCGTCGACTCGAGCCGGAGTCGCTCGGGCGCCAGGTAGAGCAGGTCGACCCGACCGTCCACGAGGTCGCGTTCGACCCGGGCACGTTCGTCGGGCGTCTGCGTGGAGTTGAGGAACGCCGCGCGCACGCCGTTCGCGGCGAGGGCGTCGACCTGGTCCTGCATGAGCGCGATGAGCGGGGACACGACGACGCCGACGCCGTCGCGCACGAGGGCGGGCACCTGGTAGCACAGCGACTTGCCGCCGCCGGTCGGCATGAGCACGAGCGCGTCACCGCCACCGACCACCTGGTCGATGATCGCCGCCTGCTGCCCGCGGAAGGCGTCGTACCCCCAGACGCGCTGCAGGACCTCGAGCGGCGCCGACCGCGCACTCGACGCGTCCCGGGCACCGGAGACCCCGGGCGCGCGGACGGACGAGGGACTGCTCATGCCGGCAGCCTACGGGCGTCCGCCGACACGGTCCTCCCGGTCCGTCCCGGTGTGGGCGATCACGCTCGCGTCCGAGGTGGGGAGGACGTCCACGGTGGTGGGCACGGCCTCCCAACCGGGCTCGACGGTGCTGCTCCAGATCGGCGTCCGCCCGCGGAACCGCGGACCCTCCGCGCCCGGGCGTCGACGGTCCAGCCGCGACCGCCGCGCGAGCAGGTCGACGAGCAGCGCGTAGATCCCCATGGTGACGATGGTGACGATCGCGCCACCGGCCGAGCCGTCGGAGGACGTGATGTCGAGCCGCGACCACCCCGGGGCCTGCAGCAGGAAGATGACCACGTTGTTGAGCGCGTGGGCGAGGATCCCCGACTCGAGGCCACCCGTCCGCCAGGCGAGGATCGCCGCGATGGCGCCGAACGACCCCACGTCGACGATCCCCCACACGTCGTACCCGTTCGGCAGGTGCAGCAGGGCGAAGCAGATCGTCGACACGAGGACGGCCGGGATCGGGTTCCGCACCCACGAGCCGATCGTCTGCATGAGGAACCCGCGGAAGATGTACTCCTCGGCTGCGGCCTGGAACGGCACGAGCACGACGACCATGACCACGGTCACGATGAGCGTCGTCGAGGACACCGTCTGGTGCCCGAGCTGCCGTGTGCCGAAGGTGAGGAAGCCGGCGCCGGGCGTGTGGAACATCGACCAGCCCTGGATGCCGACCGTGAGGACCGCGAGCACGAGGAGCGGGAGCAGACAGCGCGCCATCCACCCCCAGCGCACGCGGAACCGCACCGAGGACAGCTGACCCCACGGTCCGAGCCCGGCGATCCGGACCGCCGCCATGATCGCCGGCAACAGCAACACGAGGGAGGCGAGCGTCAACCCGAGCACGAGCGGATCCGTCGACGACAGCGCGTCGTGCTGGATCTCGTGCGCGAACCGCTGGAGGCCCGCCACACCCGATCGCGCCAGGATCGGCACGAAGAACCCGATCGCGATGAGCACCTGGCTGACGAGGTAGAACCCGAGGAACACGGCCAGCGCCACCAGGGGTCGCCACCACCGCCAGCGCGAGTGGACGCGGAACAGGCGGTGGTAGGGGACGCTCACGCCGGAAGGCTACCGGGCCGACCTCGCCGGACACTCCGCTCCGGCGTCGGGACCCGCGTCCGCGTCCGCCCGGAGCCTGCCGGGAGGCCCGTGGTACGCATGACGTGTGCGTTACGTCATCATCGGAGCCGGATCGATCGGCGGCGCCCTGGCGGCCCGCCTCGCCCGCCACAGCCCGAACCCGCCCGTCCTCGTCGCCCGCGGGGCCCGGGCCGCGGCCCTGCGCGACCGCGGGATCCGGCTGCGGACACCCGACGAGGACGTCACCGTCCCGGTCGCGGTCGTCGAGGCCCCGGACGAGGCCGCGCTCCGCGACGACGACGTGCTCGTCCTGACGACGAAGACGCAGCAGGCGGACGAGGCGCTCCGGACCTGGGCGGACGCGCCCGTGCACGACGCCGGCGGCACGGTCGTCGGTACCGCGGGCGACCTGCTCCCCGTCTGCACCGCACTCAACGGCGTCGAGTCCGAACGCATCGCCCTCCGGTACTTCGAACGCGTGTACGGCGTCTGCGTCTGGCTCCCCGCGGTGAGCCTCGACCCCGCCGAGGTCGTCGTGAGCATCGCGCCGACCATCGGCATCCTCACCATCGGCGCGTACCCGGCCCGCCCGGTCGACGACGACCCGGTCGTGGCGGCGTTCGCGGCGGACTTCCGCGCGAGCGGCGTCGACGTGTACCCGGAGGCCGACGTGATGGGGTGGAAGTACCAGAAGCTGCTGTCGAACCTGGCGAACGGCCTCCAGGCCCTGCTCGGTCCGGACGGGGCGTCCTGGCGGGACCTCGCGTCGGCGCTCCGCGAGGAAGCCCTCGGGGTCTACGCCGCCGCCGGTGTCCAGGCGGTGTCCGACGCGACCGAGAAGGCCCGACGGGGCGACACGTTCCGCTCCCGCCCCGTCCCCGGCGTCGAGCACGAACTCGGCGGGTCGTCCTGGCAATCGCTCGTGCGCGGGTCCGGCTCGATCGAGACCGACTACCTCAACGGCGAGATCGCGCTGCTCGCGCGGTCGGCCGGCACGCACGCACCGCGGAACGCGCTCGTGCAGCACCTGGCACGCGTCGCCGCCCGCGACCACCTCCAGCCCGGAGCCGTCACACCCGACGAGATCCGCAGCCGGTTCGCGACACTGGCGGCGGGGGTGGCGGCGTGAGCGCGCTGGACGGCATCCAGGTCCGGCCCGGCACCGCGATCGAGGCGGACGCGTGCGTCGACCTCTGGTTGGCGGCGCTCACCGATCGCGACGGCGAGGACCAGGGCGCGCCCGTGCGGGAACGCGCCCGGTCCAAGTTCGCCCTGCCGGGGGCGGAGCTCCTCGTCGCGACCCGCACCGGTGACGGCGGCGCCGGGTCGGAGATCGTCGGCTTCGCGGTGACGAGTGACCGGGGCGACGCGGTGGTCGGGCTCGAGCTGTTCGCCACGCGGCCGGACGCCAGGGGTCTGGGCGTCGGACGGGCCCTGCTCGAGCGCGTCCTCGCCGATGCCGAGGCCAGCGGCGCGGTGCTCGTCGAGCTCGAGAGCCGGGTGACCAACGCCCGGGCCATCGCGGTGTACGAGGCAGCGGGGTTCCGGCCGGAGGGCGACCCCGTGCCGCATCCACTCGGCGGCGACCCCGTCGTCCGGTACGCGTTGCCGGTCGTCGGGGCCTGAGCGCCGCGCGGGTCACACCGTCGTCCGCACCGTCGACCCTCCGCCCGGTGCTCGCCGGACCTCGATCCGGTCGGGGATCCGCTGCTTGAGTTCCTCGACGTGGCTGACGATGCCGACCTGGCGTCCGCCGGCCGTCAGACGCGTCAGCTGCCCGACGACGCCGTCGAGCGTCTCCGGGTCGAGCGTGCCGAACCCCTCGTCCACGAACAGGGTGCCGAGCTCGACACCGCCGGCCTCGGCCTGGACGACGTCGGCGAGGCCGAGCGCCAGACACAGCGACGTCGTGAACGTCTCGCCACCCGACAGGCTCCGCGGGTCGCGCGTCCGTCCGGTCTCGTGGTCGCGCACCGCGAGCGCCAGGCCCGTGCGACGGGCGCGCGAGGACGTCTCGCGCTCGTCCGAGGCCTCGAGCGCGAACCGGCCCCCGAGCATCGCGCCGAGTCGACTGTTCGCGGCGGCGACGACGTCCTCGAACCGCCGCATGAGCACGTACGTGCCGAGCGTGATGCCCGTCGGGTTGACGCTCGACGCCGCGGTCGCGATGTCGGCGAGGCGGACCACCGCGCGGCTCTCGGCCGAGGTCTCCTGTCGTGCCCGGACCGCCCGGGTGAGGTCGGCGCGTCGAGCCGAGGTCGCGACCGCACGGGCCTCCGCGGTCGCCGCCGCACCGGTGGCGGCCTGGAGGGCCTCCTCGGCTCCGTCGGCACGCGTCCGGACGGCCTCCAACTCGGCTCCGTCGACGGCGTCGTGCTCGGCCGCGGCGACGTCCGCCTCGGCGAGGCCGGCCTGCACGACCGCGTGCTCGCGTTCGGCTCCCGCGACCTCGGACCGGAGCCGCGACGCCTCGTCCGGCCCGAGCCCGGCGGCGCGGGCGGCGTCGGCGTCGGCGAACCCCGAGTCCCCCAGCGCGCGCTCGACCTCCGCTGCGCGGGCCAGCACGTCACGGTCGTCGCTCCGCAGTGCGTCCGCCGCGGCGGCGACGGCTGCGCAGGCGGCCGCGTCACGATCGAGCGCGGCGACGGCCTGGTCGAGCGAGCCGGTGCCGACACCGCCGGCGTCGACCACCGATGCACGGCAGCGCTCCACGGTGGCCTCGTCGGCGGCGAGCGCGGCGGCATCGGCGGCGTGGCCGGCGCGCCCGGCCGCCACCTGCGCGGCCAGCGTGCTGCGTTCCTCGGCCAGGGCGCGGGTGTCGCGGTCGAACGCCTCGAGCTGCTCCTCGGCCCGGGCGACCTCGGCCGCGGCAGCGTGCGCACGCGCGATCCGGTCGCGCAGCGCCGACGCGGTCGCGGCGACGGACTCGGGCGTCGCCGCACCGATGGCGGTGGTGAGCCGGTCGCACTCACGCCGCGCGACGGCCTGCCGAGCGGCGGCGGCGCGTTGGTCGACGTCGGCGGTGGCGCGGGCGTCGGCGGCGGCCTCGATGTCGTCGTCCGTCGGGTGGCCGTCGAGCGGCGCCGCGACCGCCGGGTGGTCGACGGAACCACACACCGGGCAGGGCTCTCCCGGCGTCAGGACGCCGGCGAGCTCACCCGCGAGGCCCGCCGCCCGTCGTGTCCGCAGGTCGGCCTCGTGCGTGATGGCCGCCTGCGCCCGGAGCGACGCGGCGGCGAGGTCGGCGTCGGCGGCGGTCGCGTCGGCCGCGGCGCGGTCCCGGTCGTCGAGCAGGGCCCGCACGGCGTCGAGGTCGGCCAGCGCGCGCTCCGCGACGGGTCCGTCGGCGGCCCGGTCCGCGGCCGCACGGGAGGTCGTGACGAGCGCGAGCCGCTCGGCGGGCCGGGCGTCGAGGAGGGGTTCGAGCGCGGCGCGGCGCTCCTCGGCGCGGGCGAGCTCGGTGCGGGCCGAGGCGAGGGCGGCGCGCCGGGCCGGCAGATCGCGCTCGAGCGCGACGGCGTGCCGCGCACCCGCGACGACGTCGCGCAGCGCGGCGGCGTGCGCGGCGAGCGCGGTGGTGTCGACCGCCGGCATCGACTCGAGGTCCTCGAACACGCTGCCGCCCGCGTCCAGCGGCGCGCCACCGGCTCCGGCGCCCACCCCGACGGTGTGGCGTGTGAGGGCGTCCCGGTGCTCGGCGACGACCCGCGCGAGGTCCGCGCCGCGACGCTCCGCACGCGTCCGGGCGGTGTCGAGGCCGACGACCAGGCCGAGCACGCGACCGGCCCGTTCCGCGAGCTCGAGCCGGGCCCGGGCACCGGCGACCTGCTCCGCGCGGTCCGACAGCGCGGCCTGTCGGCGGAGCAGGTCCGCCCGGCGCCGGAGTGACCGCGCCCGGCGTTCCGCGTCCGCCAGGTCGGCGCGAGCGCGCGCGGCGGCACCCGCCGCGGCGTCCCGGGCCGTGGTCGCCTCGTGCGCGGCGGCGGTGACCTCGGCGACCACGGCATCGGCGGCGAGTTCGTCGACGGTCTCGAGGCCCGCCGCCTCGGCGAGGCGGTTGAGCGCGTCGTGCACGGCGGCGTCCGCACGCTCGACCGCCGCGGCGGCCGCACGGCGGCGAGCGACGAGTTCCTCGGTCGTGCGCTCGTACACGTCCGTGCCGAACAGCGACTGCAGCAGTGCACGACGGTCCTCACCGGGAGCGCGCAGGAAGCGGGCGAACTCCCCCTGCGGCAGCACGACGGTCTGCACGAACTGGGCGCGGTCGAGCCCGATGATGCGCTGGACCTCGGCGCCGACCTCTTGCGTCGCGATCGACAGGGGTTCCCCGACGGCGTCCCCGGGCGCGGCCAGCCGCCACAGGCGGGCCGACGCGTTCTGCCGCGTCGTGCCGCCTCCGCTCTTCTTCGGGCGGTCGTGGGCGGGGGTGCGCCGGACCCGGTGGACCCCTGCCGCGGTCTCGAACACGAGCTCGACGAACGGCTCGACCCCGGCGTCGGCGTGGTGGCTGTGGAGGCGGTCCTTGCTCGCACCCTCGCCCGCGAGCGACCCGTAGAGGGCGAACACGACGGCGTCGATGATCGTCGACTTGCCCGCACCCGTCGGCCCTTCCAGCAGGAACACACCCGAGGCCCCGAGCGCCGCGAAGTCGATGTCGACCGTCTCGGCGTACGGACCGATGGCGGCGAGACGGAGGTGGTGCAGGTACATCAGCGCTCCCCTCCGGCGGCGAGGGCGGCCTCGTACGCGTCGCGCAACACGGCGGTCTCGGCCTCGGTCGCCGGGCCACCGGTCGCGAACGCCACGAAGTCGGCCGCGACCTCGACCGGGTCCGACGCGGCGGTGACGGTCGCAGCGGTGCGATCGGTGGTACCGCCCGCGGGCTCGTGGAGGATCGACAGGGCGTGGGGGAACCGGTCCTTCACCCGCGCGTACATGCGATCCGGATGCACGGTGTCGGTGACGCTCACACGGACCCAGGCATCAGCGTGCTCGGCGGCCGCCCCCTGCTCGATCTCGGCCATCGTCGCCCGGACGTCGACGAGCCGCCGCGGCACGGGTGCGGGGAGCAACTCGACGGACACCCCGCCGTCCGCACCGAGCTCCACGAGGGTCACCGACTTGCGCTGGTGCCGCTCGCCGAACGAGAACGCGAGCGGCGAACCGGCGTACCGGATGCGGTCGCCGTCGCCGACCCGCTGCGGGCCGTGCAGGTGCCCGAGAGCGACGTAGTCGATGCCGTCGAACACGCCCGCGGGCAGGCGGTCGACACCGCCCACGCGGATGTCCTGCTCGCTCTCGCTCGGTGCGCCGCCGCCGACGAACGCGTGCGCGACCACGACGCTCCGGACACCGGGACGGCGACCGAGGTCGGCGCGGACCCGGTCGAGTGCGGCACGGACGACGGCCTCGTGCGAGCGCGCGAGCGGCGCGTCGGGATCGGCCGCGAGCGCATGGCGCACCATGTCCGGCGCGAGGTAGGGCACCCCGTAGACGGCGACCGTGCCGTGGTCGTCGTCCAGGAGGACCGGCTCGTGCAGCCGCTCGACCTCGGCGAGGATCCGGACCCGTTCCGCCATCACGCCGGCGCCGAAGCCGAGGCGCACGGCGGAGTCGTGGTTGCCGGGCGTCACGACGACGGGGGCGAGGGCGCTCAGTCGCTCCAGCACGCGGGACAGCATGCGGACGGCGGGTACGGGTGGGACCGCCCGGTCGTAGACGTCGCCCGCGACGACGACCAGGTCCACCGCGTGCTCCTGCACGAGATCGACGAGGTGGTCCAGGAAGGCCGCCTGGTGGTCGAGCAGGTCCGCGCCGAGCAGTGTCCGCCCGAGGTGCCAGTCCCCCGTGTGCAGGATCCGCATGTGCCCCCTCCGCCGCTGCGCCCGGAGCGTCCGGACCAGGTCACGGTAGCGGGCACCGCGGACATCGCCGGCTGCGCCGGGGTGTGGGCCCGCGGTCACGGTGCCGGTCAGGGACACCGCGCACCGCGGGGGTCTGGGAGGATCAGCGGCCGGCGGAGTAGAGCGCGCTGACCTGGGCAGCCGACAGGGCCGAGTTGTAGACCGAGACGTCGTCGAGGTCGCCCTTGTAGTAGTTGCTCGTGGGCGCGTTCTGCCAGCCGCTCAGGTTGTCGTACCCGATACGCCACCAGCCGGAGTCGGGCTCGGCAGCGGTGTTCGTGTTCGTGGCGACGCTGACGCCGTCGACGTAGAGGACCATGCCGCTCGACGACATCGTGCCGACCACGTGGTGCCACCGGCCGTCCGTCACCGTCTTGGTCGACGTGAGCGTGATGTTGCCGCTGTTGTAGACGCTGAACGAGACGTCGCCCGCCGAGTTGATGTACAGCTGTCGGTCGTACGCGCTCGAGCTGCCCGTCTGGCTGTTGCCGAAGCCGATGACCTTGCCCGCGGCGGTGGAGGTCCGGATCCACGCCTCGACCGTGAACACGGAGGGGGCGGTGATCTTGGTGGTGGACGTCGAGGTGACCTGACCGGTCGCGCCGTCGAGCGTGACGTACGGGCTCGAACCGCACGTGCCGGCGACGCGGGTGACACCGCTCGACAGCGTGGCCGTCGTGCCGCTGGAACCGAGGTCGGTCTCGCTCGTGCCCGACGCCGCGTTGAACGCGTAGTCGATCGTCGGCGAGTAGGTCACGGTGCGACCGAGGCAGGAGAACGACGAGGCGGCCCCGAAGGACGCGCTCGTGGAGGTCATGGCGCCGAAGGGCGCGGCCTCGGCCTTGCTCGGCAGGAGCAGTCCGGTCCCGACGGCGGCGAGCGCGACGGCCGAGCCGACGATGAGGGCGAACAGGCGAGCGGGGAGACGGCGACGTCCCTCCCGGCCCTGTGCCGCGGGGGCACCGGACGGCACGTCCGCGTCGTCGTCCTCGTCCTCGTCGACGAGGACGGGGATGAGCAGGTCGTCGACGTCGTCCGGGAGGCCCTCCCCGGCTTCGTCGTCGTCCGTCGCGGCGACGACGGGGCCGCGACGGAGCGGTGCGTCGATCGTGGACAGGAACGCCATGGCGGTGAGCGCGAGGACGAGGATCGCGACCTTCTTCCACTCACCGTCGCGGAGCCACATGACGGGCATCCCGATGTACGGCACGCGGATGAACCCGACACCGTGGACGGCGCTGCGCGTGATCGGCGTGGAGTCCGCCTGCGGGTTGGCGTCGCCCTTGGTGATGATCTGGCCGTCCTCGCCCGCCTCGTGGAAGCGGTGGAGACGGAGCTCGCCGGGCTGGTCGGGGTCGTCGTACAGCAGGACCTGACCGAGGTGGAGGGAGGTCGGCGCGACCGGCTTCGAGACGACGACGTCGCCCGGCTGGAGGCGCGGCTCCATCGAACCCGTCATGACGGTGGTGGGGTGCCAGCCGATGACGGCTGGTGCCACGGCCCAGAGCGCCATGCCGAGGATGGTGGCGATGACGCCGCGTGCGACGGTGGCGATGACCAGGCGGTTCCAGTCGCGCAGGTCACGGAGCCGGTCCACGCGCACCGCGGGCACCGCGGCGGGGGCCGGGATGGCGATGTTGGTCGTGGTCATGACTCGTTCCTCGGGGGCGGCACCGCTGGTGGTGGATCGGGCTGGTGGGTGGTGCTGGGTGGGAGGTCGTGCCTCCCGGTCGACGGTGGTGGTGTCGGCGGGACCGGGCGCAGTGGGGGCGCGCCCGGTCCCGCCGGTCCTGACCGCTCGCCGTCACGGGCGGTCAGGAGGTGGGGGCTCAGCTGTTCTGGGCCTCCCAGGTGAGGCCGAGCGCCGCCGTGCCGGCCTGCGCCGAGTTCGGGGTGGTCGACGAGACCGTGTAGGTGACCTGGTAGACGCGCGACTCCGAGGCGGAGCCGGTCGGGGTCCAGGTGCCGAGGCCGTTGCTGTAGTTCGTGTACGAGGACGCGAAGTTCGCGAGCGTGCCCGTGTAGAGCGTGCCGTTGGTGCTCGAGGGGGTGAAGCCCGTGCAGCTGCCGAAGCCGCCGCCGGTGCCCTGCTGGACCGAGATGTTCACGTAGGACGAGAGCCCGTTCGTGGTGGCCGCGCTCGTGCCGTAGAGCTTGACGGCCGAAGCGAGCGAGCCCGTCGAGGTGACCGTGATGCAGTTCGAGCCGGTCGAACCCGGCTTGAGGTTGGTGGCCGAGAAGAGCGCGGTGTTCGCGTCGTCGTCCGAGAGGGCGACGGTCCCGGCGGTCCAGTTGCTGGTGGGGTTCACCGTCGTGGCGGAGAAGGCCGAGTACGAGGCGGTGGAGACGACGACGCCGGAGGCGATCAAGGCGGCGGGGATGGCGATCCAGGCGGCGACACGGGCGGTGCGGGGGCTGACGCGGGGCATGACGGTACTCCTTGCGATGTGGTCTGCGATGCGGGACTTGGTACGACCATCAAGTTACTTTGCGGTCGTGCTGCTTACAAGGCGAGCAATACCCCCACTGCTGGGGACATGGCTTGATTATCAAGATACTTGCTCATCGAGATGCGCCGGGCGAGGATGGAGTGCCGGCGGGAGCACGCTCGGCGCCGCCGACGATCAGGGACGACATGACGGACACCACCACCACGGCCACGGACAGGGCCCGGGGCACGGACGCCGCGGCACTCTCCCGCGTGCTCAACGCGTACCGCCTCATGCAGGTGCACCACGCCCGCGTGCTGACCCGCGAGAGCGCCGCGCGCGGACTCAACGCCACGGACGCGCGCTTCGTGTTCTTCCTGTCGGTCGCGGAGGCCGGCGTCACCCCGAAACAGGCGAGCGAGTACCTCGCACTCTCGACCGGTGCCACCACGAACCTCGTCGACCGCCTGGTCGACCGCGGGCACATCGAGCGACGCCCGAACCCGGAGGACCGGCGGAGCGTCCTCCTGCAACTCACGCCGACGGGGGCCGAGACCGCCGAGCAGATCGGGGTCGTCTACCGCGCGGCGTTCGAGTCCGGGATCCCCACCGAGTACCTCGTCCCGCTCGCGCGGGCGTTCGAGCAGGTCGCCGCGCGCCTGGGCGAGTGCGCCAGCGCCGACGGCTGCCCGGACGCGGTCCACGCCGCGGGCTGATCCTCCACAATGTCCCGGGTCCGCCCGTCCACCGTCGGCGCCCGGGGCTAGCGTGGCGGACATGACACCAGCAGAACTCCTCGCCGAAGCGTTCGCCCGCGTCCCCGAGACCGTCGAACGCGCCGTCCGGAACCTGTCGGAGGACCAGCTCGCCGCTCGGCCCGCCGCCGGTGCGAACACGCTCGCCTGGCTCGCCTGGCACATCGCCCGCGGGCAGGACGCGCAGATCGCCGATCTCACCGGCAGCGAGCAGGTGTGGACGAGCGACGGCTGGTACGACCGGTTCGGCCTGCCGTTCCCGGCCGACGCGCTCGGGTACGGCATGTCCCGCGACGACGTCGGACGGGTCCGCGCATCGTCCGACCTGCTGCTCGGTTACCTCCGCGCGACCACCGCCCGGACACTCGAGTACGTCCGGGGCCTCGCACCCGAGGACCTCGACGCCGTGGTCGACGAGGCATGGGACCCGCCCGTGACCGCCGGCGTCCGCCTCGTCAGCATCCTCGACGACTGCGTCCAGCACGCTGGACAGGCCGGGTACGTCCGCGGGCTCCTCTTCTTCGTGTCCTGACGCGCAGGTGGGGAACGACGGGAGGGACGGCGCGGGTCACCCCGCACCGTCCCTCCCGTCCGTGATCGCGCCCGGCGTCAGCGCTTCGCGAGCTCCGTGACGAGCGCGTCGCCGGGAGCGACGGGCGTCATCGGGGCGTCGATCTCGGCGCGCTCGAGCATGCCCTCCATCTTCCGGACGCGGTTCCGCGTGACGAGGGTCACGACGGTGCCCTCCTTGCCGGCACGGCCGGTGCGCCCCGCGCGGTGTGTGTACGTCTTGTACTCGTCCGGCAGGTCCGCCTGGATGACGAGCGAGACGTCGTCGACGTGGATGCCGCGCGCCGCGACGTCCGTGGCGACCAGGACGTTCACCCGGCCGCTCGTCAGGAGCGACAGGTTCCGGGTGCGTCGGGACTGGTTGAGGTCGCCGTGCAGGCTCGTCGCCCGGATGCCGGCGTCCTCGAGCTGGTCGGCCAGACGCTCGGCGTAGGCACGGGTCCGCGCGAACACCACGGTCTTGCCGTCGCCGCTCGCGAGTTCCTCGATGACGCGGTCCTTCTCGCGCTGCTCGACGACGAGGACCTGGTGGTCGATCGTCGAGGACGCCTGGTCCTCGCCGAGGACCTCGTGCACGGACGGCTCGACGAGGAACTCGTCGACGAGCGCGGCGACCTGGGTGTCGAGCGTCGCGCTGAACAGCAGCTTCTGCGCGCGCGCACCGGTCGGCGTGACGTCGGCGGTCGCCTGGAGGATGCGCCGGACGGGCTCGAGGAACCCGAGGTCGCACATGTGGTCGGCTTCGTCGAGCACGGTGACGACGACCTCGCTGAGGTCGAGGCGCCCCTGCTCCATGAGGTCCTCGATGCGACCCGGCGTGCCCACGATGATGTCGACACCGCGCTGCAGCGCGCCCACCTGACGGCCCTGCGGCACCCCGCCGTAGATCTGGGTCGTGAACAGGCCCACCGCACGGGCGATCGGCTGGACGGTGCGGTCGATCTGCAGCGCCAGCTCGCGCGTCGGCGCCAGGATGAGCGCACGGGGGTTGCGGCCCATCCGGCGGTTCTTGCCCCCACCGTTCTCCATGAGCTTCTCGACGAGGGGCGCGCCGAACGCGATCGTCTTGCCGGAGCCCGTGCGGCCTCGACCGAGCACGTCCTTGCCGGCGAGGACGTCCGGGATCGTCGCGGCCTGGATCGGGAACGGACGATCCGCGCCGAGCTCGGCGAGCACCCGCACGATGTTGGAGCCGATGCCGAGGTCGCCGAAGGTCACGCCCTCGACGTCCGCGGCGACGGTGGCCTCGGCCTGGAGCTTCTCGAGCTTGACGTCGTCCGCGGGCACGTAAGCGGGACGGTCCTCACGGGCGTCGCCGAAGTGGCGGCCCGAGCGCTCTGCGGCGCGCGGGGTGCGACCGGTCCGGTCATCGCGGTCGAACGAACGCTGCGGCCGGTCGTTCCGGTCGTTCCGGTCGTACGAGCGCTGCGGCCGGTCGTTCCGGTCGTACGAGCGCTGCGGCCGGTCGTTCCGGTCGAACGAACGCTGCGGCCGGTCGTTCCGGTCGTTCCGGTCGAACGAACGCTGCGGCCGGTCGTCCCGGTCGAACGAACGCTGCGGCCGGTCGCTCCGGTCGCTCCGGTCGTTCCGGTCGAACGAGCGCTGCGGCCGATCGCTCCGGTCGCTCCGGTCGAACGAACGCTGCGGCCGGTCGCTCCGGTCGAACGAACGCCCACCACGGTCATCACGGTCATACGAACGCTGCGGCCGGTCGCTCCGGTCGTACGAGCGGCCGCCACGGTCGTCTGAACGCTGCGGCCGGTCGCTGCGATCGAACGAACGCCCACCACGGTCATCTCGGTCGAACGAACGCTGCGGCCGGTCGCTCCGGCCGTACGAGCGGCCGCCACGGTCATCTCGGTCGTTGGGACGCTGCGGCCGGTCGCTCCGGTCGTACGACCGGCCGCCCCGGTCGTCCCGACCGGACGAACGGCCGCCGCGGTCGTCCCGGTCGGACGACCGCGCACCGCGCCGGTCGTCGCGCGGGAACCGCCCGCGGCTGCGGTCGTCGTCGTTGCTGCGCGGCTCCCAGTTCGGGCGGCCGGAGCGCTCTCCGGACGCGGCGCGGTCGCGGCGCTCCGCCGCGTCCCACCGCGCCTTCTGGCGACCAGCGGACGGCTCCTCGGCACGGTAGCCGCGGTGCTTCGGGCTCCGCGAGGCAGGGGTGCCGTTCGCGTGGCGGGCGGTGTTGTCGGCGCGCGAGGGCGCGCCCTTCTTGAAGGGGGACATGCGAGTTCTTTCCGGCGTGCAGACATGCCGCAGGACCCGAGGCGCCGTCGGCCGGATCGAAGTGCGGGGAGGGGGTCCGTCCCGTCGTGATCGACGTGACTCCAGCCCTCGAGACACACACACCCGTCGCGGCCACATGCCGCGCTGTCGAGAGCTGACCTACCTACATTAGTCGCGAACCCGGAGGGACGCCAGCCCCGTACGGATGCTCCCGATAGGTTGGGCGCGATGCCGTCTCCCGTCCGTCAGCGCCGTCACGCCCGCGGTGTCGCACGCGTCGGGGACCACCGACGGCTCCCTGCCCTCACCACGGTCGTGCTCGCGCTCGTGCTCGTGCTCACCGGATGCGTCCAGGGCCCCACCGGCGACACGAACGCCACGGTCGACGCGGGACCGGTGATCTACCCGCTGTCGCTGCGGTACCCGGACGTCCGGACCGTGTCCGACGTCGCGTACGGCGAGGACCGGCTGCAGCGCCTCGACGTCTGCCTGCCCGCCGGGCACGAGGCCGCCGCGGCGACCGCGACCGCGACCGCTGCTCCCCTGCCGGGTGGCGGGGTCGGCGCGCAGGCGGGACAGGGCACCACCGACCGCCCTGCCGTCATGATGATCCACGGCGGCAGCTGGTCACACGGTGACAAGGCGACCGCGGCCTACCACGCGGTGTGCGAGTACTTCGCGTCCCAGGGCTTCGTGGTGTTCGACGTCGACTACCGCCTGGCGCCGACGGACCCGTTCCCCGCCGGACTCGACGACGTCCGGCGCGCCCTCGACTGGGTGTTCCGCACGGCGACGCTCACCCGGTTCCGCGTGGACCGGGAACGCGTGGGGGTGTTCGGCGGGAGCGCCGGCGGGAACCTCGCCGCGATGCTCGCGGTGCAGGACCACGCGTCGACCGCGTACGCGAACGGGGACCGGATCCGGGCCGTCGCGGAGCTGAGCGGGCCCTCGGACCTGACGGCGGCCTCCACGGGCGCCGGCGGCGTGACGCCGTCGTTCGCTCGGAAACAGCTGCTCTACCTGGGATGCACCCGCTACGCCGACTGTCCGGCGGCGCGGCGGGCCTCCCCCGTCGACGACGTCACCGCGCAGACCCCGCCCTTCTTCATCGGGCACAGCACCCACGAGTTCATCCCGCTGTGGGAGTCGCAGCACCTGGCGCGCGCCCTGCGACGGCACGGCGTCCCCGTGACCCTCGTCGAGGTCCGCGGCACCGCGCACTCGATCGCGCAGCTCGACCGCGCGATGAGCGAACGGGTCGTCGCGTACTTCCGTCGCCGACTCGGCTGACGCCCGACAGGGACATGACGACGGCCCCGCTCCTCCGGGGAGGAACGGGGCCGCTTCCGTGGGAAGGTGTCAGTCCCAGCCGCGCGGGTCCTCGTCGGTCGCGGTGACCCAGTCGAGGAGCACGGCGGCGAGGGAGCAGATGAACGCGATCGCCGCGACCTCCGCGACGATCGAGCGGTGGTGCTCGACCACACCGAGCGCGGCGAACACCACGGTGACGATGAACGAGATGCCGAGCAGCAGCTCCGCACCGGTGTGGATGTACGTCATCCCGGACCACTCGGTGGTCGCGCGCTGGGCTCTCGGGACGTCGCGGATGGTCACGACCACCAGTGTCGGCCGTGGGAGCACCCTGTGACAGTCCCGAGAGCGGGTGCCGCTCGGTCGGGGGTCAGTGCCGCGGGTGGTGGGCCTCCCGCGCACCGGGGACCGACACGGGCACGCTCGTCCGCACGTCCGTGAACCGTTCCCGCCGACGCTCGACCACGTAGTAGAGCGCCGGGAGGACCACGAGGGTCAGGAGCGTCGACGACACGAGGCCTCCGATCACGACGAGCGCGAGCGGCTGCGAGATGAACCCGTTGTGTCCGGTGATGCCCACCGCCATCGGCACGAGCGCGAAGATCGTGGCGAGTGCCGTCATCAGGATCGGTCGGAGACGTCGGGCCGCGCCCTCCACGAGCGCCTCGCGGACGCGCAACCCCCGTCGCCGGTACTGGTTGACGAGGTCGATGAGCACGATCGCGTTCGTCACGACGATGCCGACGAGCATGAGCACGCCGATGAGCGACGCGACGCCGATCGGGATCCCCGACGCCACCTGCAGCAGGATCGCGCCGGTCGCCGCGAACGGGATCGACACGAGCAGGAGGAGCGGCTGGAGCAGGCTGCGGAAGGTCGCCACCATCACGACGTAGACGATGAGGATCGCGATGAGCGCGGCGAGGAGGAGCTGTCGGAACGCCGACGACTGGCTCGAGGCGACACCGCCGATCGAGGCCTCAGCGCCCTTCGACAGGTGGAGGCCGTCCACGGCGTCGGTCACGGACTGCGTCGCGGCGCCGAGGTTCGTCGCCGACGGCGTGACCGTGATCGTCGCCGTGCGCACCGCGTTCGAGGTCGTGACCGTGGTCGGCCCGTTCGACTGGTCGACCGTGGCGACGGACGACAGCCGCACGGCACCTGCGGCGGTCGGGATCGACAGGTCGCGCAGGGCCTGCGCGCTGGTCGGCGGGTGCGGGTTCTCGATGTACACGTCGAGCGTCTGGTCGCCGAACTCGACCGTCCCCTTGTCCTGCGGCGACACCGATGCCGCGACGATCCCGCCGACCTGGGTCTCGGTGAGGCCCGCCGCGGCCGCCTTCGCGCGGTCGACACGGACGGCCAGGTAGGGCTGCGCGGCGGACAGGTTGCTCGACGCACCCGTCGTGTTCGGCACGTCCTGCATGGCGTGGAGCACCTGCTCGGCCGCCGACCGGAGCCGCGCCTGCGTCGGGGCGGTCACGTCGACGTCGATGTCCGACGTCGACCCGAAGCCCGAGGTCGAGGCGAGCGAGACCGTCCCGACGCCGGAGAGCGCCCGGAGCCGGGCACGCGCCCGGGACTGCAGGGCCGTCTGGTCCGCGCTGTCGTCCGTGGTGACGGAGTACGTGATCGACGCGCTCCCCCCACCGCCGAAGGCGGCCTGGATCGAGTTGCCGCTCGAGCCGATCGTCACCTGGACGGTGTCGACGCCGTCCACGTCACGCAGCGCGCGCTCCACCCGGCGCGCCGAGCGGGACTGCTCCGCGAGGCTCGTGGCCGGTGCGAGCGACTGGCTCACCGTGAAGGTGTTCTGCCCGGAGTCGCCGAGGTAGTTCGTCTTGACGAACGGGAGCGCAGCCGCGGTGCCACCGAGGACGAGCACGGCGAGGACGAGGACGAGCGCCGGGAACCGCAGCACCCAGTCGAGCACGGGCAGGTAGCCCCGGCGCAGGCGGTCGCGGTGCCCGGCGTCGTGCAGGTCCGCGGCGCTGCCGAGCGTCGTGTCGACGGACGAGGCCCCCGCGGCGAACCGGGACTCGGCCGCCACCAGTTCGGCGGGCGCCGCGCGATGTGCTCCGACGGGGTCGACCGGGGCCGTGTCGGCGGTCGCGGACTGGTACTGCCCGGATCCCCGTCCGGGCCGGAGCCACCAGTACGCGAGCACCGGCACGATCGTCAGCGCGACGAGCAGCGACGCGGCGAGCGCGATCGACACGGTGAGCGCGAACGGCCGGAACAGCTCGCCGACGAGCTCCTGCACGAACGCGACCGGCAGGAACACCACGACCGTGGTCAGTGTCGACGCGGTCACGGCACCGGCGACCTCGCGGACGCCGTCGAGCACCGCGCGCAGCCGGTCGACGCCCGGTTGCATGTGCCGCTTGATGTTCTCGATGACGACGATCGAGTCGTCGACCACGCGGCCGATCGCGATCGTCAGGCCGGCGAGGGTGATGATGTTGAGCGTGTACCCGGCGGCCTCCATGCCGATCGCGGTGAGCAGCACGCTCGTCGGGATCGAGATCGCGGTGACCAGGGTCGAGCGCCACGACAGCAGGAACACGAGGATCACGACGACCGCGAACCCGAGTCCGAGCAGGCCCTCCTCCGCCAGGGAGTCGATGGACTGCTCGATGTAGGGCGCCTGGTCGAACACGACGGTGAACCGCGGCGAGCCGTCGACCTTCGCCTCGATGCCGGGGAGCGCGTCCTGCACGGTGCGGGAGACGTCCACGGTGTTGGCCTCTTGCGTCTTCGTGATGGCGATGGTGAGCGCGGGCTTGCCGTTCACCCGGCTGATCGACGTGCGCGGGGACTCGACGAGCCTCACCTCGGCGACGTCGCCGATCGTGGTCGCGACACGGGCGCCGGCCAACGGGAGGTCGCGGATGTCACCGACCGACCCGAGGCTCGACCCGGTCTGCACCGACAGGGTCCGGCCGTGCTCGGTGATCGTGCCGCCCGGGACGAGCGTGCCGTTGTCGTCGAGGGCGTCGCTGATCGCGGTCTGGGCGACGCCGCGCTCGGCGAGTTCCGTCTGGTTCGGCGTGATGACGATGCGGCGTCCGGGGTCGCCGTAGACGTCGGCCTCACGCACCCCGTCGAGCTTCTCGAGGTCCGGCACCGCGGTCTTGTTCAACCGCCCGACCAGGGTCTCCTCGCTCGTGCCGGGTTCGGAGACCGCGAGCTGGAGGACCGGGATGTCGTCGAACGACCCCGTGACGATCTGGGTCTGGACGCTGTCGGGCAGGTCGAGGGCGTTGACGACCGTCTGGATCTTGTCCTCGGCGCTGGCGAGGTTCGACCCGTACTGGAACTCGGCCGACACGACGCTCTGGCTCGTCGACGACGTCGCGGTGGTGTCCTTGAGGTCGGGGACGGCCTGGATCCCCTGCTCGATCTTGGTCGACACGTCGTTCGACACGACCTCGGGCGTCGCGCCGGGGTAAGTGCTGACGATCGCGACCTGGGGGAACTCGACGCTCGGGATCAGCTCCTGCTTGAGGCTCGTGAGGGCGACCCCACCGAAGATCGCGACGACGATGGTGACCAGCGCGATGAGGGCGCGGTTGCGCAGGCTGAGGACCGAGAGGAGGTGCACCGGTCGATCCTCCCAGCGGGGCCTGACACCGCGCCCGGCCGGACGTGCCCCGCGGGTCGACCGCCGGTCAGACCACGAGGAGCGCGCCGAGCACGCCGGCGGCCCCGACCACGCCCGTCCCGAGCGCGACGACGCGGCCGATCGGGCTGCGACCGGCGACGACCGCGGCGACGACGCAGAGGACGCCGCCGACGACCTCGGAGGTCCAGGCCGTGCTGCTCGTCGTCGCCGCGACGACCAGGAGTCCCCGGATCCCCTCACCCACGAGGACGGCGCCGACCACGCCGGCCGCCGCACCGCGGACCCGGCCGTCACGGGACACGACGCCGACGGCGACGAGTGCGGCGAGGACGCCCGCGGGGACCCCGAGGAGTTCCCATGTCCCGAACGGGGACAGCGCGTCGGGTCGACCGGCGAGCACGGTCGCGGCCCAGTAGCCGACGTGCATGAGTTCGAGACACACGACCCCGAGCGCCGCCGCCCAACGCGCGCCGGGTCGGACCACGAGCACCAGGAGGACCGCGGCGACGAACCAGGGGCCGGCTGCGTTCGACAACGTGGCGACGAACGCCGACCCGCTCTGGCCGATGCTCGTGAGCATCCCGACGAGCAGGGCTCCGGCGAGCGCGACGACGACCCCGGCGGGACGCGGGAGCGCGCCGGATCGCGGGGGGACGACGACGCGACGGGGCAGGACCGGTGCTTCCATGCCTCCAGGATCGGCGAGGGCGGTTCGCTCGGCATCCGCCGGACGGATGACCCTTGATCGCCCCGTCCCACGGGCGTACGGTTGCCGGCACGACAACGCGATACATCGCGAGATCGGAGTGCACCATGGCGCAGGAGAAGTGGCTCGTCGACGAGCCGAAGGTCATCGACACCGGGGTGGTCCGGCAGCTCAAGGTCGGCCTCGTCGGGGGTCAGGTCGACGTCGTCGCGCACGACGAACCCACGGCGCGGGTCGAGGTCCACGCCGTCTCGGGGCGGCCGCTGCGGGTCGAGATGGACGCGGGCGTGCTCACCGTGGACCACGCCCAGGTCCGCTGGGACGACCCGCTCGGCTTCCTCCGGGCCTTCCGCGGTCAGGAGTCCGCGGACGTCAGCATCCTCGTCCCGCGGCAGGTGGCACTGACGCTCGGGGTCGTCTCGGCCGGCGCACTCGTCTCGGGGCTGACGCACGACGCGGCGCTCCACGCGGTGTCCGGCGACCTCGTCGTCGACCGGGTGAGCGGCGACCTCCAGGTCAACAGCGTCTCGGGCACCGTGACCGTCCGCGAGCACGCGGGCGCCCTCGCCGTGCGGACGGTCTCCGGCGACGTCGCCGCCACCGGCGCGGTCACCCGGCTCACGGCGGACGGCATCTCGGCCGACGTCCTGCTCGACCTGCAGGGGGTCCCGGACGGCGTCCGGGTCAGCACGGTCTCGGGCGCGGTGAGCCTCCGGCTCGCGGACGGCGTGGGGTACGCGTGCTCCGTGACCACGGCGACCGGACGCCTCCAGTTCGACGACGACGAGGTGCGGGGTGTGCACGGCCCGTACACCCGCCGGTCCGGCACGCTCGAGGGGCGCTGGGCCGACGTGCGCGTGGCCACGGTGTCCGGCCGGTTCGCGCTGTTCCACGCGGACCCGGAGCCGAGCGCCGCGAGCCCGACGGCGGGCGCGACGGCGGGCGCGACGGCCACGGACGACACCGACGGCACGTGGACGACGGACGGCACCGAGGGGCTCGGCGCATGAGCCCGGTGTTCGCCCACGGACAGCTCCGCCTGTACCTGCTCGTGCTGCTCGCGGAGCGCCCGATGCACGGCTACGAACTCATCCAGGCGCTCGGCACCCGGTTCGGCGGCGTGTACGTCCCGAGCGCCGGCACCGTGTACCCCCGTCTCGGCAAGCTGCAGGAGGACGGCCTCGTGACCAGCGAGGCCGACGGCCGCAAGACCGTCTACGCGATCACCGAGGCCGGCCGCGACGAGTTGGCCGCGCGCCAGGACGAGGTCGCCGACCTCGAGTCCGGCGTCACCGACTCGGTGCGCTCCCTCGCGGACGGCGTGCGCGCCTCGGTCGGCGAGGCGATGCGGTCGCTCCGCGCCGACCTCGCCGCGTCCGCTCGACCGGCCGCCCCGCACCGATCGGGTCCCCACCCGGCGGGGGCGCCGACCTCGACGCCGAACGAGGGCGCCCGGTCCCTCCGCGAGGTCGAACTGCTCCTCGCGACGTTCCGGCAGGAGGTCCGGGCCGAGGCACGCCGACGCGCGACCCGGGGCACGCTCACGCCCGAGGTCGTCGCCGCCCTCCGGCGAGGACTCGACGGGATCCGGTCGACGCTCCGGGACTGATCGGGAACAACGGGGACGGGTGCCGTGTTGACAGCCCCTCCATCCTGAGTAGGTTGTCCCCTCGTGACGAACGAGATCCGGTCGCTCAAGGCCCGGTTGATCGGGGATCCACTGCCCTCGCAGCAGCTCGAGGGTCAGCTCCTCCCGAAGCACCTCGCGCTCCCGATCTTCGCGAGTGACCCGCTGTCGAGCGTTGCGTACGCGCCGCAGGAGCTCCTGATGATCCTGCTGCTCGGCGGGATGTCGTTCCTGACCTTCGCGCCGTGGGTCGCGGCCCTGGTCGTGCTCCTGCTCGTCGTCGTCGTGGCGTCCTACCGACAGCTCATCAAGGCGTACCCGTCGGGCGGCGGGGACTACGAGGTCGCGCACCGGAACCTCGGCGAGAAGGCCGGGCTCGTCGTGGCCTCCGCCCTGCTCGTCGACTACGTGATGACCGTCGCCGTGTCGGTCGCCTCGGGCGTGGACAACATCATCTCGGCGCTGCCGATGCTCGACGAGTTCCGCGTCGAGCTCGCGCTCGTGTTCGTCGTCCTGCTCGCCGCCGTGAACCTGCGCGGGGTGCGCGAGTCGAGCAAGGCGTTCGCGATCCCGACCTACCTGTTCGTGGCGAGTGTGTTCGTCATGGTCGTCACGGGCCTGGTCCGCACGGCCCTGGGGCACGCCCCGGTCGCCGAGAGCGCCGGGTACACGATCGCGAACACCGAGAACGTCACGCGCGCCGCGTTCGTGCTGCTGCTCCTCCGCTCGTTCGCGTCGGGGTGCTCCGCCCTCACCGGCGTCGAGGCCATCGCCAACGGGGTGCAGGCGTTCCGCCGCCCGAAGATCCGCAACGCCCAGACGACGCTCGTGTTCATGGGCGGCATCGCGATCGTCCTGTTCGTCGGCCTCGTCGCGCTCTCGCTCATCGCGCACGTGCACTACGCCGAGAGCGCGTGCGACCTCCGGGGCTTCGCGCACTGCACGACGACGCCCCAGCGGTCCCTCATCGCGCAGATCGCCGCGGCGACGTTCGGTGGGGGCAGTGTCCTGTTCTTCGTGATCCAGGCGACCACCGCGGCCGTGCTGCTCCTGGCGGCGAACACCGCGTTCAACGGGTTCCCGCTGCTCGGGTCGATCCTCGCCCGCGACTCGTACGCCCCGAAGGCCCTGTCGACCCGGGGCGACCGGCTCATCTACTCGAACGGCGTGATCGTCCTGGCGCTCGTCGCCGCGGCACTCCTCATCGTCTACCGGGCGAACGTCACGGCGCTCATCCAGCTGTACATCATCGGCGTGTTCGTGTCGTTCACGTGCGGGCAGACGGGCATGGTCCGGCACTGGCTCCGGCTGCTCGCGACGGACCCGCCGAACCGCGGGCAGATCTGGCGCAGCCTGTCGATCAACGCCACGGGTGCGTCGTTCACCTTCGTGGTGCTCGTCGTCGTCACCATCACGAAGTTCACGCACGGCGCCTGGCTCGTGTTCGTCATCATGCCGGTGCTGTTCCTGCTCATGCTCGGAGTGAACCGGTACTACCGCGACGTCTCGCACGAGATCGCCGCCGACGACGAGACCCGGTTCGGCGCCACGGGCGACCACGCGATCGTCCTCGTCAACAAGCTGCAGAAGCCGGTGATCAAGGCCCTCGACTACGCGATCGCGGCCAAGCACGCGTCGTTCGAGGCCGTGCACGTCGCCATCGACGAGGCCGACGCCGCGACCCTGCAGCAGCAGTGGCGCGACTACGGCATCACGTGCCCGCTCACCATCGTGCCGAGCCCGTACCGCGACATCTCGATGCCGCTCATCAAGCACATCAAGGCGCACCGGCAGGAGCACGGCGCCGAGGTCGTGACCGTCTACACCCCCGTCTTCGTCGTCGGACACTGGTGGGAGGCCCTGCTCCACAACCACCGCGGGCGCCGGATCCGCAAGAAGTTGCTCCTCGTGCACGGCGTCACGGTCGCCCTCGTCCCGTGGCTGCTCGACTCCTCGGAGCTGCTGTACGGCCGCCGCTCGCGGCCGCTGCCCGGCCAGGAACGACGCGGCGAGCCGATCCGGCCGCAGGTGCACCGCGGCGCCGAGCAGACGAACCGCGGCACGGAGGACCTCCTCCGGACCGACCGGCTGCTCCGCTCGGACCAGCGGAACAGCGTGCACGTCCGCCGCGCGACGCGACCGGCGGGCCCCGCCGAGGGCGTGGACCCGGCGGGCGACTGCGGCGAGCTGCCCGCGCTCGTCCCCGCCGCGCACGGCCGCACCCCCGCTTCGCACGACTGACCGGGCCGGACCCGGACCCGGACCCGGACCCGGACCCGGACCCGGACGTAGGATGGCCGACCATGACCGACTGGACCACGAGCGCGCCGGAGGCGCTCCGGACCTACGCGACGCTCGACAGCCACGGCGGCAAGGTCTCCAAGCGGGTCGAGGTGCTGACGGACGTGCCGTCCTCGGCCGCTGACGGGCGCCACGACGGCATGGTCGCCGTCCGCGGCCCCTGGCCCACGGGCGCGCTCGACGAACACGCCGAGGACGGCGCCGAACTCGTCCGCGGCACACCGACCGTCGGCTGGGTCGACCCCGCGACGCTCCGCGACTGGTACCGGCCGGACCTGGTGATCGTGCCCCTCTCCGAAGCGCACGGTGCCGGACTGCGCCCCGGGCTCTTCGCGGACACCCGCACGCGCGGTCGCGTCCGCATCGACGACCGGGAGGGTCACGTCGGCCCCGACGGTCGGCCCGCGTTCCGCGCGTTGGCCGGGTCGCCCGGGGACCTCCGGCTCGACGCTCCCCTGCCGCGGGACGAGGTCGTCCGCGTCGTCGAGGTGCGCGACGACGCCCGGACCGAGGACGGTACATCGGCCGTCGCGGTGCTCACCACGCCCGTGTTGCCCGTGCTCGCGCCCGGGGTCTACCCCGACCACGCTGGCGACCGCGCGGGTCTGCCGCCCGCGCCCGCACCCGGGTCGGTCCGTGTCCGTGCCTTCTGGGTCGAGCAGGGCGAGCGGGCCGAGATCGTCCGCCTCGACGCCCCCGCGAACACCATGTGGGTCGACCGCGGCCACCGGGGTCCGGTGCCCGTGGCGGTCTCCGGCGTCGGGCCCGACCTGGTCCGGTACGTCACCGAGGCCGTCGCCGCGTAGGCGTACCCCGCTCGGTCCCGGCCGTCGAGGTGCGTGTCGGGGGTGCGGCGTAGCCTCCCGGGCATGAGCAACGCAGACGACCACGCCGGCGAGACCCTCGGCGGCCCCCGCCCCGACCCCTCGACCACCGCGAGCAAGGACCCGTCGGACTGGGTCACCGGTGACGAGCCGATGACCGGCCCACAGCGCAGCTACCTGGACACGCTCGCGCGTGAGGCCGGTGAGGAACTCCCCGCCGACCTGACCAAGGCCGAGGCGTCCGAGAACATCGACCGGCTGCAGCAGGAGACCGGGCGCGGGCAGGACTGACGCCGCTGACGGTGCCGGTGCTGGTGCCGTGTCTCCGGCTCAGGACGCCCCGCGCTCGAGCCGGGCGAGCACGCGCCGCGCGATGGACCGCCCCGCACGATCGGCCCCGAGCGTCGACGCCTGCGGCCCGTACCCCGCCAGGAACACCCTCGGGTCGCGGATCGCCTGGCCCTCGGCCACCTCGATCCCGCCCGCCGGGGTCCGCAGCCCGAGCGGACCGAGGTGCCGGACGTCCGGCCGGAACCCCGTGGCCCAGATGATCGCGTCGGCGTGGTGGAACGACCCATCGGCGAGCCGCACGCCGTCGGGCTCGATGCGCTCGGGGACCGGGCGCGGGACGAGCACGCCACGATCCAGGCCACTCCGGATCCGCGGTGACACCGGCACGGCCGTCCCGTGGACGATGCTCGGCAGGACCGAACCCGCTCGGGCAGCTGCGTCCTGCTCGGCCACGGCGGCCACGGCGGACTCCACGCCGAGCGTCGACTCGTCCCGCCAGTCGACCGGACGGCGGGTGCACCACGTGACCGAGGCCGCCACGCCGTCGAGCTCGAGCACGAAGCCGATCGCACTCGTGCCGCCGCCGACCACGACCACGTCCTGGCCCCGGAACTCCTCGGCGCTGCGGTAGCCCGTGGTGTCGAGCTGCCGACCGGCGAACCGGTCGCGGCCCGGGTACCACGGCACGAAGGGCGTGCCCCACGTGCCGCTGGCGTTCACGAGCACGGCGGTCCTGAGTTCGCCCGAGGTGCCGTCAGCTGCTCGGAGGGTCGCCACGAGGTCACCCGCCCACCCGCGGTCCCCGCCGCCGTGGTCCCCGCCGACCTGGTCCCCGCCGCCGCGGTCCCCGCCGCCGTCCGCGCCGCCGCCGTCCCCGCCGCCGCCGTCCCCGCCGCCGTCCCGGCCGCCGTCGGCAACACGGACCACCTCCACCGGGCGGTTCACGTGGATCCCGTGGTGCGCTTCGTAGCGGCCGTAGTACTCCGCGACGACGTCCCGGGCAGGACGCTCCGGGTCGGCGTCGGCGAAGTGCAGGCCCATGGCCCCCATGCCCGGCAGGTCGTGCACCCGGTGCGCCGCGCCGAGCCGCAGGGCTTCCCACCGGAACTGCCACGCGCCTCCCGGCCCGGGTGCCCGGTCGACGACGACCACCTCGTGCAGGCCGACGGTGCCCGCGGAGGACGCCGGATCGGCGGTCCGGAGCCCGAGCCGGGCGAGATGGTAGGCGACCGCGAGCCCGGCCTGACCCGCACCGACGACGAGCACGCGCGTGCGTCCGGTCGGCAGGGTGGCGTGCATCCCCTCGATTCTCCTGTGGACGCCCCCCGACGACCATGAGCGGATCGGGGTACATGGTAAAGTGACCGCTAGATTTCGAAACCACGCACCGTTCGGCTGCCCGGGTTCGACCCGAAGAGACGGGCCCGAGCCGGATGCCGGGCCGATCACACGAGGGGGTCACGCATGGGGCGCGGCCGTCAGAAGGCGAAGCACACCAAGGTCGCTCGGGAGCTGAAGTACTTCAGCCCCGAGACGAATTACGGTGCGCTCGAACGCGAGCTGTCCGCAGGGCATGAGTCCTCGGACGACTACGTCGACAAGTGGGCAGATCAGTACGCCGACGATGACGACGAGGTCGAGCAGGAGCAGGACCAGCACGACCGGTCCGCCTGACCTCGTCGTCCGGCCCGGGCGTCGTCCCGGATGGGGATCGGCATCGTCGGGAGCAGCGCCGCGCGGAGGACCGCGCGGCGCTTCGCTGTGTCCGCAGGCTTCGTGCGCGCCGGTCAGCGACCGCGCGCCCCGACGACGAGTGCGCCGTCGCCTGATCGCGCCGTTGTCGCCCGCACGCGCAGTCGGCGCGCGGCCGCAACGGGCGCGCGCCGAGGACACACGGGCGCCGTCGCCCGGGCGCGCAGGTGTCGTCCGGGCGCGCAGCAGCGTGCAGGCCCGATCGCGCAGTGGCGTGGAGGCCCGATCGCGCAGCGGCGTGCAGGCCCGATCGCGTCAGTCCGCGTAGCGTCCGACCAGCCGGACGCCGCCCCCGTCGACGCCCTTGGCGCCCTGCTCGAACCCGGCGAGGTCGTGCTCGGCGGTCGAGACCTCACCGACCTGCCAGGCGGCGAGCCCCGAGGCCCCGAGCGCGGCGACGATCTGCGGGGCGGCGGAACGCGCGACGACGGCGATCATCCCGACGCCGAGGTTCCAGGTGCCCTCGGTCGACTCGACGCTCATGTCGCCCATGTCGGCGAGCACGCGGAAGACCGGGAGGGGCGCCCACGTCGTGCGGTCGACCTCGGCCCAGGCACCGCGCGGCAGGACCCGGGCGAGGTTCGCCGCGATGCCCCCGCCCGTGACGTGGCTCAGCGCGTGCACGGTGCCGGCGAACACGGGGTCGCCGAGCAGGTCGAGCAGCGGCGCGGTGTAGAGCCGGGTCGGCTCGAGCAGGACCTCGCCCACGGTGCCGCCGAGGTCGTCCGAGTGGTCGGTGTATCCGACGCCCCGCGCGGCCAGGACGTGCCGGACGAGGGAGTAGCCGTTCGAGTGCAGGCCGGACGACGCGATCGCGATGACCGCGTCCCCGTCCTGCACGAGCTGCGGGCCGAGGGCCAGGTCGGCCTCGACGACGCCGACGGCGGCACCGGCGACGTCGTAGTCGTCCGGACCGAGCAGCCCGGGGTGCTCCGCGGTCTCGCCGCCGACGAGCGACGTGCCCGTGGCCGAGCAGCCGCGGGCGATCCCGGCGACGATGTCCGCGATGCGACCGGGCACGACCCGGCCGCAGGCGATGTAGTCCGTCATGAACAGCGGCCGCGCGCCGACCACGACGATGTCGTCGACGACCATGCCGACGAGGTCCTGGCCGATCGTGTCGTGCTTGTCGATCGCCTGCGCGATGGCCACCTTGGTGCCCACGCCGTCGGTCGAGGTCGCGAGCAGCGGACGGCTGAAATCCCGCAGGAACGAGACGTCGAAGAGCCCGGCGAACCCACCGACGCCCCCGAGCACGGATGCGGAGTGCGTCGCCGCCACCGCGGTCTTCATGAGCTCGACGGCGAGGTCGCCCGCCGCCGTGTCCACACCGGCCTCGGCGTAGGGATTCGCCATTCGTTCATCCTCCGAGGGCGTGGCAGACTTGTTCGGTACCCCCCACTCTACGGTCTGGAGTCCGCTGCGCATGTGCGGCATCGTCGGTCTCGTCTCCCAGGGACCAGCCAACCAATCCATCTACGACGCACTCCTCCTCCTGCAGCACCGCGGGCAGGACTCGACCGGCATCGCCACCGCCGAGGGGCACGTCTTCCACTCCCACAAGACCCGCGGACACGTGCGCGAGGCCTTCCGCACGCGCGACATGCGCGCACTCCTCGGCACGATGGGCCTCGGCCACGTCCGGTACGCCACGAAGGGTGCCGCGAGCAACGAGGAAGAGGCCCAGCCCTTCTACGTGAACGCCCCCTACGGCATCGTGCTCGTCCACAACGGGAACCTGACGAACACGCGTGAGCTCACGCGCGAGCTGTTCGACATCGACCGCCGGCACCTCAACACGTCGTCGGACACGGAGCTGCTCGTCAACGTCCTGGCGCACGAACTGCAGGCCCAGGTCCGCGGCACCGACCTCGACCCCGACCAGGTGTTCGACGCCGTCGCACGCGTGCACGAGCGGGTCGAGGGCTCCTACGCCGCGATCGCGCTCATCGCCGGGCAGGGCGTCCTGGCCTTCCGCGACCCCTACGGCATCCGGCCGCTCATCCTCGGGCACCGGTTCGACGACGCGGGGTCGAGCGAGTGGATCGTGGCGAGCGAGTCGCTCGTGCTCGAGTCCGGCGGGTACGACATCGTGCGCGACGTCGCCCCGGGCGAGGCCGTGTTCATCTCGGTCGACGGGCAGATGGTCTCGCGCCAGTGCGCCGTCGAGCCGCGTCTGGTCCCCTGCTCGTTCGAGTACGTCTACCTGGCTCGTCCGGACTCGATCATGAACGGCATCTCGGTGTACGAGGCCCGGCTCCGCCTCGGCGAGCGCCTGGCGGACACCGTCGCCAAGTACGCGCCGGCGGGCGACATCGACGTCGTCATGCCGATCCCGGACTCGTCACGGCCCGCGGCGATGCAGGTCGCGCGGAAGCTCGGCATCGAGTACCGCGAGGGCTTTTACAAGAACCGGTACGTCGGCCGCACGTTCATCATGCCGGGGCAGGCGGAGCGCAAGCGATCGGTGCGCCAGAAGCTCAACGCGATGTCGAGCGAGTTCAAGGGCAAGAACATCCTCATCGTCGACGACTCGATCGTCCGGGGCACCACGAGTCGCGAGATCGTCGAGATGGCCCGCGCGGCGGGGGCGAACAACGTGACGTTCACGTCAGCCGCGCCGCCGGTCCGCTACCCGCACGTCTACGGGATCAACATGCCGACCCGCGCGGAGCTCATCGCGCACGGCCGCCGGATCCCGGAGATCAACGCCGTGCTCGGGAGCGACCACCTCATCTACCAGGAGGTCGCGGACATGGAGCAGGCGATCATCGAGGGCTCGGACGTCACCGAACTCGAGATGAGCTGTTTCACGGGCGAGTACGTGACGGGCACCGTCACGCCGGAGTACCTCGCCTGGGTCGAGGCGAACCAGCTCAGCTGACGCCCGACGCACGCGTGCGTGACGGCCGGGAGGCCCGCCTCCCGGCCGTCACGCGTGTCCGGCCCGTCGGACCAGGCGTGGTGCTCGGACCGGAGGGAGGGCGCCCGCGGCGCCCGCGGTCGCACTCAGCGCCCGCGGTCGGGTTCAGCGCCCGCGGTCGTCCTCGACGACGCCGTCGACCGTCTCGGTCGGCGATGTGATGCCGAGGTGCTCGGCGGTCAGCCGTCGGGCCTGCTTCGAGAACCGGTGGTCGAGCACGATCGCGACGATCGCGCCGATGACGCCGCCCGCCGTCACACCGTAGAACGAGAAGTACCCGACGAGACCCCAGAACCCGACGTCGGATCCGCGGCTCGTGCCGGTCGTGGCGACGGAAGCGCCGTCGGCGAGGTGCTGCGTGGCGAGCACGACGAAGAAGGTCACGACGAATCCGAGCAGGCCGCCACCGACGATGAACACGCCGAACTTCGGAGCACGCCGGATCGAGACCTCACGACGCGACGCCACTTCGGACGGGGCGGGGACGGACGCGTCGACGGTCCGCGGTTCGTCGGGGGTCCCGCGGTCTGGGGACGGCTCGGTGGTGCTCACCGGACCATTGTCCCCCACTGTGGGACATCCGCGGCCTGGCCATGGGTCCCCCGGACCGAGGACAATGGGGGACGACGAAGTCCCGACATGCGAGGAGCGACGGCCGTGGTGGAGCCGGAGGACGACACGCGCCGACGGGTTTCCCGTCCCGGTGCCCGTCTGCCGTGGCCACTCGTCCCCCGGCGCGAGGAGGACCGCGCCGTCACCGTGCTCGCCGACGACGGCTGGAGCGTCGCCATCGTCGGCGCGGCGGGACTCGGCAAGAGCGTCGTGGCCGCGCGCGTCACGGACCGCGTGGCGCAGCGCAGCACCGGGGACGTCCGGGTCATCCCGATCACGGCCTCACCGCACGAGACGGCCAAGCCGTTCGCGGCCGCCATCGCCCGGTTCGGGGACCTGCCGGCCGCGGCGCTCACCGACGAGCTCGAGGCCGAGCACACCCTCCGCGTCGCGGCGGACCTCGTCGACCGCGACGTCGTCCTGCGCATCGACGACGCCGACCACCTCGACCCGATCACCGCGCGGTACGTCGCCTGGCTCGTCCGGCACGCGCACGCACGGCTCGTGCTGACGTGCCGCGACTTCACCGGGCTCGAGGAGCCCCTGCGCCGCCTGTGGCAGGACGACCTGCTCGAACGCATCGACCTGACGCCGCTCGACCTCCGCGAGACCGAGCGGCTGCTCGAGCGGGCGCTCTCCGGCCCGCTCGAGCACGCCAGCGTGGAACGGGTGCACCGCGCGACCCGCGGCAACCCCCTGCACCTGCGCGAGGTCGTCCGCGCGGCGGTCGCGTCCGGCGCCCTCGAGCGGACCGCGTCGGGGTGGTACTGGCCCGGGCGGATCACCGCGTCGAACAGCCTGGCGGACATGTACCGATCGGAACTCGCGGGCCTCGAACCGGCCCTCCGGGACGTCGTGGACATCGTGGCGTTGGCGGACCCGATCCCGTTGTCGCGGCTGCTGGCTCTGGTGGACGACGCCGATGTCGACCGCGTCGCGTCGCTCGGTCTCGTGTCCGTCGACTCCGACATGACGGCGGATGGCACCCCGGTGGTCCGGCCCGCCCACCCGCTCGTCGGCGAGGTCGTCCGGTCCCTCGTCCCGGTGGCACGTCGGGCCCGGTTGTTCGCGCGGGCGAACGCGTTCCGCGCTGACCCGGTCGGCGGGGACGCCCCACCGGCCGCGCGCCTCCGTGCCGCGTTGTGGGCGCTCGAGTGCGGCGTCGTGCCGTCGGCCGACCAGCTGCTCGACGCCGCCGGGGTGGCGGTACGGCTGCAGGAGTACGAGAGCGCGACGGCGCTCGCCTCCTCAGCGTTGTCGGCCGACGACACGACGTTGGCGGTGTCGGTGGCCGCGCTGTGCCTCCGAGCGACGGCCCGGACCTACGGGGTCGGGCGTGAGGCCGCGCGCCACGACGCCGAACGTGCCTGGCTGCTCGCCCGCTCCGACCCGACCGCCCTGCCCGGGGACCTGCTCGTCGAGGCCGTGGAGGTCCTGGCGAACCTCCGGCAGTTCCACGACGACGACGTCGACGCCGCGGTCGCCCTGGTCGAGGAGGCCGCGACGCTCGTGGACGACGCGTCCCGGGAGCGTCTCCGGGTCCTCCGGCTGACGCATCTCGGCTGGGGCGGCCGGTTCGCCGAGGTGCTCGCCGAGGTCGAGCGCAGCGGCGTGCTGCACGCGCCCGTGATCCCGTTCGGGTTCCTGGCGATCGCACCGTGCGCCGTGGTGGCACTCGCCACGACCGGCCGGATCGGCGAGGCCCTGCGGCTGTGCCGGACGTCACTCGAGGTCGCCGCCGCGAACATCGAGGTCGCGCCGTGGAGCCTCGGCGAGCTGTACTCGGTGCTGCACCAGGTCCAGCTCTGGGCGGGCGACGTCAGCGGCCTGACGGTGCAGGTCGACCGTCGGTGGAGCCCGTTCTTCAAGTACGACTTCACGCTCGAGCTCCTCGGCGCCGGGAACCAGGCGCTCGCGGAGCGCCGCTGGGACGACGCGATCACCGCGTTCTCCGGCGCGTGCGAGCGGTTCGCGGTGCTCGACCACGGCGGGTTCGCCGGATACGCCTGGGCGAAGCTCGCGTTCGCGCAGGCCGTCGCGGGGCGGACGCGCGAGGCCGTGGTGTCGGCGGAACGCGCCCGTGCGACGCCGCTCCGTGGGATGCGCATCACGGGCGAGGAGATCCCGCTGAGCCTGACGTTCACGGACTCGGTGCTCGGGCGACCTGCCGCGATGGCGGACGCCATGACGATCGCGCAGCGGTCGGAGCGCTCGGGCGCGTGGATGCCGGCGATGCTCGCGCGCAACGTCCAGTTCGTGCTGCTGTTCGCGCAGGGGGCCGACACCCGGGGCGCCCTGGCCCGGCTCCGCGCCGCCGCCGAGCACGTCGAGGGTGCCCTCGCGCCGGCGATCGTCGGCCACGCAGCGGCGCTCGCGAGCGGGGACGAGCGGGTCATCGCCGAGGCACGTGCGACCCTGGCGGCCGCGGGCGTGATGATCCGCGTCGGCCAGAAGGGCCCCCCGTTGACCCGTCGCGAGTACGAGATCGCGGAGCTCGCCGGGCAGGGGCTGAGCAACCGACAGATCGCCGAGCAGCTCGGTCGGAGCGTTCGCACGATCGACGCGCACATCGCGCGGATCTTCGCCAAGTGGGACATCCACTCGCGGTCGGAACTCGTCGATCGACTCTGATCGTCGAGTCCGCCGCACACCACGTGCGCCGTGATCACGGCCATGGCACCCACACGAACGCTGTTCGGGCAGCGTCGTGTGGGTGTCGTCGGGGTCGGGCCCGTTCGGGTCGGGCCCGCCTCCCGGTGGCTCCACCAACGCTAACGAGGGGACCCACCGGTCGGCATCGGTAAGCAGGTACCTAAATCTGTCACCCGCCCGAGGGACACGGGGGACAACCGGACCGATCGAGCGCGGTCAGGCGCGCGGCAGGCGGACCGGGAGGAACGGGGCCAGGTCGGCGCGTGATCCCGACGCCGTCACGCGCGCGGCTCCGACCGCCTCGGCCCAGGAGATCGCCCCCGTGGCGAGGGCGATCCAGGTCGCGGCATCGGTCTCGACCACGTTCGGCGGCGTGCCGCGCGTGTGGCGCGGTCCCGGAACGGCCTGGACGGCTCCGTACGGGGGGACACGGACCTCGACGCTGTTGCCCGGCACGGTGTCGGCGAGTTCCTGGAGCGTCCACCGCACGGCGGTCGCGGTGGACGTGCGATCGGTGGCTCCGCCCTGCACGGCGGCGAGCGCGGCGGCGCCCTCGGCGGCGTCGATGGTCCTGCGGGGCACGGCGTCAGCGTACCGCCCGGGCCGGCGGTCGACCGGCGCTCGGTAGGCTGTGGCCGTGCGCATCCTCGTCCTCGGTTCCGGTGCCCGTGAGCACGCGATCATCGCCGCGCTCCTCGCGGAGGACGCCGGCCACGTCATCACCGCAGCCCCGGGCAACACCGGTATCGCCGCCGACGTCGAGACGGTCGGGCTCGACGCGACGAACCGCGGGCTCGTGACGGAGTACGCGATCGAGAACGGCATCGAACTCGTCGTGATCGGCCCGGAGGCCCCGCTCGTCGAGGGCGTCGCGGACGCGCTCCGGACGCGCGGCATCGCGGTGTTCGGGCCGGGCAAGGCCGCGGCGCGGATCGAGGGCTCCAAGGCGTTCGCCAAGCGGATCATGGCCGAGGCCGGGGTCCCGACGGGCGAGGCCGCCCACGTGGGAACGGCGGACGAGGTCGAGGCCGCCCTGGACCGCCTCGGCGCGCCGTACGTCGTCAAGGCGGACGGGCTGGCGGCCGGCAAGGGCGTGCTCGTGACCGAGGACCGCCAGGCCGCCGTCGAGCACGCGACCTACTGGCTCCAGTACGGCCACGTCGTCATCGAGGAGTTCCTCGACGGCGAGGAGGTCTCGCTCTTCTTCTTCAGCGACGGCCACGACGTGCTGCCGATGACCCCCGCGCAGGACTACAAGCGGCTCGGGGACGGCGACGTCGGGCCGAACACCGGCGGCATGGGGGCGTACTCGCGCCTGCCGTGGCTCGACGAACGCTGGGGCTCCGAGCGGGCCTTCGTCGACGAGGTCACCGAACTCGTGGCGCTGCCGACGGTCCGCCGGCTCGAGCACGAGGGCACCCCGTTCATCGGGCTCCTCTACTGCGGCCTCATCGTCACCGAGCAGGGCGTCCGCGTCATCGAGTTCAACGCGCGGTTCGGCGATCCGGAGACCCAGGTGGTGCTCCCCCGCCTCGTGACGCCGCTCAGCGCGCTCATGCTCGCCGCCGCGACCGGACGGCTCGGCCAGACCCCGCGTCCGGAGTTCGCGCCCGGTGCCGCCGTCACCGTCGTGCTCGCGAGCGAGGGCTACCCCGACAACCCGGTCACCGGTCGGCCGATCACCGGGCTCGACGACGCCGCGGCACTCGAGGGCGTGACGGTCCTGCACGCCGCGACGGGGATGCTCGAGGGACAGCTCATCGCCACGGGCGGCCGGGTGCTCAACGTCGTCGCGATCGGTGACTCGTTCGAGCAGGCGCGGGCCCGGGCCTACGCCGGCCTGTCCCGGATCCACCTCGAGGGCGCGCAGTACCGCACCGACATCGCGGCGCGGGTGGCACGGTGACCGCCGCGGAGACGGGGGGCGTGCGCCCCGCGACCGCAGCGGAGCTCGAGGGCTGGCGGCACGTCGCGACCGGCAAGGTCCGTGACCTGTACGTGCCGGCGAGCGCGGCCTCCCCGGCGACCGCGACCGAGCTCCTGCTCGTCGCGAGCGACCGCGTCAGCGCGTTCGACCACGCGCTCGAACCGCCGATCCCCGGCAAGGGCGAGCTGCTCACGCGGCTGTCGCGGTTCTGGTTCGCGCAGCTCGGGGACGTCCCGAACCACCTGCTCGGCGAGACCCACCAGGGCACGCCCGTACCGGCGGCCGTGGCGGCACGGTCGATGCGCGTCCGGCCGCTCACGATGTTCCCGATCGAGTGCGTCGTGCGTGGGTACCTCGTCGGCAGCGGCTGGGCGGAGTACCAGGAGACCGGGAGCGTGTGCGGCGTCGCCCTGCCCGCGGGGCTGTCGAACGGCGACCGCCTGCCCGAGCCGATCTACACCCCCGCGTACAAGGCCCCGCAGGGCGCCCACGACGAGAACATCACCTACGAGCGGACGGTCGAGCTCGTCGGGCCGGACGTCGCCGCCGCGCTCCGCGACATGTCCCTGCACGTGTACGAGTCCGCGGCCGCGATCGCCCTGCAGCGCGGGGTCGTCATCGCGGACACGAAGTTCGAGTTCGGCCACGACGCCGCCGGGCAGATCCGGATCGCGGACGAGGTCCTGACGAGCGACTCGAGCCGCTACTGGGACGCCGAGGCCCACGAGGGCGGCGACCGCACGGCGTCGTTCGACAAGCAGATCGTGCGGAACTGGCTCACCGAGCACTGGGACGGGCAGGGCACCCCGCCCGTGCTGCCCGACGAGATCGTCGAGCGGACCGCAGCGCGGTACCGGGAGCTCATCGAACGCCTCGGCGCCTGACCCGCAGCACGTCAGCCCGCGGCGCAGCACGGCAGCCCGCCGCGCAGCACGACCGGTCAGGCTCCGAGCACCGGTCCGGGAGGCGCGACGTACGCTGGATCCGTGCCTCGCGTCCTGTGCTCCATCGCCCTGGCCGCAGGCCTCGTCACCGGCCTGGCCGGCTGCTCCGTCCACGACAGCACGGGTCGGGTGAGCGTCGACGTGAGCACCGACGCCGCGCAGGGACACCGCTACAACGTGCAGGTGCTCGACGCCGACGGGCAGCTCGTCGAGCACCAGTCGATGCTCCCCGGGCAGTCGTCCGACTTCGCCGGGGTGCCGCTCGGGCGCATCACGGTCCGCGCGTCGGGGCTCTGCACGCTGCGCACGACGCTGCACGTCGACGAGGTCGTCCACGTCCGGCTCGGCACCGGGGGCTGCCACCGCTGATCTCCGCTCCGGCGTGTGCCGCCCGTCGACGGTCATCAGCGAGGCCATGATGTCCGAGGCGGACGGGACAGCCGACGGGGAGGACGACGACGTGGTCGACCGAGGGACATCAGCGCGACCGGTCGCGCTCGTGACGGGGGTCGGGCGCCGCGCGGGCATCGCGGCGGCGCTCGCGGAACGGCTGGCGGCGGACGGCTGGGACCTCGCCTTCAGCTGGTGGGGTCCGTACGACGAGCGCGTGTACGGCGCACCGGACCCCGAGGGGGTCGACGCGGTGGTCGAGGCCTGCGCCGCTGCCGGTGCCCGAGTGGCGCGCCTCCCGGTCGACCTGGCGGAGGCGGACCAGGCGGCGGGACTCGTGCCCGCGGCGGCGGCGGCGCTCGACGCACCGGTGGCGGCGCTCGTGCTGTCGCACGCCGAGTCGGTCGACTCGTCGATCGCGAGCACGACGGTCGAGGCCTTCGACCGGCACGTCGCGGTGAACGCCCGGGCCACGTTCCTGATGATCCAGGCGTACGCCGAGGCACTGCGGGGCCCGGCCGCCGAGGTCCCGCGGGAGCGGCGCCGGATCGTCGCGCTGACGAGCGACCACACCGCGTTCAACCTGGCGTACGGCATGAGCAAGGGCGCGCTCGACCGGATCGTCCTGGCCGCCGCCAAGGAGCTCGCCGACCTCGGTGTCGCGGCGAACCTCGTGAACCCCGGACCGAACGACACCGGGTGGATGACGCCCGAGGTCGTCGAGATGGTGCTCGGGCGGACCCCCGGCGGTCGACTCGGCACCCCCGCGGACACGGCGGCGCTCGTCGGGTTCCTCTGCTCGCCCGAGGGCGGCTGGGTGAACGGGCAGCTGCTGAAGTCCGACGGCGGGTTCTCGCTCGAGGTCTGAGCCGGGGCAGGATGGAGCGATGACCGAGCCCGCACCCGAGTGGACCGTCGTCCGCGAGGGCGACCTCACCCTCACCGACCACGAGGCCATCGCGGCGATGCTCGCGCAGGCGTTCCCGGACTGGGACCACTGGTACGTCGGCGGGCGGAGCTGGAGCGGGATGCAGCCCGAACGGCGGGTGATCGCGGCCGTGGACGACGTCGTCGTCGCGCACGTCGGGATCCGGCGGATGTTCGTGACCGTCGGCGGACGCGACCAGCTCGTCGGGGCGGTCGGGCTCGTCGGGGTGACCCCGCGCCTCCAGGGCCGGGGGCTCGGTGGCGAGCTCCTGGCGCGGACCGCGGCGGTGCTCGACGAGCTCGCGGTCCCCTTCGGCCTGCTCGGGACGGGTGAGGACCGCGTGCCGTTCTACGGCTCGGCCGGCTGGCGACTGCTCTCCGACACCGCGGGCTGGTACTCGGCCTTCACCGCCGACGGGGCGGGCCTCACCGTCGTCGACGACGAGGGGTGGCTCGTGCTGCCCGTCCGCGCGACGCTCGAGGACTGGCCGGGCGGCGAACTGCACTGGGACGCGCAGCTGGTCTGAGCCGGATGCCGGTCTGCCGCGACGGCACCCGGTGCGGAGCACAGCGGGGCTGAGCCGAATCTCACCGAGGCGGAGCGTGCCGGACGGTCGCCGTGGACCGACAATGGAACCTCCACCGCCGCGGCTCCCGCGCGAGCCGCGGCCCCGCACGCCAGGAGGCACCCCACGCCCACGCCCGCCGTCTTCTGGAGCACCTGGCACCTCGACCCGCTCGCGGCCGTGATGCTCGTCGTCGCTGCGGTGGCGTACGGGCGGTGGCTCGTCATCGCACGTCGCCGCGGACACCAGTGGTCGGCAGCGCGGGTGCTCGGCTTCGTCGCGGCCCTCGTGCTGTTCGCGGTCCTGCAGTTCGGGATCACCGGCGTGTACGACCGGGAACTCCGCTGGGCGTTCGTCCTCCGGCTCGCGCTGCTGCTCATCGCCGTGCCGACCTTCGCCGCGCTCGGCGGCCCGCTCACGCTCGTCCGTCTGGCGGGCTCCGAGCGGAGCGTCCGCGTCGTCGACGGTCTGCTGCACTCGCGGGCGGTCCGGCTGCTCGGCAACGCGATCGTGTCGCCGCTCGTCGCGCTCGCGGTGTTCGCGGTGCTCCTCACCCCGCTCGCGGCGACGATCCGCACGTCGGGCGTGTGGGAGGTCGTCATCACCGTGTTCGTCCCGATGCTCGGGTTCGCGCTCGTCGCGCCGATCTCGGAGCCGGGCGTGCTGCGCTCCACGACGTTCCTCACGGCGGAGTTCCTGCTCGCGTTCGTGGAGCTGCTGCTCGACGCCGTGCCCGGGGTCGTCATGCGGATCACGAACCACGTCATGGACCACGCGGGCGTCGGGCTCGTCGGGCCGTCGTGGGCGCCGTCCGCCCTGCAGGACCAGCACCTGGCGGCGGACCTGCTCTGGTTCATCGCCGAGGTCGGGGACATCCCGATCCTCATCGCGCTGTTCATCCGGTGGCAGCGGACGGACCGCCGCGAGGCCCGCAGCATCGACGAGCTGTCCGACGAGGAGGTCGAGGCCATGACGCGGGAACACCTCGACCGGTTCCGCCGCCAGGCCTGACCCGCCGTCCCCCCTTCCGGGGCCCCCGCTTCCACCGGTTCCCGACACTCCCGCGGTCGGACGACGGCGGCCCCGTCGCCACATGCAGGTGCATGGGACGGCGGGGCCGGGAGGCCGGGCGCGGCTACTCGAGGATGGTCGGCGTCGCGTCCGTGGTCGGGCCGACGGTGGCCGGGACAGCGGTCGCACCGGCCTCCGCCCTGGCGCCAGCCCGCGCCGGAGCACCGGCACCGGCACCGGCACCGGCACCGGCACCGGCACCGGCACCGGCACCGGCACCGACCGGAGTACCAGCCGCCGCGGCAGGGGCACCGGCCTGCGCCGAGGCACCCGCACCCGCCGCCGGACGACCGGCCCCGCCCCACGCGGCCGCCTTCGGCTTCGCGAAGAACAGCGCGGCGACGATCGCCACGATCAGCACGGCCGCGGGGAGCACGAGCGCCTGCCCCATCGCGGTGCTGAACGGCAGCTTGAGGAACGACGGGAGCACCCCGATCGCGGAGGAGGCGCTGCCGGAGTTCCCCGCGCCTCCCGAGTGGGGGAACTCGGCGGAGATCCGCGACTCCATGAGCGCGGCGATGCCGGCGGAACCGAGCACGGCGCCGATCTGCCGTGTCGTGTTGTACACACCCGAGCCGGCGCCGGCGAGACGCGGCGGCAGGTTCCGAGTCGCGGTGACGGACAGCGGCCCCCACATGCAGGCGTTGCCGAGGCCGAGCAGCAGCGCGGGGAGCAGGATCCAACCCCAGGCCGCGTTGCCGGCGATGAGGGAGCCGATCCAGAACAGCCCGGCCGAGGTGCAGGCGAGCCCGAACGCCCCGATCCACTTCGGGTTGACGCGGTGCATGTTGCGCCCGACGAACGGCGCGAGCCCCGCGGAGAGCACGGCCATGGGCGTGAGGAGGAGCGCGGCCTGCGTCGGCGAGAACGCCGTGACGTCCTGCGCCCAGAGCGTCACCGGCAGCGCGAAGGACGAGATCGAGACGCCGACGGCCGTGATGGCCAGGTTGGCGAGCGAGAAGTTGCGGTCCGCGAACAAGCCGAGCGGGAGGAGCGGCTCACCCTTCTGCACGCCCTGCCACACCACGAACGCGGCGAGCACGACGATGCCGGCGATGATGAGCGACCAGACGGAGATCGGGCCCGTGATGGTGCCCCAGTCGTAGGTCCCGCCCTCCTGGATGCCGAAGACGAGCAGGAACAGCCCGGCGGCGCTGAGCACGATGCCGAGGACGTCGAACGAGTGCGCGTGCGTGTCGAACGTCGGGACGAGCCGCTGCGCGAGCACGAAGGCGACGACGCCGACGGGCACGTTCACGAAGAAGATCCACTGCCAGCCGAGGCCGTCGACGAGCAGGCCGCCCGCGATCGGTCCGACGAGGGTCGCGACGCCGGCCGTGGCACCCCAGAGGCCCATGGCGGCACCACGGCGCTCGGGCGGGAACATCCGCGTGATAGTCGCCATGGTCTGCGGGGTCATCATCGCGGCACCGAGGCCCTGCACGACGCGGGCGACGATGAGCATGCCGATCGAGCCGGACAGCCCGCACCAGAGACTGGACAGGGTGAAGACGACGAGCCCGATCTGGTACATCGTCTTCGGGCCGAAGCGGTCACCGAGGCGACCGGTGATGAGGAGCGGCACGGCGTACGCGAGCAGGTAGGCGCTCGTCACCCAGATGACGGAGTCGATGTCGGCGTCGAGCTTCCGCTCGATGGTGGGGGTCGCGACGGACACGATGGTCGAGTCGACGAGGATCATGAAGAAGCCGATGACGAGGGCCCAGAGGGCCGGCCAGGGCTTGCGTTCGGTGGTCATGCGTTCGGTTCTGCTTCCTTCTGGTGGTCAGTCGCGTGGTACGCGAGGGCGTCGGGGTGGTCGTCCGCGCCCTCCCAGTCGAGGTCGCCCGTGGTGAGGCGGTCGACGACCTGCTCGACCGCCGCGAGTTCGGCGGCGAGCACGGTGCGCTGGTACGCCAGGTCGAGCCAGTAGCGCTCGGGGAGGTGCTTCGAGGTGACGCTCTCGTACGCCTCGTCGAGGAAGGCCGTCCGTTCCCGGAGCGCGGCGATCCGCGTGCCGAGGGTGTCGAGGACCTCGACGCGGGGCAGGTTGTGCGCCTCGGCGATGGCGAGCGGGAACTCGGGGTACTCCTCGGCCGGGGTCGCGAGCATCGTCAGGAGCTGCTCGCGGAGCACCGCCCGCCCCTGCTCCGTGATGGCGTAGGTGGTGCGCTCGGGTCGGTTGCCCTCGCGGTCCGTGCCCTGCTCGACCAGGTAGCCGAGCTGCGTCAGCCGCCCGACCTGGTGGTAGAGCGTGCCCGGTCGCACCTTGACGTTCCGGTCCTCCTTCCGGAGCACCATCGTCTGGAACATCTCGTACGGGTGCATGGGGCGCTCGGCGAGCAGCGCGAGCGCGGCGAACGCGAGCGGTGTCATGTCCGGCATGGAGGGCCTCCCGTCCTGGTTGTCCGACGTCGACTATTCGACGTGGAATATACGCCTTGGAACAACCGGACGCAAGGGTAGACTCGGCTGGTCCCTTCCCCCCGACCCCTGTTGGAGTTGACAAGGTGCCCACGATCGTCGTCGAGGTCATGCCGAAGGCAGAGATCCTCGACCCCCAGGGGAAGGCCGTGGGCGGCGCCCTGGCCCGCCTCGGCAAGTCCGACCTCACGAACGTCCGCATCGGCAAGCGGTTCGAGGTGTCCGTCGACGGGCCCGTCGACGACGCCAAGCTCGACGAGGTCCGCGGGATCGCTGCCGACGTCTTCTCGAACGCCGTGATCGAGGACGTCGTCTCCGTCCACGTCGAGGGCGAGTGACCCCGGTGCGCATCGGCGTCATCACGTTCCCCGGATCGCTGGACGACCGCGACGCCCAGCGCGCCGTCCGCCTGGCCGGTGCCGAGCCGGTCGCGCTCTGGCACGGCGACCACGACCTCCAGGGCGTCGACGGCATCGTGCTGCCCGGCGGGTTCTCGTACGGGGACTACCTGCGCGCCGGTGCGATCGCCGCGAAGGCGCCGATCATGGCCGAGGTCATCGACGCCGCCGACAAGGGGATGCCGGTGCTCGGCATCTGCAACGGGTTCCAGATGCTCGCGGAGGCCCGGCTCGTCCCCGGCGCGCACACCCGGAACGCGCACCAGCAGTTCATCCGGCGCGACCAGAAGCTGCGCGTCGAGAACGCCGAGACCGCGTGGACGAGCGGGTTCGCGCCCGAGCAGGAGATCACCATCCCGCTCAAGAACGCCGACGGCCGGTTCGTCGCCGACAGCGAGACGATCAAGCGCATCGAGGGCGAGGGGCAGGTCGTCTTCCGGTACGTCGGGGTCAACCCGAACGGCTCCATCGACGACATCGCCGGCGTCTCGAACGAGCGCGGGAACGTCGTCGGGCTCATGCCCCACCCCGAGCACGCCACCGAGCCCGGGTTCGGGCCGGACACCCCCGCCGCGATGTCCTCGGGCACCGACGGCCTCACCTTCTTCACCTCGGTCATCGAGTCGACGCTCGTCCGGTGACGAGCACCCCCGCTCGTCACACGGCGAGCACCGACGTGACCACCCGGCGCCGAACCGTCGACGCCCGCGACCAGGAGCCTCCGCAGCCGTGACCGACGCCCAGCAGTCCGACGCCCACGCGCAGTTCGCGCCCGAGCCCGCCACGACCGCGCCGGGCGCCCCGGTCGCCGAGGCGCCGACGATCCCCGGGCCCGCTCCCGCTGGCGCCGCTGGCGGTCCGTCCGCGGGCGGCCGAGGGGTCCCGGCTCCCGACACCGTGCAGGACGCCGCCGCGACGCCCGACAAGGAGCAGCCGTACGAGGCCCTCGGGCTCACGGCCGACGAGTACGCGCGCATCCGCGAGATCCTCGGCCGCCGCCCCACCTCGGGCGAGCTCGCCATGTACTCGGTGATGTGGAGCGAGCACTGCTCGTACAAGTCGTCGAAGAACTACCTGCGGCAGTTCGGCCGGAAGGTCACGCCGGAGATGACCAAGCGGCTCATGGTCGGCATGGGCGAGAACGCCGGCGTCGTCGACGTCGGCAACGGCTACGCCGTCACGTTCAAGGTCGAGTCCCACAACCACCCGTCCTACGTCGAGCCGTACCAGGGCGCGGCCACGGGCGTCGGCGGCATCGTCCGCGACATCATCTCGATGGGGGCCCGCCCGGTGGCGGTCATGGACCAGCTCCGGTTCGGCGCCATCGACGCCGAGGACACCGCGCGCGTCGTGCACGGCGTCGTCGGGGGCATCTCGTTCTACGGCAACTGCCTGGGCCTGCCGAACATCGGCGGCGAGACCTACTTCGACCCGATCTACCAGGGGAACCCCCTGGTGAACGCGCTCGCGGTCGGGGTCCTCAAGCACGAGGACCTGCACCTGGCGAACGCGTCGGGCACCGGCAACAAGATCGTCCTGTTCGGCGCCCGGACGGGAGGCGACGGCATCGGTGGCGCGTCGATCCTCGCCTCCGACACGTTCACCGAGGGCGGCCCGACCAAGCGTCCGGCGGTCCAGGTCGGCGACCCGTTCGCCGAGAAGGTCCTGATCGAGTGCTGCCTCGAGCTGTTCCGAGCTGACCTCGTCGAGGGCATCCAGGACCTCGGCGCGGCCGGCATCTCGTGCGCGACCTCGGAGCTCGCCTCGAACGGCGACGGCGGCATGCACATCTCGCTCGACGACGTGCTGCTCCGCGACCCCACGCTCACGGCCGAGGAGATCCTCATGTCGGAGAGCCAGGAGCGCATGATGGCCGTCGTCCGGCCGGACAAGCTCGACGCGTTCCTCGCGGTCACCGCCAAGTGGGACGTCGAGACGAGCGTCCTCGGCGAGGTCACCGGCACCGGCCGCCTGGTCATCGACTGGCAGGGGCAGGAGATCGTCAACGTCGACCCCCGCACCGTCGCGGTCGACGGCCCCGTGTACGACCGGCCCGTCGCCTACCCGACCTGGATCGACGCGGTGCAAGAGGACAGCGCGGCCTCGCTCGACCGTCCGTTCGAGGGCGAGGACCTCCGCACCCAGTTCCTGCAGGTGCTCGGCTCGCCGAACATGGCGGACAAGCGCTGGGTGACGAACCAGTACGACACGTACGTCCTCGGGAACACGGCCCTGTCGTTCCCCGACGACGGCGGCATGATCCGCGTCGACGAGGAGACCGGCCTCGGTGTGGCGATCGCCACGGACGCCAACGGCCGCTACTGCTACCTCGACCCCAAGGAGGGCGCCCGTCTCGCCCTCGCCGAGGCCTACCGCAACGTCGCGACGACGGGTGCGGTGCCCGCTGCGGTGACCGACTGCCTGAACTTCGGCTCCCCGGAGAACCCCGAGGTGATGTGGCAGTTCTCGCAGGCGGTCGAGGGCCTCGCCGACGGCTGCATGGAGCTCGGGATCCCCGTCACGGGCGGCAACGTGTCGTTCTACAACCAGACCGGCACGACGCCGATCCACCCGACCCCCGTGGTCGGTGTCCTCGGGATCATCGACGACGTCGCCAAGCGGGTGCCGTCGGGCTGGCAGGACGACGGCCACAACGTCTACCTGCTCGGACGGACCTCGCTCGAGCTCGACGGCTCGGCCTGGGCCGGCACCGTGCACGGGCACCTCGGCGGGCGTCCGCCGGCGGTCGACCTCGACCAGGAGAAGGCCCTCGCGGACCTCCTGCACGCCGCGGCCGACGAGCAGCTGCTGACGAGCGCGCACGACCTCGCCGACGGCGGGCTCGCGCAGTCGCTCGCGGAGTCCGTGCTGCGGTTCGGCATCGGCGCGCGCGTCGTGCTCGACGAGCTCGAGGACCGCGACGGCATCGACCTCGCCACCGCGCTGTTCTCGGAGTCGACCGGCCGCGTGCTCGTCACCGTCCGGCGCGAGGACGACGTCCGGTTCCAGGGACTCTGCGACGGCCGCGGGTACCCGGTGCTCCGCATCGGCGTGACCGACGCGGAGTCGCAGGCGCTCGAGCTCCAGGGCGCCTTCACCGTGCCGCTCGCCGAGCTCCGTCGGACCCACGGCAGCACGCTGCCCGAGCGGTTCGGTGCCGTGGTCGAGGAGACCGTCACCGAGGGGACGCTCGGCTGACGATGGCGGTCGTCACCCTGCCGACCGCGGAGATGCTCGACCTGTTCGGGCCCGCGCCCGACGGCGTCACGTTCGAGGTGTGGGACATCGAGTCGCCCCACCCCCGGCCGTCCTCCGTCACCGGCGTGCTCATCCCGGCGTACTTCCGCGGCGGTCACCGCTGGCAGTACGTGCACGACCTGCCCGGGCTCGAGCTCCTGCAGCTCCCGAGCGCGGGGTACGAGTGGGCGCTCCCCCACGTGCCCGGACACGCCACGCTCGCGAACGGCCGCGGGATCCACGACGACGAGACCGCCGAACTCGCCGTCGGCCTGGCGTTGACCTCGCTCCGGAACCTCGACGTGCACACGCTCGAGCGCACCCGGCAGGAGTGGACCGTTCGGCTCGGGCGCTCGCTCGCGGAACGGCGGGTGCTCGTGGTCGGGTACGGCTCCATCGGCCGCGAGATCGCCGCGCGGTTCGAGGCGTTCAAGTCCCACGTCACCGTCGTGGCCCGCACCGCGCGCGAGCAGGACGGCCGGCAGGTGCACGCGTTCACCGAGCTCCCGACGCTCGTGGCGACGGCCGACGTGGTCGTGCTCATCACCCCGCTCACCGACACGACGGCCGGGCTGATGTCCGCCGAACTGCTCGCCGCCATGCCCGACGGCGCCCTGCTCGTCAACGTCGCCCGCGGTGGGGTCGTCGACACCGGGGCGCTCGTGGCCGAGCTGTCGTCCGGGCGCCTGTCCGCGGCGCTCGACGTCACCGACCCGGAGCCCCTGCCCGCGGGGCACCCGCTCTGGACGACGCCGAACACCGTGTTGACGCCGCACGTCGGAGGGAACACGGGTCTGAGCGTGCCGCGGACGGTGGACCTCATGCGGCGGCAGGTGGCGGCTCTGGCGGCCGGGCGGCCGCTCGTGAACGTGGTCCAGCCCGAGGGGGCGGGCTCCCCCACGGCCTGACCCCGCCCACCGATCCCGTTCCGCCTGTCTTCGACGGTCCGGGCGTGGCCTGTGGACACGGCACCCGCGGACACGGCGCCCGCGGACACGGCGCCCCGGGCCCGACCCTCGGCTCAGGCGATGGGCACGATGCAGGTCGGGGTCCCAACGGGGACGACCGCGACGGGGACACCCGGGATGCCGTCCTGGTCGAGCGGCAGGACCGCGACGCCGTCGGACCGCTCGTTCGCGACGAGGAGGAACCCGCCGACGCGGGCGAAGTGCCGCGGCCACGATCCACCGCACGGGACCTCCGCCAGGCGTCGCAGCCCCTGCGCGGCATCGAGCACGCGGATGGTGTCGCGCCCGCGAGCCGCCACGTACACGCGACCGGTGTCGTCGACCTCGATGTGGGACAGCAGCGTCTCGCCGACGGGCCCGTCGAACGCGGGGGCGCTCTCGACGTCGTGCAGGACGCCGTCGGCATCGGCCTGGAGGCGGTGCACTCGTCCGTCGAGCTCCCCGCTGACGAGCAGGCGGTCGCCCCACCACGCCATGTGCCGGGGCCCCGTCCCGGCGGGCAGGGCGTGTTGACGGACGTGGTCGATGACGGGGGCGCCGTCATCGTCGACACCGATGCGGTACTCGTGGATCGCGTCCCCGCCGAGGTCCGAGACCAGGACGGTGCCGTTGCGGCCCGGGACGACCTGGTGCGCGTGCGGCTGCTCCTGCCGCGTCACGACCGGCCCCGAGCCGTGCGGGAGGTCGGTGCCGGTCGTCGAGAGGACCGGGGCTCCGGCCCGGGTCTCCGCGCCGTGCTCGTACGCGACGGTCCCGTCGTGGAGGACCGACTCGGCGTGCACGTCCGCTGGTTCGAGTGCGACCGCACCGACGCTGCCCGAGGAGTAGTTCGCGAGCAGCAGGACGCCGGACGGATCGACGTGCGCGTGGCAGGGGTCTGCACCGTGGCTCGGGGCATCCCAACGGTGCTCGAGGGTGGCGTCGTGACGGCGGAACGCATGCACGCTGCCCTCCGCCGCTTCGGACACGGCGAACACGCTGTCGCCGGACTGCACGAGGAACGAGGGGTTGTCGACGACGGCGATGGTCCGCGCCGCCAAGTCACCCGCGGTGTCCGCCTCGACCAGGGAGATCCCCGTCGCGTTCCCACCCCGGGATGCCGTGTACCCGCCGACGAGGAACCGCAGCGCGGCGAGTCCCTGCCCCGCCCCGTCCGCGGTGTCCGTCACTCGTCGCCCACCGCGATGCGCTCGTGGTGGTGGATCACCTCGGCGATGATGAAGTTGAGGAACTTCTCGGCGAAGGCGGGGTCGAGGTGCGACTCCGCCGCGAGCGACCGCAGCCGCGCGACCTGGACCTGCTCGCGCTCCGGGTCCGCTGGCGGCATACCGGCCGCGGCCTTCAGGTACCCCACCCGCTGCGTGTACTTGAACCGCTCCGCGAGCATGTGCACGACGGCCGCGTCGATGTTGTCGATGCTCTGCCGGATCGCCGCGAGCTCGTCGACCGCGGAGCGCTCGTACGGCGAGGCCGAGCGGGTTCCTCGGGTGTCGGTGGTGGTCCCGGAGGGCTGATCGGCGGCGGTCATGCGACGAGCCTAACGGCGGCCACCACCACGGGTCGCTGTGTGACAGCGGCTGTGGAGAGCACTCACATGTGGATCACGCCTGCGAGCTCGACGAGGGACGGCACGGCGAACTCGGCGCGTTCGAACACCGCCGGCCAGGGCGCTCCGGTGCGGTCGACGAACGCCGTCCGGAGCCCGGCCCGCCGAGCACCGTGCAGGTCCCAGGGGTGCACCGCGGCGAGCACGGCGTCGCCCGGTTCGACCCCGAGCGACGCGAGCCCCCGCCGGTAGGCGTCCGGGTGGGGCTTCATGACGCCCGTGTCCTCGACGCCGATGTGCCGCTCGACCAGGTCCGCGACCCCGGCTCGCTCGACCAGTGCCCGTGCGTTGGCTCCCGCCCCGTTCGACAGCGTCACGATCCGGTGCCCGGCTGCGGCGAGCGCGGTGATCCCCGCTGCGACGTCGTCGTGCGGCGGGAGCTCGGCGAACGCTCCGAGGATCGCGTCAGCCGCATCCGCCGGCTCGTCGAGCAGACCCTCGACGTGTGCCAGGAGCCCGAGCAGCACGGGGCGTCCGACCTCGGCGAACGAACGGGACTCGCCCACCATCGTCAGGGCGAAGCCGTCGCGCAGGGTGGCGGCGAACCAGGTCTGCGCGAGGACACCGGCAGCCCCCTCGGCCTCGAAGGCCGGGGTGAGCGCCGACAGGTCGGAGAGGGTCTCGTTGACGTCGAGCACGATGACGGGTCGGTCCATGTCGGTGACGCTACGCGCCAGGACGGGCGCGCCGGGGCCTCCCGGCTGACCGTGGGGACGACGGCGGTGCGGTCGGCGCTGTGGAGGGGAGGATGCCGGACACGGCCCTCCTGCCCGCCTAGGCTCGGCAGCGCCCGGCGTCGGCCGGGACCGGCGCGGGCCGGGAGGCACGGGAACGGAGTCGAGGATGGCAACGATCGTCAGCGCCACGTGGATCGCGATCGAGGGACACGAGGGGACCGTCGCCGAGTCCCTGCAGAGCCTCGTGGAGGCCACGCACGCGGAGCCGGGCAACCTCGTGTACGAGGTCTACGTCGACGACGCCGAGCCGCGCGTGTTCCGGATCTTCGAGAAGTACGTCGACGACGACGCGTTCCAGGCACACATCGACTCGCCCCACTTCTCGGAGTACGGCACGCTGGGAGCGATCCCCCATCTGGAGGGCCGGGAGCGGCGGACGTTCCGCGCACTCTGATCGGGGGTTCCCCCACACACCCCGCTGACACCACCGCCGTCCACACCACTCCTGGGCGTGGTCTGGGCAGCTCCCCGCTCCTGGGACAATGGTTCCCATGTCGATCGTGCTCGGGATCTCGTGTGTGTTCGCCGTCCTCGCCGGACTGGTGCACGTCTACATCTTCTTCCTCGAATCCGTCGCCTGGACGAGCCCGCGCACGCGTCAGGTGTTCGGCATCGCGGACGAGGCCGAGGCGCGATCGACCCGGACACTGGCGTTCAACCAGGGCTTCTACAACCTCTTCCTGGCGATCGGGGCGGTGCTCGGGGTCGTCCTCGTCGTCACGGGCAGCAGCGCGACCGGGTGGGCTCTCGTCGTCTTCGCGTGCGCGTGCATGGTCGGCGCATCGGTGATCCTCGGGGCCACCGGTCGCCGCTACCGCAACTCCGCGCTGGTGCAGGGGTCGTTCCCGCTGATCGCGCTCGTGTTCGCGTTCATCGGGTCGTTCTTCGCGTCCTGAGCCGCGCCTCCCGGCCGCACCGCGTGGCGGGCCCCGCTCACTCCCGCGTCGCCTCGATCACCACGTTGTCGACGGAGCGGCGGCCGTCCGGTCGCTGGAGGCACGTGATCACGACGAGTCGGCCCGGCACGTCCCTCCAGATCGACGACGTCGACGCGAGCCGACCCTTGGGCACGACGCGCGCCGTGCTGACGCGGTACTCGACACCGCCGACGCTGATGACCGTTCCGGGTGCCACCGAAGCGCGCCGCCGAACGACGTCGATCAAGAAGTTCCCCGGCGCGAGGCCGCCGTTGCGGAGGGAGTGCATGACCACGAAGACCGTGCCGCGGTCCCCCTCGGCGAGAGACGCCCCGAGACCGTCCACGACGTAGGCGGACGTGAACCCGGGCGGGGTGATGACCCCGCCGGCGGCGGCGAGCCGTGCGAGGGGCACGTCGAGATCGAGGGACCTGACGATGAACCGGGAGCCGGCCCGTTCCTCCTGCCCGGCCGCGGTTCCGGCCCCGGTCGTGGCTCCGGCCCCGGTCGCGGGCCGGGTCGCGATCGGACCCTCCGGGTCGAGCTGCACGGCGTTGCCGCGCATGTCCACCACCGTTCCGGCCGCTGAGGGTCCGGCGTCCAGGAAGTACCCGCCCACGCCAGCGGCGATCATGAGCACGGCGAGGGCGCCGGCCGCGAGGAGCACCCGCGGCCGGCGCCGGCCCGTCCGACGTCCCCGTCGCGCGGGATCCGCCTGCGGATCGGTCACCGCTGGCGACGCCGGAGGACCGTGAACAGCACCACACCGGCGAGCGCCGTGCCTCCGGCACCGAGGAGCACCGTCCACCAGCGCGCGCCCGCCCCGGGCTCGGCGACCGTGCCCCCGGTGTGCACCGCCGCGCCGGTCACCGGTTCGTCCGGCGCGGCCTCCGCGCCGGGCTCGGGCTCGGGAGGCGCGACCACCGTGGTCGTCGTGCATCCTGCGTCGGTCACGCATGCACCGCCCGGAGCACTCGGGGTGACGACGTTCACGAGCGAACGGTCGCCGGTGTCGGGATCGTCGACGGTCACCGAGTACGAGACCGTCGTCGTCTCCCCCACCCCGAGCGCCCCGGACCAGGCGAGGGTGGCGTCCGACACCGTCGCGCCGTGGTCAGCGTCTCGGTCGTAGGTCGCGTCGTCGAGGACCGCCGACAAGTCGTCCTCGAAGGACGCCGGGTCCTCGTCCGTGAACGCGACGGCCCCGGTGTTCTCCACCGTGACGGTGTAGGTGACGACGTCCCCCGGATCCGCGTGGTCGGTGTCGGCCGTCTTCTGCACGGAGTACGAGCGGACCGGGACCCGCACGACGCACGTCGGGTCCTGCAGGTCGGAGCGGCAGTTGCTGTGGGGCGCGACGACGGTGTTGGTCAGGACGTCGTCGGCGTCACTCGCGGCACGGTCACCGACGGTGACGGAGTAGGTGAACGCCTCGGAGGCGCCGGCGGCGAGCGGGCCGCTCCACGTCAACTCCGGCTCGCGGTAGGTGACGTCGTCCGGGAGGGTCTCGACGGTCGCGTCGTCGAGCACCCCCGACAGGTCGTCGACGAACGTCGCCGGGTGTGCCGCGGTGTAGTCCGCGGTACCGGTGTTCCGCATCGTCACGGTGTAGGTGACCGTCCCCCCGGGCGTGACGACGTCGACGTCGGCGGTCTTGCTCACCGCCAGGGAGCGCACCTTCGTGGTCGTGGCGCACCCTGCCGTCCCACAGGAGCCCCCTGCGGCCGTCGGTCGGACGGAGTTCACGAGCTCGTGATCGCCCGTGTCCGGGTCGTGGACGGTCACCGAGTAGGTGATGGTCTTCGTCCGCCCCACGGCCAGGGCCCCCGACCAGGAGAGGGTGTTCCCGGACATGGTCGCGCCGTCCGGAGTGTCGCCCTGGTGGTCGGCGTCGTCGAACACGCCGGAGAGGTCGTCGGTGAACGAGGCCGGGTTCCCGGCCGTGTAGTCGACCTTGCCGGTGTTCGACACCCGAACGGTGTAGGTCACGACGTCGCCCGGGTCGGCGGCGGACACAGACGCTCGCTTCTCGACGGTGTAGGCGGCGGCGCGGGCGTGGGCCGTGCAGCCCGGGTCCGGGTCTGTGGTCGTGCAGTTGGCGCCCGGAGCAGTGCCGACGACGGTGTTGTCGAGGCGGCCGTCACCGCCACCACCCGGATCACCGACGAGGACGGAGTACGTCACGGTGACCTTCGCCCCCACGGCCAACGGCCCCGACCACCGCAGCCTGGGCTCGTCGTACGCCACGGCACCGCCGGACGCCGTCGCGTCCCGGCCGTACGCGGCGTCGTCGAGGACCTGGGCGAGGTCGTCGTCGAACGACGCCGGATGCGCGTCCGTGTACGGGGCCGCGCCCGTGTTCTCGACCGTGATGGTGTAGCGGACGGTCGATCCCGCGACGACGTCGGAACGGTCCGCCGTCTTCGTCAGGACGTACGACCGGACCGGCGTCGTCGTGGCGCACCCGGCCGCTCCGCAGGTCCCGCCCGGGGACGACGGGGCGACCACGTTGCGGAGTCGGTGATCACCCTGGTCGGGATCGTCCACCGTGACCGAGTACGTGATCGTGCGGGTCGCACCGGCTGCGAGCGCGCCCGACCAGGAGAGCGTCTTCCCGGTGACGACCGCACCACCGGACGCGTCGTCGCGGTATCTGGCGTCGTCGAGGACACCCGTGAGATCGTCCGTGAACGACGCGGGGTCCTCCGACGTGTAGTCGACGTTCCCCGTGTTGGCCACCGTGATCGTGTACGACACGCGGTCCCCCGGCTGTGCGACCGTCGCTGAGGCGGACTTGGTCACCGTGTAGCTCCGGGCGCTGTTGGTGACCGTGCACGTGATGTCGTCACCGGCCGCCGGGGTCACGCGTTGGACGGTGCCGCCGCCCGACGGCAACCGCGTCGGGCTCTCGGGGTTCGCGTTGGTGCAGGTCCACTGCTGCGCGTACCCGGACAGGTCGGTGCCCGTGCCCGTGGTGGCGGTCTCGGAGAGCGTGAACGCGCCTCCACGGCTGTCCGGGAGGACCGTGGTCGACCCCGTCGTCGAGGTGTCGGCACCCCCGGTCGTCGCGGATGCCAGGACGGTCCCCTGCGGTGACGTGATCGCCGTGTCGAACGAGTCGGACGGACTCGAGCGGCCGTCGACCGCCTTCCGCAGGGTCAACCTCGACGTGACGAACGCGAACGCGACAGCCTCCGCGCCGCTGCGGTTGGTCTCGCTCAGGACGGCCTCGATCGACGTCGGTTCGTTCGCCTGGAGCACGAGCGCACCGAACGGTCCTCTGCCCCCCTCGCACCGGACCGCGGTCGATCCGATCCCGGTCACGCCCCCGCTGCATGCGGGTCGCGCCGGATCCGGGACGTCGAGGCGACCGAGCGGAACGTCCGACGCGAAGTCGATCCGTTCGTGGGTCTCCGAGGTCTCCGCATCGGCGGCGACCATGCCCCATCCTGTGACCGGCGTCCCCGACGCGTCCTCGACGTGGATGTCGCTCAATGCGAAGCGCGCCCCGACGTTCCGCGCGTCGTCGAACCCGAGTGCCGGTCGACCTGGGATGCCCTGGTAGATCTGCGTCCCGATGTACGCCTGTTTGTACGTCGGTGTGCTCGCAGCACGCGTGGTGCCGGCACGGTACCCGCTCGGCGTCGCGGTCCTGATGGTGTATCGCAGGACGTAACCGCCGGGGAGCCTGGCGCTCATCGTCTGGCCGGTCGCGGAGCGCGCCTGACCCTCGTCGTACGAGGACATGTCCAACCAGCACAGATTGGACGCTTCAGTCCCTCCACTGCCGTACCCGCAGCCCGTGGGCGAATCCGAGACGGTCCGGGCTTCGGCGACGGGCGCGAGGACGCCGGTGGCGAGAGCGGTGCTCGCGGTGAGGACGGCGGCTGCGAGAGCCGCGATCCGCCTCCGGATGGGTGCGCCGCCGGGGCGGTTCCTGTGGTGTTGCGTGTGCATCGGGGCAGCGTGGGCCTTCCACCACCGCGGACCGCGGCGACCGCGGTCGGGTGGACGTCATGAACGGGAGGCGTTCACTCTGACGTCCACGGGCGGCGGCGATCGGCCATCCCTCGCAGCACACGGGGGTCGTGGCCGGTCACGTCACCCGTCGCATGACCTGGGGGCGACGCGGGATCCTCGAGCACCTCGTCCCCACACCGGGCCGCGACCGCGGGCTCGGGCTCGGGCACGGGCACGGGCACGGGCACGGGCCCTGGTTACGGCTCGGGCCCTGGTTACGGCTCGGGCGCTGCGCAGCCCGGTGCTCAGGCGTCGGCGGCGAGCTGTGCGGCGGCCTGCCCCCACCACTCCTCGACGGCGCGGATGCTCTGCTCCTCGGAGATGTCCGGGCGGCGGCTGAGCAGTGCCCAGCGGTGTCCGAACGGGTCGATGATCGACGCGAAGCGATCGCCGGACACGAAGTCACTCGGGGCCTCGCGCCCGTCGGCGCCTGCTGCGACCGCCCTGGCGTAGACGGTGTCGACGTCCGCCACGTAGAGGACGGTCGAGCTGCTGACGCCGTCGCCGCCCTTCTGCGGCGGGGTCAGTCCCATCGCCGGCATCGGGTCGGACAGCTGCAGTCGCCCGGTCCCGAAGTCGAGCTCCGCCTGCCCCACGAACGGTTCGCCGCCCTGGGTGGCGGGAGCGTCGAGGCGGTAGACGACCTCGGCGCCGAAGACATCGACGTAGAACGCGATCGCCTCGGCCGCGGGGTGCACGACGAGGAACGGGGTCAGGCTGGTGTAGCCGGCGGGGCGGAAGGCGCTGTCATCGGTCATGTCGCTCATCCAACTCCCGGCCGCGGAGCACTGCTCGGACGGCGTCGTGTGCACACACGACCGAACTCGTGTCGTCCGACAGTGGTTCCGTCGTCACATGCGCACGCAGCATCTGCGGACGTATGAAGCGACGTTCCCGTTGTCGGACGACGGGCACAGTGTCGGGAACAGGCGGTCTCCGAAGGGGGGCGGGGGCGGGCGGCCCGGGGCGGGGCCGAGGGCCCGAGGCGGGTCAGCCGAGCTTCGCCGCGAACTGGTCCGGCAGCCGCTTCAGGGCCCAGAGGATCGCGGGCACCGTCCCGATCGAGAACGCGGAGGAGACGTCCGCGTTGCGCTCGACGATGACGTGACCCTTCTTCACCGAGGGCACCTGCTTGAACAACGGACTCGAGGACGCCTGGGCCGCCGTCGTGTAGATCGGCAGGATCACGGTGAGGTCGGCGTCGAGCAGGTCGAGGTTCTCGTTCGACAGCGTCGCGGAGAACGCGCTGCCCGCGGCCTTGTCGACCGCCTTCGGCTGGGTGAACCCGAGCTGCTTCATGAACGCGACGCGGGAGTCGCCCGAGGCGTAGGCGCCGTACCCGCTCGACGTGTACGCACCGATGACGGCCGTCTTGCCCTTGAACTCGGGGTGGGCCTTCCGCGCGCTGGCGAACGCGGAGTCCACCTGGTCGAGCAGGTCCTTGCCCTGCTGCACCTTGCCGAGGGCCTTCGCGATCATGGTCACCTGCTGGTCGGTACTCGTCAGGTAGTTCGCGCCGCCCTTCGGGATGGCGACGGTCGGGGCGATGGCGGAGAGCTTCTGGTAGCGGTCCTTGTCGCCCGAGCTCTTCGTGTCGAGGATCAGGTCGGGCTTGAGCGCGACGATCTGCTCGTAGCTCGGTTCGAGGGTGCCGATGATCTTCGGCGACGTGGTGTACGCGCCCTTGAGCCAGGGGCCGACGCCCTCGCCGCCGAACGCGAGCCAGTCGCTCGCGCCGACGGGCTGGACACCGAGGGCGAGGGCCGTCTCGGCGTCCCCCCACCCGAGCGCGACCACGCGCTTGGGCGCGGACGGGATCGTCGTCGTGCCGAACGCGGTCTGCACCGACACCGGGTAGGAGGAGCCGCTCGTCGCCGTCTGCGAGGCGCTGTTCGAGGCGGTGCCGCTGCTGCACCCGGCGAGGACGAGGGTGGCCACGACGGCGGTCGCGATGGCGGCGACGAGGGAACGGAGGCGGCGCGCGGGCCGACGGCTGGCAGTCACGAAGGTGAGGCTACCCTAAGCCGCCCCCACGCCTCCCGCGAGTCCGGCTTGACGTAACTGAACGGATCTGTATGGTTGAGCCAACGCGGCTGAACAGACCTGTTCAGTTGCCAACCGAGCCCGAGGAGCCACCATGACCACGCCCACCTACTTCGACCAGTACGACAACCTCGCCTTCGAGCGCGACGAGGACGGCGTGCTCGTCCTCCGCTTCCACACGGACGGCGGACCCCTCACCTTCACCGGCCGGACCCACGAGGACCTCCCCCAGGCCCTCGAGGACATCGCGCTCGACGCCGACAACCGGGCCCTGGTCATCACCGGCACCGGCGAGCACTTCATGAAGGACATCGACGGCCCGAGCCTCGGCGAGATCTTCAAGCCGGCCGCGTGGGAGAAGACCCGCGTCGAGGGCCGCAAGGTCCTCGAGCGCCTCCTCGACCTGCCGATGCCGGTCGTCGGCGTCGCGAACGGCACCGCGACGATCCACTCGGAGTACCTGCTGCTCGCCGATGTGCACATCGCGTCGGAGCGGGCGACCTACGGCGACTTCCCACACCCCGCGTTCGGCATCACCGCCGGCGACGGCCTGCACGTGGTGTGGGAGGAGATCGCCGGCACCCAGCGCGCCAAGTGGCTGCTCTGGACCGGCGAGACCATCGACGCGCAGACCGCGTTGCAGTGGGGTGTCGTCAACGAGGTCGTCGCGCACGAGCACGCCCTCGAGCGCGGCATCGAGATCGCGCGGAAGCTCGCCGCCAAGCCCGCGCTCTACCGTTCGCTGCAGAAGCAGACGCTCAACCTCGCCCTGCGACGCCGGCTGACCCAGGACGTCCCGTTCGGGATGGCGCTCGAGGGCCTCACCGCCGCCGATCTGGCGTACCAGCAGCAGGCCTGACGTGGAAAGCGCGGGGGTGCCGCCGTCTCGATCGGCGCCCCCGCCCGCGTCGTAGACTGAACAGATCAGTTCAAGGAGGCCCGACGTGGCGACCACGACACCCCGCACCCGCAAGCGCCCTGCGCTCGACCGCGTCGTGCAGACCGCCGACCGGCTCTTCTACGCCGACGGCATCCACGCGACCGGCGTCGACACGATCGCCGATGCCGCGAACGTGTCGAAGGCCACCATGTACACGTACTTCCGCACGAAGGACGACCTGGTCGGCGCGTACGTCGAGGGCCGGAGCCTCGCTTGGCGCGACCATCTCATGACGCAGCTCGCCGCGGCCGACGTCGACGCGGCAGAGCAGATCCTCATGGTCTTCGACCTGCTCGGCACGTGGTTCGCGACGGACGACTTCAACGGCTGTCCGTTCATCAACGCCGAGGCCGAGAGCACGACGGATTCGCCCGCGCACGTCGTGAACGTCGAGCACCGCACCTGGATCCGGGCGCTCTTCACCGACCTCGCCGCCCGGGCCGGCACCGCCGACCCCGCCGCGACGGCGATCCGGCTCGCGATGCTCTACGACGGTGCCATGGTGGGCGCACACACGGAGCCGCAGCTGCCGTGGGCCGCCGAGGCCCGCGACGCGGCCGCCGTCCTCATCGCCCAGCGCTAGCGACGCGTCCGCGGCCCCGCAGGGTGGCGCGGCGCACATCGGACGCACACCGCCCCTCGAGGACGTGGCCGGGAGGCGCGACGCACGTCGGACGCGCGCCCCGCCTCGCGGCCATGGTCGATGGCCCGATCACCAGGCGACGGCGCCGCTGCGATCGACGAACGTGCCGGTCGGGCCGTCGGCGCCGATCGTGGCCATGGCGACGATCGCGTCGGTGCCTTCCTCCACGGTCTGGTGGCCGGAGTTGCCGTTGAGGTCGGTGGCGGTGTAGCCGGGGTCGACCACGTTGAAGCGCACCTCCGGGATCCACTTGGCGTAGATCGTCGTGAGCATGTTGAGCGCGGCCTTGCTCGCACTGTACGAGAGGGTCGGGATCTGCGCCTCGATCCGGGAGTCGTCGGCGCGGACGGCGAACGAGCCGAGGCCGCTCGAGACGTTCACGACGACGGGTGCCGTGGAACGACGAAGCAGCGGGAGGAACGCGTGGACGACCCGGACGGGGCCGACCGTGTTCGTGTCGAGCACCTGGGCGATCGCGGGCCCGTCCACCTCGTCGAGCGGTGCACGGCCTCCGGCGATGCCCGCGTTGTTGACGAGCACGTCGAGCGTGCCGAACCGCTCGGTGAACTCGGTGGCGGCCGTCGCGACCGACTCGTCGGAGGCGACGTCGATGGTGATCCAGTCCACGCCGAGCTCCGCTGCTGCCGATGCACCGCGCTCGGGGTCGCGGGATCCGATGACGACGGTGTGCCCGAGGTCGCGGAGTCGCTGCGCCGCCGTGTACCCGAGTCCCTTGTTGCCGCCGGTGATGAGTGTCGTTGTCATGGCTCCACCGTGCTCCTCCACAGCGGGGGCTACCAGGGAACCGTCAACAGTGTGACCGGCGGTACCACCCAGGGGACCGCGGTCGGTGGGACCATCGATGCATGACCGAACGAGGCGACTTCGCGACCCTGCTGCGCGCGTGGCGCGACCGGTTGCACCCGGCCGCGGCGGGCCTCCCTGCCGGTGCCGGGCGGCGGGCGGCTGGGTTGCGGCGTGAGGAACTGGCGGCCCTGGCCGGGGTGTCGGTCGATTACGTCGTGCGGTTGGAGCAGGGGCGGGCGGACCGGCCGTCGGCGCAGGTCGTCGCCGCGATCGCCCGCGCGCTGCAGGTGTCCGAGGGCGAGCGCGACCAGTTGTACGTGGCGGCCGGGCTCGCCGCTCCGTTACCGACGGTGGTCCCGACGTTCGTGCCACCGAGCGTGCAACGGCTGATCACGCGGATGCCGGACGCCGCCATCGCGGTGTGCAGTGCGGACTGGACGATCCTGACGACCAACGCGGCATGGGACGCGCTGCACGGCGCTCCTCCGGCGAGCGGGCCGGAGCGGAACGTCGTCCGGCGGCACTTCCTCGGCTCGCCGACCCGGCTGCTGCGCGAGGAGGGCGAGACCGAGCGGTTCGAGCAGGCGATCACGTCGGACCTGCGGACGACGACGGTGCGCTACCCGCAGGACCGGCAGCTGCAGGCGCTGATCGACGAACTCGTCGCCGGGAGTCCCCGGTTCGCCGAGCTGTGGGCGCAGGTCGGCGCCGCCCGACACCGGACGGAGCGGAAGACGATCCTGCACCCGACGGTCGGGCCGGTGCTGCTCGACTGCGACGTGCTCAGCGTGTCAGGCGAGGACCTGCACATCGTCACGAACACGGCCGAGCCGGGCACCGAGGACGCCTCGCGGTTCGACCTGATCCGGGCACTCGGGGCGACCGGGGCGGCACCGCTCGACCCCGCGGATTCGCCGCTCCTGCCCAGCTGAGTCGCCCGGCGGTCACGGTCCCGGTCGGTAGGGTGATGCGCTGTGCCCGCTGCTCTCCCCGATCCCGACCGCACCCGCCTCGCCGTCCTCGGTCAGCCGATCGACCACTCGCTCTCGCCGACGTTGCACGCGGCGGCGTACCAGGCCCTCGGTCTCGATCTGACGTACGAGCGGCACGAGGTCGGCTCCGGCGAGCTCGAGGCATTCGTCGGTGACCTGGACAGCTCGTGGCGCGGCCTGAGCCTGACGATGCCGCTCAAGCGCGAGGTCCTGCCCCTGCTCGATCGCACGACACCGCTCGTCGACGAGCTCGGCGTCGCGAACACCCTGCTCCTCCGGACCGAGGCCGGCCGCACCGTGCTCTCGGGGGCGAACACCGACGTCGACGGCATCGTCCGCCCGGTCGAGGCCCTGGGGCACGTGCCGGGTGCCGCGACGATCCTGGGCGGCGGAGCCACCGCGGCGAGCGCCTTGTTCGCGTCGCTCCGTCTCGGGGCGTCGTTCGTGCGCGTGTACCTGCGCGACACGACGAAGGCGAGCGAACTCGTGCTGCTCGCGACGCGGCTCGGTGTGACGCTCGAGGTGCACCCGCTGGCAGACCTGCCCGATGCTCCCGCGTCGGGGCTCGTCATCTCGACGCTGCCGGGCGGCGCCGCCGACACCCTGCAACTGCACCCGTCGGGCGACGACGCCGTCCTGTTCGACGTCGCGTACGACCCGTGGCCGTCGGTGGTCGCCGAGCGCTGGTCGGCAGCGGGCGGCCGGGTGCTCAACGGGCTCGACATGCTCGTCGAGCAGGCCATCGGTCAGATCCGGTTCTTCACGAGCGGGGACGCCGACCTGCTGCTGCCTGACGAGGCCCGCGTCCGCGATGCCATGCGGGCCTCGGTCGGGCTGTCGGCGATCAGCCCGCAAGCGCCTTCTTGACGGCGTCGATGTTGCTCTGCTGCCAGGCGATGTAGCCCTTGCCGGACGGCAGGGTCTCGGTGACGCCGACGACCGGCACGTGGTTGCTGCGCGCCGCGGACTTGACCTGCTCGGTCTCGGGGCTCGAGGTCTGGTCGTTGTAGGCGAGGAGCTTGACGGGGTCCTTGCCACTGAACAGCTGGAGCGTGTCGTTGAGCGCCGCGGGTGGCACGTCGTCGCCTTCCTCGATCGCCTCCGAGAAGTCCTGCGGGGTGACGTTGCGCAGCCCGATCGCGTCGAACAGGTAACCCGGCACCGGCTCGGTGTAGGCCACGCGGTCGCCGGCGTCCTGCTGCTTGAGCGCTGCCGTCTGCGCTTCGAGGCCCTGGAGCTGCTTGGTGACTCGTGCCGCGTTGGCCCGGAACGACCCCTTGTGCGTGGGCTGCTCCTGGCCGAGCTCGGTCGCCACGCGACTGACGAACCGGACCATGGTCGGGTAGCTGTAGAACACGTGCTCGTTGAAGTCGTCGTCGCCGGCCTTCTGGAGCCCGGACAGCTTGACGACGTCGATGAGGTCGGCCTTGGACTTCGTGGAGTCACGCAGGGTCTCCATGTACGAGTCGTACCCGCCGCCGTTCTCGATGAGCAGGTCCGCATGGGACACGGCGAGCTGGGTGCGGGGCGAGGCCTCGAACGAGTGCGGGTCCTGCGAGGGGTCGGACAGGATGCTCGTCACGTGGACGTGGGAGCCGCCGATCGTCGACACGAGGCCGCCGTACACGTTGGTCGACGCCACGACGTCGATCCGGCCGGAGGACCCGGAGCCACCGGAGGCGGACGACCCGGATCCGGACGTTCCACCCGCCCCTCCGGAACTCGAGCATCCGGTGAGACCGAGAGCGGCGGCGCCGGCGACGGCGGCGAGGGCGATGAGGGCGCGTTGACGCATGAGGGGTGGAGGTCCGTTCCGAGGCCGCTCGACAGGGGCGGGCGGCGGCGACCACGCTGCGCCCGCACCGCGACGCTATTCACTATCGATAATGATTGTCAATTCAGATGCGCTGGGGAGGCGCGGCCCGCGCCTCCCCAGCGGCTCACGCCCCCCCCGGACGGTTCACGCCCCCCGCACGTCCCGCGCGAACGCGGCCGCCCGCTGCCGGAGGCTGACGATGCGCTCCTGCCGGGCCGCCTCGACGTCGAACCCGAGGTACGCCGGCGGCGGTGGGTTCCGCACGTTGGCCGAACACTGGAAGTCGGCGCAGACGAGCGTGCCGACGGTGTTGCCGTTCCGCCCCGAGGCCCCACTCCGGCGCGCGCTGTAGAACAGCACGTCGTTCGGCAGGCGGACGTCCTGGCACCAGGCGCACTGCGGCCGGGTGCGGGTGCCGCCATCGGCCTGGCGGAACAGGATGCCGACGAGGGCGTCGCCGTCGGGGATGATCGCGTACGCCCGGCGTCCGATCTTCGGGTCTCGCCAGCCGAGGTAGTCGAGCTCGTCCCAGTCGAGGGCGTCGAACCCGCTGGGCAGGGTGATGTCGGAGACCTCCTTGCGCGAGGCGTTCACGAACGCGGCGCGGATGGCCTTCTCGGTGATGGGGAGCATGGGTGTGCCGTTCTCTCAGCCCGGGCGCGCAGGCGCCGGGCAGGTGTCATGGGGAGGAGGGCACAGCGGACGACGGTCACGACGACCGGGATCGACCCACTGCGCCACCAGCCGGCATCCGCGGAAGCGGGGGCCGGGGCGGCCGTCACCTGACGTCGGCGGATGGACCGCCGGCGACCTCCTGCCATGACGAGTTGCGCACGCTCCTACGCTACCGCGCGCCGGACGTGGGCAGGACGTGCGCGCGCTCCCCGCTCCTCCCGGACAGGCTGAGGAACTCGACCGCTTCCGGCCCCGCAGCCCCGGACCAGTGTGGGGTGCGGGTGTCGAACTCGGCCGCTTCACCGGGACCGAGCACCATGTCCTGGTCGCCGAGCACGAGGCGGAGTCGGCCGGTCAGGACGTACAGCCACTCGTGCCCGGGATGGGTCATGGGCTCGGGCACGGCCGGCGCGACCCGCCCCGGCATGACGTGCTTGAACGCGGTGATCCCGACGGCCCCGCGTCCGAGCGGCAGGATCGTGTGGCCGTGGGCGCGGAACGGTCGGATGTGGATGCGCGGGTCGCCACTCGGTGGCGCTCCGACGAGCTCGTCGAGCGGCACCTGGTACTCGCGGGCGAGCGGGAGGAGCAGCTCGAGTGTGGGACGTCGCCCGCCCGACTCGAGCCGCGACAGCGTGCTCACGGACACCCCGGTGGCGGCGGACACCTGCGCGAGCGTCAGTCCGCGGTTGGTCCGGAGCTTCCGAAGCCGGCCACCGACCGCGTCGAGGGTGCGTTCCCACGTCTCGTCCATGGCCCCACTTTGCCATTCCCGCAAGAACGATTGCCACTTCGGCGAGCACCGCACAAGCTGACGGTCGAACGAGGAGGAACGACATGCCCACACACACTGACCACGACGTCGTCGTCATCGGCGGCGGTGCGGCCGGCCTGAGCGCCGCGACGGCACTGGCGCGCTCGATGCGATCGGTGGTGGTCGTCGACGCGGGCGAGCCCCGGAACGCACGGGCGGCGGCCACCCACAACGTCCTCGGCCGCGAGGGGACCGCACCGGCCGACCTCCTGCGCCTGGCCCGCGCGGACGCCGAGCGCTACGGCGTCCGCATCACCGTCGGACGAGCGACCGCCGCCACACGGCAGGGCGACCGAATCGCCGTCAGCCTCGAGGACGGCAGCCGACTCCGCGGCCGCCGTCTCGTCCTGGCGTCGGGCGCGGTCGACGAGCTCCCCGACGTGCCCGGACTGCGCGAGCGCTGGGGGCGCGACGTCGTGCACTGCCCCTACTGCCACGGTTGGGAGGTCCGGGGCCAGCGGATCGGCGTGCTCGGCTCCGGCGCGATGGCCGTCCACCAGGTGCTGCTCTTCCGGCAGCTCAGCGACGACGTGACGCTCTTCCGGCACACGATGCCCGAGCCCTCGGACGAGGAGTGGGAGCGGTTGGCGGCTCGGGGCATCCGCGTCGTCGAGGGTCCGGTCGCCCGGGTGCTCGTCGACGACGACCGGTTGACGGGTGTCGAACTCGACGACGGGCATGTGTTCCCCCTCGACGCGGTGGCCGTGCAGACGCGGGTGGTCGCCCGAGCGGACGTGTTCGAGCACCTCGGCGGCGAGGTCGCCGAGCATCCGAGCGGCATGGGCCGACACGTCCCCGCCGACCCGACCGGTCGGACTGCGCTGCCCGGCGTGTGGGCGGCCGGGAACGTGACGGACATCGGCGCGCAGGTCATGAGCTCCGCCGCCGCGGGCGTGATGGCCGGCGCGGCCGTCAACATGGACCTCATCGAGGAGCAGACGGCCGCGGTGGTGCGAGCGCGGCGGGAGCCGTTCTCGCCCGAGGCCGAGCGCGAGGTCACCGAGCGGGTGCTCGGCGATCGCCGCCACGGGTTCGAGCCGGCGCGGGACCGAGCCTGACGCCAGGGCTGCGCATGCGGACGACGAGTGCGCACGCGGCCGCATGCCCGGTTGTCGTCCGCATGCGCACCCGACCTGCGTCAGCGCCCCATCCCCAGTGCCGCGACGATGCGCTCCCGCCCGAACGCCCACGCCGCCTCGACGTCCCCGCCGAGCTCGAAGCGCCCGTTGAGTTCCATGCCGACGAACCCCACCACCCAGGCCGTGAGGGTCCGCGCCGCCTCGAGCGCGTGCTCCTCGCCGGCGAGCTCGCCCCCGAACCGCACCACGGCGACACTGGCCGCAGCGCCGAACTCCGGCCGGGCAGCGGAGACGCCCGCGCCCGGCGTCATGACGAGCTGGAACGCGGCGGGTCGCTCGTGCCCGAACGTCCGGAACACGTCGACGACCTCGGCGGCAGTGGTCGCGGACTCCATCCGCCCCGCGAGGTCCGACAGGGTCGCCTCGGCCACGAGCTGGATCAGGTGGTCGCGGCTCGACACCCGCTTGTACAAGGAGGGCGCCCGCACCCCGACCCGCAGCGCGACGGACTGCATGGTGAGACCGGCCAGCCCGTCGTGCTCGAGCAGGTCACGGGCGGCGGTCACGATCGCGTCGAGGGAGGTGCGTTCCGGCGTGGGCATGTCCATCAGCATAGCTATTGACGGTAGCCATCATGGCTAAGTACAGTAGCCATCATGGAACTGGCACCGAACCTCCACCGCATCGGCAACGACATCGTCGCCGCGTACCTCGTCGTGGCGCCCGAGGGCATCACCGTCATCGACGCCGGCCTCCCCGGGTCGTGGCACGACCTGGTCGCCGAACTCGCCTCGATGGGTCGCTCGCTCGAGGACGTGCGCGGCGTCGTCCTGACCCACGGCGACTCCGACCACGTCGGGTTCGCCGAACGCCTGCGCCGTGAGCGCGGCGTCCCCGTGTACGTCCACGCCGCCGACGCCGCGCGGGCCAAGGGCGGCGACAAGCCGAAGGCCGGCAAGCAGTCGATGCGCCTCGGCCCCCTGCTCGGATTCGTCGGCTACTCGATGCGCAAGGGCGGGCTCCGGACGAACTGGCTCACCGAGGTGGTCGAGGTGCACGGCGGCGAGACCCTCGACCTCCCCGGCGCCCCGCGGATCATCAGCACGCCGGGGCACTCGCCGGGCAGCATCGCCGTGTTCGTCCCGGCCGTCGACGCCGTGTTCGTCGGCGACGGCCTGACGACCCGGCATGTCCTCACCGGCCGCACGGGTCCCGCGCCCGCGCCGTTCACCGACGAGCCCGAGCAGGCGGTCCGGTCGCTCCGCGCCCTGGTCGACACGAACGCCCACTGGGTGCTCCCCGGTCACGGTGCCCCGTGGAGCGGCGGCGTCGCCGCGGCGGTCCAGGCCGTCGAGCACGCCGACTGACCCCCTGCCGGGAGGGACCGACGACCGGGAGGGGCCCGGCCACCGGGAGGCACCGGCGACCGGGAGGAACCGGCGTCAGCTCGTCACACCGTCCACGTAGAACCAGCGCCCGGCCTCGCGCACGAACGCGCTGTCCTCGTGCAGCTCGCCCCGCTCCGAGGGCGTCCGCCACCACGCGCGGAACTCGACGGTCCCGCTCGTGTCGAACGGGCCTCCCGAGCTGGTCCCGAGGACGTCGAGTCGCGTCCACCGCATCATCGGGTCGAGCTCGAGGCTCGTCGGCCGCGTCCGCGGGTGCCACGACGTCAACAGGTACTCCGGCATGGTGAGCGCGAACGCCGTGAACCGCGAGCGCATGAGCCGCTCGGCCGTGGGCGCGGCCGCTCCCGCGTGCAGGGGGCCGCAGCACTCTGCGTACGGATTGCCGCTCAGGCAGGGGCATCGTTCCGCTGACATGTCCTCAGCGTAGGACCGCGACGCCGGCTCGCCACCGGCCCGGGAGGCCCGACCCCTCCCCGCCGCATGCGTGACGTCCGCATCGACCCCACCACCGGCCCGCGAGGACCGCCGCACCCCGCGACCGCGTTTACGGTTGGTCCATGAGCACTCCCCTGATGATCCGACGCGCCACGCTCGAGGACGCCGCGACCGTCGCGGACCTCGTCGAACGTGCCTACCGCGGCGAGGCGAGCCGCGAGGGCTGGACGAGTGAGGTCGACGTCATCGGCGGTCGCCGTACCGACACGGAGCAGATCCGCGCGCTCATCGCTGCGCCCGACTCGGTCGTGTTCGTCGGCGTCGACGAGGGCCGGATCATCGCGACCTGCCAGGTCCAGCGGCATGGCCCGGGCCTCGCGTACTTCGGCACCTTCGCGGTCGAGCCGACGATCCAGGGCAGGGGCCTGGGACGACGGATGATGGAGGCCGCCGCCGAGCACGCCCGCACGACGTTCGATGCCGCCGCGCTCGAGATCACGGTCGTCGCGCAGCAGTCGGCACTCATCGCCTGGTACCGACGCCTCGGGTTCGTGCCGACCGGCGCGACCCGGCCGTTCCCAGCCGAGGCCTGGGGCGCGACGCCGCTCGTGCCGGACGTGCACTTCGTCGTGATGCGGAAGCCGCTGAGCGACCGCGATGAGGTCGACACCGAGGACGTGGACCGGGTCGGCTGACACGAGCAGCCCGTCCGATCAGGGACAATGGCTCACGCGACGGATGAGACCGCCGCACGATCCCGCCCCGAGGAGGCGCCGTGCCCCGACTGACGATGGACGAGCTCGAGGGTTGGATCTCGGAGTTCCGGGCGGGGTCGTCGCACCTGCTTTCGAGCCCGCAGGCGGTCGACATGTCGTGGGACCAGGCGACCATCGACACCGCGCTCATCGTCATGCACCTGGAGACCAGTGGCACCGAGGTCTACCTGCAGCGCGAGATCGGTGTCTCGCCGGAGTGGACGGTGACGTTCGAGCGCCGTGAGAACGACGCCCGGGTCTCGGCCGAGCAGGTGCTGACCCTGGCGGCCGAGGTGAGCGCGATCGGCCACCTGTGCTCCTACCTGACGCTCAAGACGTCGGAGCACCTGCAGCGGCACGCGGCAGCGCAGTAGCCCACGGACGACGGAGGCCGCCGCGGGTGATCAGGATCACCCACGGCGGCCTCCAGGTCGCCGGTCGCCGCGTCAGCGGAGACGCAGGTGGCGGCGGCGTCGGTACCCGATGAGCGCGACGATCCCGCCGAGCCCGAGCAGGCCGATGCCCGTGATCGCAGCGGGTCGGGCGTCCGAGCCGGTGTAGGCGAGGGCGTTCGCCCCGGTGCCGTCACCGCCACGGTCGCCGGTCAGCAGCGCAGCGCCGGTGCCTGCACCGGTCGCGCCGGTCCCGGTGGCCGCCGCAGCCACGTAGCGGAAGCCCGTGGCGCCGCTCGTGCCACCGGTCGTCGTGACGGTGATCGTCGTGGCTCCCGGGTCGCAGGCCGGCGTCGTGAACACCAGCCGGGTGCCGGCAGCGTTCACCGTCACGTCCGCAGCGGGGATGGTCGTCCCGCAGATCGTGACGCTGGTCCCGCCGGGCACGAAGCCGGTTCCGCTCACGGTGACCGTCGTGCCTCCCGCGGTCGATCCCTGCCCGGGGTCGGTGCCCGTGACGGTGGGTGCGGCGCGGTAGGTGTAGCCGTCATCGTCACGGGCTGCACCGGCCGGATCGGTCAGGACGACGTCGACCGGGCCGGCGGCACCGGCGGGCGTGGTGACGGTGACGCTGGTGTCGGTCGGCGTGCCCACGACCGTCGCCGGGACGCCACCGAACGTGACGCCGGTGACGTCACCGAGCCCGGTACCCGAGACGACCACGGTCTGGCCGCCGGAGGTCGGACCGGACGCGGGGGTCACACCGGTGATCGTCGGCGCACCGGCGGTGACGTAGAGGAACTGGTCCGGCGCGGCGACCGTCGTGCCACCGGGGAACCCGACGACGACGTCGGCGAGGCCGGCACCCGCCGGCGTCGTGACGACGATCTGCGTGCCGTCAGCGGAGACGGAGCGGACGGTGCCGGCCGTTCCGCCGAACGTGACGCCGGTCGCGTTCTGGAGGCCCGTTCCCCTGATGGTGACGGACGTCCCGCCCGCAGCGGGGCCCTGGTCCGGCGTGATCCCGGTCACGGTCGGCGCGACGTACGTGTAGCCGAGCCGGGCGGTCCCGTTCGGGTCGCTGACGACCACGGTGGTCGGGCCCGCGGCGCCGACCGGCGTGACGGCGGTCAGGGAGTTCCCGTCGGCGGCGACCTGGACGTTCGTCGCCCGGGTCCCGCCGAAGGTCACGGTGGTGTCGGGCGTGAACCCGGTGCCGGTGATGGTGACCGTCTGGCCTCCGGTGGTCGGCCCGGTCGCGGGCGTGATCCTGGTCGCGGTGACCGGGATCGGCGCGGTGGGCGTCTCGCAGGTCGCGTTCGCGAGGACGACCGTCGCGACGGTCTCGTTGACCAGCGGAACACCGGCGACGGTGCCGTTCAGCGTCGCGACCGCGCGGACGGCCGTGCCCGTCGCGGTGGTCCCGGTGGTCGTCTGGACGCGGCTCGCCTGGACCGTCAGGGTCGCACCGGCGAGCGTTCCGGTGAGGTCCGCGCTCACCGTCGCGGTCGGCGTGGCGGCGTTCAGTGTCACCGCACGGCCGAGCAGGGTCAGGCCGACCAGGTCCGCGGCGCTCGTCGGCGTCCCGCCCACCGGGCACGTCGCCGTCGCGGTCGCCGCGTCCGCGGTGAGCACGCTCTGCCCGAACAGCGCCACGTTCGCACCCGCGATCCGCGAGGACGCGGTGGACCGCGTCGCGTTGCTGCTCGCCGAGGTCGTCACCGCCCCGACGGTGATGTCCGCGGCCGCCACGTCGGCCAGCGTCGAGCCGTCCGCGTCGGTGAAGGCGCGGTCACCTGATCCCGTGACCGCGACGTCACCGACGGCCGCGTTGACGTCCAGCGTGGCCACGCCTGCGACATCCGCGTCCGCGACGGCACTGATGCCGACCGCCGACGCATCCCCCGGTGCCGCTGACGCCGGTCCTGCGACGACGAGGGCACCCCCAACCACCAGTCCCGCGGACAAGCCGACCGCGGACAACCGCATTCCCACGCTCCGTCGCATGGCGCCCCCTTCACGAGCTGTTCTGCCTGCGCACGCTAGGCCCGGGGGTGGCGGGTACGTTCGCTCCAACACTGGGGTTTGACAACCACTCACGAACAGGAGTACGACGTCCCGGCACGTGGAACGCCCGGCCCCCGCATCGGGGACCGGGCGTTCGGCGCTGCTCGCCGACGATCAGTCGACGAGCGAGAGCGTGACCTCGACGTTGCCGCGCGTCGCGTCCGAGTACGGGCACACCTGGTGCGCGGCCTCGGCGACCTCCTGCCGACGGTCCGCCGGCACGTTCGGGGCGTAGATGTCGAGCTCGACGGCCAGGCCGAACCCGCCCTCGCCGTTGTCGCCGATGCTCACGCTGGCCGACACGGAGGCGTCAGTGGTGTCGACGCCGAGTCGCTTGCCGACCAAGTGGTAGGCACCGAGGAAGCAGGCCGAGTACCCGGCGGCGAACAGCTGCTCGGGGTTGGTGCCCTCGCCGTTGCCACCCATCTCCGTGGGCGGGCGGGTGTCGAAGTCGAGGCGGTCGTCCTCGCTCCGGACGTGTCCGTCGCGACCGCCGCCCGTGGCGTGGGCGATCGCGGTGTACGTGATGTCAAGGGTCATGGACCCCACCTCACACCACGGGACTGGACGGTCGCTGACGTGTATCCGGTGGACGCACACCGCAAGGAGCGGCCACGATGTGATGATGAGCAGCGTTGCCCAGTTCAGTTCGTCCGCCGATGCCTTCGTGGCCGTCGTCGCGCAGGTCCCCCACGACGCGTGGGAGCGACCGGCACTGGGCGAGTGGACCGTGCGGAGCCTGGTCGGGCACACCACGCGCGCGCTCCTGACGGTCGAGCAGTACCTGCACCTCGAGCCCCCGGCCGAGGTGACGATCCCGACCGCGGCGCTGTACTACGCCACCGTCTACGAGCAGTTCACGGACTCGAACGCCGTGACGCAGCGCGGGATCGCTGCGGGGATCTGGCTCGGGGACGAGCAGCTCCTGCGGATCACGGACGCCCTGGCCCGCGCGAAGGCCGCGATCGAGGCGGCTCCCCCGGACCGTGCCGTGTCGATCGGCGGGATGGGGATCCCGCTCGAGGAGTACCTGCGTACGCGGGTGTTCGAGCTCGTCGTGCACACGATCGACCTCGCACGCGCGATCGAGGTGCCGTGCGCGCCCCCGCCGGACGCGGTGGAGTCGTGCGCGGTCCTGGCCGTGTCGGCCGGCAACGCGCGCGGCGACGGCGAGGCGGTCCTCCTGGCCCTGACCGGGCGCGGGTCGCTCCCGGACGGGTTCTCGGTGGTCTGACCGCGCCGGAACGGCGCGCTCCGGGTGCCGCGGGGACACGACCGGGAGGCCCGACCCGGCGACTCAGCGTCGGCGTCGGCCCTCGGCCGATCCGTGGGACGGCTCCCGGTCCTCCCGGCTGTCGCGGCGGAGCACGAGCGACAGGGCCGCACCGAGCAGTCCGGCGACGATGAGCACGATCGGCACGGAGATCGGTGCGTGCGTCGGCGCCGCGATGACGAGCAGCACCAGCCCGAGCACGACGAACCCGATGGAGGCGATGAGCACGTTCCGGCGCGTCGCACGACGGGCGTTGGCGCGGTTCGGTGCGGCGAGCAGGTCGGGATCGTGGAGGACACCGCCGTCGCCCGGCCGCGCCACCGACACGGCGGATGCCTGCGCGGTCCGAGGGGTGGGAGAGGCGAGGAGCCCGGCGATCGACGGACCGCTCGGGGCGAGTTCGGCGTCGAGGTCGTCGTCGTCCTCCTCGGGCACGGGGACGACGAGCGCGGCCTCGCCGGCGTGGCCGGCCTCGGCGCGCTCGGATTCCTCGCGGATGGCGATGGCGCGCTCGGCCTCGGCCGCCTGCTCCGCCTCGTCGAGGTGGTGCGCGGAGGGACGACGGACGTCGGGGTGTTCGTTGGTCACGAGGCGGGTACCTCTCGGGATCGTGGACGGCACGTCGGGGTCCGCGCCGGTACCAGCACATCAGGAACGTGCCGGATGCGCGAGCATATGACACCGATCTGGTAGCGCGCTGCCCTTGTCCGGTGAGCGCGCCCAGACTCGGGCACACTGGCTGCGCTCGGGCACACTGGTCGCATGTGTGGCAGATTCGTCGTCTCCGACACCACCGCTGACCTGTTGCCCGAGCTCGTGGGTGAGCTCGCGTCCCGCACCGAGCACGTCGACGAGGACACGGGCGTCGTCAGCACCGGACTCGTCGAGAACTACAACATCGCCCCGACGGACGACGTGCAGGCGGTCCGGCAGTTCCGCGGCGAGCGGGCGATGCCCGACGTGCACTGGGGGTTCGTGCCGTCGTGGGCCAAGGACTTCCGGAAGCAGCGGCCCCAGCCGATCAACGCCCGGATCGAGACCGTCGCGACCTCGGGCATGTTCCGCACGGCGTTCGCGGGCAACCGCTGCATCGTCCCGGCGCAGGGGTACTACGAGTGGGTCCTGACCGAGACCGGCAAGGAGCCCCACTACATCCACCAGCCCGACGGCGCCCTGGCGATGGCAGGCGTCGTGAGCGCCTGGCCGGACCCGACCAAGCCCGAGGGCGACCCGGACAAGTGGCGCCTGTCGATGGCGATCATCACCCGCGACGCCCACGTCGCCCCCGGCGAGGTCCACGACCGCATGCCCGCGTTCCTGACCCCGGACAGCTACGACGCCTGGCTCGACGACACCCTGTCGCCCGACCAGCTCCTGGCGCTGCTCGACCGCGAATCGCACGAGGTCGCGCACGACCTGGTGCAGTACGAGGTCTCCCGCGCGGTGAACAGCGTGCGGAACGCCGGGCCGCAGCTCATCGAGCCGGTCGCGTAGCCCACCGTCACCGGGTGAGCGCCACCACCACGAGCACCACGACCACCACCGCGAGCGCGGCGACGAGCACCCACTGCCACCAGCGGAACTTGGCGCGGCCGTTCGAGCCGCGCGGGCGGATGGGTGAGCTGGGTCGTGAGCGCGGTCTGGCGGACATGCGCGAACCCTAGGCGCGATGCATGTGCGCACGCCGGTCCGGGGAGACGGAACCGTTCAGGCCGTGGTGGGGGCGCCTCCAGGATGGGCCGTCGGCCGCCCGGTAGCGTTGCTCGGCATGACAGCACGACGCCCGTTCGTGGTGGGGGCCGCCGCCGTGCTCCTGGGCGTGTACGCGCTCGCGAGTGGCGCGTTCGTGCTCATCGGCGGTGCCGCCCGGCAGCGGCTCGAAGCAGACGCGGTCCGCGTCCTGCTCGCCGTGCAGTCGGTCGGGCACGGGACGCTCCAGCTCGACCGCGGGTTCGTCGCCGCGATGGCCGTGTCGCTCGTCGTGGCGCCGCTGCCGATCGCCGCCCGGGTGCTCCTGCCCCGCCTGGGTGCCCGCGCCGCGTGGGCCCTGGCCGCCGTGGTCGTCCTGCTCGTCGTCGTGCTGGGTGCCGCGCTGCGGCTGCTGTCCGGCACCCACGCGATCTCCGTGGCGCTGGGCTGCGTCGTCGGCCTGGCGTTCGGGGTCCTCGTGGACCTGGCGGCGCGGTCGCTCGCCGCCCTGCGCGGCCACGAGACCGAGGGGCCCACGGGCCGGAGCCGATGGATCGCCCTCGCCCTGATGGTCCTGTACGTCGTGGCCGTCATGCTCATCGCGTTCCACGGCTCCCCCGTCGACGCCGGCAGCGACGGGTTCCTGTTCCGGGTGCTCGACTGGTTACACCGGCACGGCACGCCGCAGTGGATCGGCTACGCCGCCGTCGAGTTCACGGCGAACATCGTGTACTTCGTGCCGCTCGGGATCCTCGTCGCCCTGCTCATCGGCGTCCGGCGCTGGTGGCTCCCGGTGGCCATCGGGTTCGTGGCGAGTGCGTTCATCGAGGTCGTGCAATCGGTGCTCCTGCCCGAGCGGACCGGCTCCGTCGACGACGTCCTGTCGAACACGGCCGGGGCGTTGCTCGGGACCCTGGTGGGCATCGTCGTCCTGGCGCGGTTGCGGCGGCGGGCCGCGGTGCGGCAGCTCGGCTGAACCGCTGGGCGCGCGCCTCCGCCTGCGTTCGCCGACGTCGGCTCACCGTCCGAGAACGACGAAGCCCCCGAGCCAGCAGGCTCGGGGGCTTCGGCGTGGTGCTGGGTGTCAGACGTTCTTGCGCTGACGACGCGTGGCCGCCGTGACGCCGACGAGCGCGCCACCGAGGACGACCGCGCCACCGGCGCTCCAGACCAGGAGGGTCGGGACGGTCGAACCCGTGAAGGCGAGGCCGGTGCCGGTGCTGGTCGCGGTGACCGTGGCGCCCGTGCCCGTGGCGGCCGCCGGAACGACGGTGAGGGCCGTGGTCGCGATGTTGCCGGACGTGACACCGGTCGCGGTGACCTCGTAGGTGCCCGAGGCACCGCGGGGCAGCGTGATGGGAGCGTTGAGCGAGCCGGTTGCGGACGCCTGGCGGACCGCGGTGACGGTCTGCGTCGGCAGCGCGCCGATCGTGACGGCACCAGCACCCGTGACGGAGATGGTGACGTTCTCCGAGTCGGCGAACGAGCCCGGCGCGAAGTTGATGATGGTCGTACCACCGGCGACGACAGAGCCCGACACACTGACGTTGCTGGCGGGCACGTAGCCCTCGGCGTTGGCTGCCATCGGAGCGGCCATGACGGCTGCGCCGGCGAGCACCAGCGCCGCGATTGTCTTCTTCATGAGTGATCCCCTAGTTCGAACGCGACGGCGGCCTGACCTCTCGCAGGACGCTCGATTAGCGAAGTTCCATCAAACTATCGGCTTTCACAGGTGACGTCCACGGGTCGTGTAACAGTTTGGTGAACGCCCGGGGTCGATTCGGCCGCGACCGTGTGGCCCGCTGCCGCCTTCGGCCCGAGGAACTGCACCGTCAGCGTGGTGCTTTGCCCTGGTGAGAGCAGAGTTGGGATCTGCACGACCGGGTACGTGCCGTCGAGCGCAGTCTGGGGGCTGGCCGCCTTGCCGTCCTGTGACGCGCTCAGGAACACCCCCGTTCTGGGGGCGTAGATCGCGACGTTCGTTCCGACGTTGCCCGGCGACACGCCGAAGCCCCCACCACCGGTCACATACCGGGGAAGGCTCGTGGCGGCGTCCGCGGGCGCCGTGTTCTTCAGGGTGACCTGCACGGTCCAGGTCGGGCGACCATCGGCGCGGCAGACCTTGCTCCCCACGGCGATCTGCTTCGTGAGGTAGTAGTCCATCTTCGCGCCGGTGGCGTCGTTGAGGTAGACGCCGAACTTCGCGGTAGAAGCGGAACTGCGCGGCAGCGAGCCCGAGATCGCGGTCGGCGCGAGGATCAGCTGCTCAGCCGGATCGGCACTCCACAGTTTGAGGCGGCCTTCGCCCGCCCCCTTGGCGAGCGCCGAGACCAGGGAGCTTGGGTCGAATCGACCACTTGAAACCTTCGCGAACACGTCGGCCGCGGCACCAGCGAAGAAGGCGTCTTGCTCCGCATTGTCGGGGTATCGCGCATACACCTCACTGAGCAGGAGTGACACCGCATTCGACGACGTGAGCGTGTCCCCGGTCGGGAGCGTGACGGGCCCCGTCGCCTTCAGGATGTAGCTCAGGGTCACGGGGTCAATGGACAGGACGCCGTCGACGTCTTGGCCATACTTCTGCTTCCACATAGCTCGCGCGAGCTTCGAGGAGCTCGAGAACCGCGGCGTGAGCGTGACGTCTTGGATGTACTCGCCCGTGATCGAGCCGTACAGTCCTTGCGTCTCGACCGGCAGCGGCAGCACCGGTGACGGCGCCTTCGTGAAGTCCGAGGATGACGCTTGACCTTCCAAGGAGATCGACCCGTTGTCCGCCCTCAAGAGCGCGATGGCGCCCGAGATCCCGCCGCCAGCGCGGAGTTCGGCGTTGTTCTCGAAGAGCAGCAGATACTGCTTCGAACCATGCGCCCCGAGCATCGAGGGTGCGAGCTGCACGGCACGGTTCGCCACTCCGGCTTCTCCGGCAACCGACTGCAGGGTGGACCGCAACTGGTTCACCGCCGATTCGACTGGAGACACCGTGTCCGCCGTGTCGATGGCCTCGGCGTCCCGCTGAGCCCGCTGCAGCGTCGTCGCTGCTCTGGCCACCGGCGCTTGTGCTCGCTCCAACGGAGCGAGGTCGACACGGCCGTCGACGGGCCTCAACGACGATGTGTTGAAGCTCGAGAGCACCGGTGCGATCGGCTGCACCGCGTTCGAGGCGACGTCATCAACGATGCCCGCCACTTGCCGCACCACCCGGAGGTTCCCGCCGATTAGTGGCGTGTACTCGAAGGTCCGCCAGATGGGGTCGCTCGTAAGCGAACGTGCACCACCCGCGCGCTGCTCGAGCTCCTTCGCCAACTGTTGCGCCCGAGTCCCATCGCCGGAACTGACGTCGTGTTTGAGTTGCGTGACCAGCGACACCGATGCCTCGAGGTCCCGTTTCGCGAGGTAGGCACGGACGCCGACCCACGCGACTGCGGCGACGAAGAGCAACACGATGACAAGCGCGATCCAGACGACGCGCCGGCGTCCCCGAGAGTCCCCAGCCCGCACCACCTGTCGCGACTCCGGCAGGTCGGACATGCTTGTAGCGTAGAGGACGAAGCCAGCGCCTGACTCACAATCTGTCGACTTGTCGGAAGTTCAGCCTTCAACCGGACGACTGTCGTCAAACTCAGATGGTTCTCCACGCCGGGCGTCAAGGGGACAAGGGGGTCGCGCGGGGTCGCCAGCTTCTCGGGGGCTGACGACAAAACCAGCGGGATCGAGCCGTTGTTCCCGCCTAGCAGTGAGATCGGGTCCGGGACGTTCCTGCTGGCGCGCCATTCCGCATCATCACTCAGAGTACGTGAACGAATCTCCAGTTCGCCCAGACCGTGCCCGACGAAACCATTAGAGCCGCGTCGCTAGGACCGTGCCCGGAAAAACGTCTGCGGCTGTTGAATGAGTTGTCGCCCAGTCTGGACTGGCGCAACGGGTTATTTCCGGACTGAAACGGAACCTGGCCGATCCCGAAACCCACGCCAGAAGCAGGGCCACCCGAACGCAATTCGGCACCGCAAAGGATATGGCTGCGACGCTGACCAGCACCAAGTTGCCTTTTGGCGGAGGCTCATATGCAAAGTTCAGGCCGTGCGTGCGGGACGCGTCTATGCCCGGCTTTCTTCGGGAGGAGGCCGTCACGCTGCCTCAGCAAACCCTCGTCCTCGTCAATCGGCCGCACGCTGCCTCGATTGTTACGGAAGTGGACCACCCCTGCCCAGCGCTCCGTCCAGCAGACCGCGTACCATCAACATTGCGCGAGCCGGGTCGCGGAATAGGCAGGTGAACGTAGAGAGTACCGCACTGAACGACTCGCCGACGCGCCACGAATACGAACCAATGCCACCTCGCGCCATCAAAATCGTATTTCTCTTCAGGTAATAGTCCCGGTCCGCCGACGCATGATGGTACACGGTCGCACCAGTGAGCATGCTCGAGCTAGCCGAGTCACCCAGAGTATGCGACATCGTAATATCTAGGAACTGCACAAGAGAGTAACCCTGGCTCCGCGCCCTCATACCCCATTCACGATCCACATGGTCGATGAAGAAGTCCTCCCGAAAGCCTCCAATCGCCTCATAGGCGGCAACACGCATTATTGTTCCGGAAGCAAGTAGGAACGGTGCCTCGTAATCCGAATCGAGCACTGGAGAGTGCCTCACGAGCGAGGTCCGATAACGTCCCTCGCGGTAGATCAACGATTGCCCGGTCCGATAATCAACCGCCGTGCACCCCACCGCAGCGATGGTGGTGGATGTAACGAAGGCGTCCGCTGCTCGAGCGAAGAGTAGCCGAAGGAAGGCCGCGTCAACACCGCTATCTTGATCCAGCAGGAGGACGCGTTCGAATCCTTGCTTAGCAGCGCTTCTCAAACCCCGGTTATGACCCCACGCAATACCCCGGTTGATTCCATCTCCGAGATAATGAACTCCCGCTTGGGACGCCGCTGCGCGGGCAACAGCAGCCCCCCCGCCTGACGAATTATCAACCACAAACGTCGGAATACCAGCCTTCTGCAGTTCGCCAAGTAGGACCCGGATGACTTCAGCTGAGGGCTCGTATGTCACGACGATCGCTGCGCCGTCGATCCGTTCCGTCTCAACCATCAGCAAGCTCCCGTATCCGACGGAGTAGGGCATCGCGAGATAATCGGGCTGCTTCCCGTGGCAGTCGAGCGACCCGCTCCACCTCGGGTGGGGACGGGCGACAAATTGAAGCATTCTCCAGAGCTGACGCTATCGCCGCTGGATCACCGGGCGCCACTTGTATCAGGAGTGGACCCATCAACTCCTGCAACTCGCTCAGCGCCAGCGACTCGCGCGTCAGTACTCTTCGCCCTGATGCCAACCCCTGCACCACCTTGTTAGCTACGACCTCACCTGCCTTAGGTGATGTGCCGAAGACGCCAAGGACAATATCCGAATCCGCAATCAGCATTGCGAGTCGGGACTCCGGAACATCCGGAATAAACTCGACCCTCAGCTTGCCGTCCGCTGCTCGAAGCCGGTCGATTGCTGCAGACCGCTGGCCCTCAGTGCCGCCAACAAACCTAAAGCTGAACCGTTCGGGGTTAGCAACTCGTCTTGCTGCTTCGAATACATACTCAAGGCCATGCAGAGGAATGTAGTTTCCGTAATACAGTACCTCGAGGCGCTCTGAAGCGGAAGGCGGCCCAGGAACCGCCCACACTGGCGGCTCGACAGCAACCGGAATCACACGACGCGCCGACTTGTAGCGCTCAGTAAATCGGGCTGCCCGCGGAGGGGTATCTGTGAAAGCCTGATCGGCGAGTCGAAGCGCCAGCCAATCGAGGAACCAAAGCAGACGAGCCTTAATAGACCCGTGAGCTACCCTCCCATAGTCCTCCACCCTCGTCTCGTACATCCCGACGAAGAAATCCACTATCAAGGGAACCCGCAATACCCGAGAGACCAACCATGCCAATGCCCCGAATTGCACCGAGAACTCCGACAGGATCACCACTGAAGGCGCGGGACGGACAAGCAGAGACCGGGTGATCAGACGGAGTGTCTTCGCCACATAACTACCAGTACCCGTCTCGACGATTGCTACGCGCCAGCCGTCAGCCTCGAGGGCCTGACGAATTGCACGGTTCCGCGGGTAAGAAGAATCATGAACTGCTAGATAGGCTGCAACAGGCGTACCCGACGTCCGATTCACGTTACCACCCCCAGCTGCGAACTTATCACCTGAGTTGGATTTCGAGCGATTTCACGCCGGCTTTCTAGGAACGCCGCCGAGAGCCAAAATAACAAACCGACGTCTCCCTGAATAGTAGGAGCCGAAGCTTCGGCGACCACAAGCAGGACCACAAGCACGATCGCAACGCTGTACGCGGTGTCCTCAATGCGACCAGTGGCTGCGCCCAGCGCCTTGATCAGCGCCCACCCGATGGCAACAAGGAATGTGACGCCACCCAGCAATCCCAGATCGAGGAATGCGGCTAGGTAGCCGTTGTCGACGACGGTGCTCTGGTCGGTGCTCCCTCCCGGTCCCAACCCGAGACTGAATACCGCGCGCAGCAGCTCCGAGGACAAGAGGTGAACGCGCGCCTCTAGGGACGTGTCCGAATGGAGTCCAGTCAGGCTGAAGCGAGCCGAGAGTCGCGGGTCGATCCTCCCAAGCACAAGCGGTAGCGCCGCGTATACGACAGGAATCGGCGCAAGAACAAGCAACGCAAGAGGGCCTTTGCGAAACAGGGCGTAAATCATTATGGCCATGAGTAGTGCAAAGACACTTGTCCTCACGGAAGTCAACAACAACGGCACCGCCACAAACGCGACAACCAGACCACTTACCCACCACGGCGCCCTCCCCCTCACAAGCAGCCAGCAGCATATCACCAAAGCGAGAAGAGTCGCATAACCGAGGGGGGACGACGACGTGCCAAACAAACGGAACTCGCCCTTTGCTGCAACTCCGAAACTCGACACCACACTCGCTCTGCTCGATAACCAGCTGAGATCCCAACGCGGCGGGGCGAAGTATTGCACGTAACCGTAGGCGGCCGCGAGTACTCCCGCCGTCCGAATATGCCCGATCGCACGCCTGAAGCTCAACGTTAGTTCTTGTGGCCCAAGTACAAGAACGGCCAGCATCGGTATCACAAATTGCACAAAGCCGAGCGCCACCGTCGTCGCCTGGGCCCCCTGCATCAGACCGAGCACTGTCGTGATTAGCGCTACGAGAGTCAGAACGACCTGGAATTTCGCGCTCGTGCGCAATTTGCGTGACGATCCAAGCCGCCTCAGGATCAACGGAAGTAGGACAACTGTCGGGACCAGAATCAACGGATCGTTTGGCGTGTACCCGTCGGCGCCGCCTAGCACGCGCCGGAAGACCGAAACGAAGAACAATGCCCATATTGAAAAAGGGATGGCGGTCGACGGCCGAACGTAAATTAACACAAAGGCAAAGGAACCCGCGATGGCAACTAAGACGTACTTAAGGCCGAGGCCCACTTCGCAGGCGACGACCACGAGTGCTGCAGTCGCCAGGGCGCCTAGCAGCCAAACCACGGCGTCACCCGCCATCTCCCTAACGCGGGACACGAGTTGGCTCCAAGTCAGGACGGATCTCGCGGTAAACCCCCAGGACGTCTCGATTTACCCGTTCGACTGAGTAATAATCGAGCCCCTCCAGCGAACGCGAAGCAAGGGACAGCAGTTTGCCGCGGTCGTACGCGAATTCGTCTAGTGCTACCGAGATGCCGCCCGGATCCGCCGGCGCCACTGCTCGTCCTGCCCGCGGTCGAAGCATCGACTTCATGTCCCCTACAGCCGTGTAAAGGATTGGTGCACCGACCATCCTGGCTTCGGTGAGCACTAGGGCCCCGCCCTCCGCGTGACTCACCAGTGCGAACAGGTCGGCCGAAGCAATCCAAGGCGCGGGATCTGATTGGAAGCCGACAAAATGAACTCGAGCTGCGATATCGAGCCGCTCCGCTTCTACCTCTAGCTCGCGTCGGTAGGGTCCCTCACCCACAATGTATAAGTGCCAAGACGCCCGTGATTTGGCTACTGCCCTGATGAGATCCTGCACTCCTTTCCGCTCGTGCAGGCCGCAGACAGTCGCGACGGAGGGAGACACGAGCTCCACTGCCATATTGCTCTCCCCGTAGCGCGGGCTGTTCACCACGCCATTGACTACCACCCGTGTTCTCCCTCGACCGGTGTCGCCTGAGGCCGAGAGCAAAATTGATCGCCGCGGTAAGATCCGGCCTAAGAAAGAAGCTTTCTGCCAGGGGTTGTGTAAGGTATGGATGATGGGCTGGCGAGAAAGGCTGAAAGTAAGCACCAGCGCCGCGAGCGTGTGCGTATGAATAATACGCGGTTTTGCTCTAGCCATCCGACGGAGCGCCGCGATTATCCGCCACCATTGCCCAGGCGACCGCCAGCTGTCCAAGGGCAGTGCCAGGTGAAGGACCCCGTAGGAACTGAGCAGCTCGCTCCACTCCCCGCCGGCGCTCATCACCCCGACCGAGTAGCCGTCCTTCGCCTGTGCTATGGCGAGATCAACCACGGCATTTACGATACCATTTCCAACTCGACGAACGTGCGGCACAACGTGGACCACATCTAATCTCGTTGCCATTGCTCTACGTTCAGTTCGACGGACCACCCAGTGCGACCTTCCGATAGAAATTCTCGAGAACGCTGGCGACTTGCTCGTCGGTGGGAACCTGTGTTTCCCGAGCGCCCCGCCGTATCTCCTCTAGCAGGGCCGGATCCCCGACCAGCAGCCTCAGCGCTGCCGCGAGTGCTTCCGAATCGCGAGGACGCACCTTCAGCCCGTTCACGCGATCGTTCACCCACTCCGCTGGCCCACCCTCGTCCGCCACAAGGAGTGCCTTCCCGAGCGCCAGATATTGCAGTACGTTTTGACCTAGCGGCTCCGGGCGGACCGAGTACTGGACGCAAATGTCTAAACTGCGAGCGGCAATCAGCGGATCGTCGACATGTCCTGTTAACTGCACCCGATGCTGCACCCCAAGCTCCGCCGCTAGTTCGCGAAGCTCCTTCTCGAACTGCTCGCCTCCGAAGGACGTACCGCCAACGAGACGCAAGACGGAGTCCTCAGCCGGGAATGCCGACGCGAACGCTCGTATAAGGAGGTCTTGGCCTTTCCATGGGGCCAACCGTGCAATCATCCCGACAACCAGCGGTCGGCTCGCTTCCTGGAGCACCTTCGGATGAAGCTCGGGCCCCGACCACCCGATCGGGCTGGGGGCCACAACGGTCGCGGTGCTCGTTCGCAAAAAGGGTCGAGCCGTAACGAGTGTGGCCTCGGAGTTGGAAACAACCCCGGCCGCAACCGGTAGGACAAGACGCGTCATGGCGAAGTAGCCGAACGTGCCGAGGAAGGGTTTCTCCACGCGGTCGCGAAGATGAACCACGAGCGGAACGCGGCGCGCCATTGCAACGAGGGCGCCGTACAACGCGTTCCTGGACGAGTTCGCGATCAGGAGACTAGCAGCTTTGACCTCACGGTCAAGAAGCAGGTCGAGTGCCGTAGCCACAACTCTCACCGCAAGTCCGAGCGCCTTGAGAGGTGACGACGATGCACCAGCGCCGTGTCCAGGACCCCGCCAAAGCGCACGCCCCGGGAATGCCTCGAGTAGTGACGTGTACAGTGATTGTGCGCCATGAAGGTTTCGGGGAAGTTGTATTCGCCAATTCCACGGAGCTGATGCCAACGTGCGGATGAGGGCAAGCTCCGCACCCCCGGGATCAGCAGTGTGGCTAAGGTGTACAAAAAGCGCCCTTTCAGGATCCCCCTCAGTGAACCAGCGGCTCGCCCTCCTAATCATCCTCACACACCCTCGGTCTTCCCGGAAGCCGATCTCCCGCCCGTCGCGAGTCCGACAAATTGGACAGCGAGAACGGCGGCCTCGCCGATGACAATCGCCATTGCGCCCCCGCTCGCCCCGTACCTGGCAGGAAGTAGGAGCAGCAGAGGAAGGGAGACGATTGCGCCAACTATCGCGCTAGCTGCCAGCCAGCTACGGCGCCCGCTCAGCACAAGCCCGATCGTGCCCGTAGTTTGCGATACGGCAGTGAGCAGAAGTGTGCCGGCCGTGAATACCACCAGACCAAACCTGAGATCGATCGCTCCCCCGCTGAGGATTTGACCAACTGGGCGCGCCAGAGATGCATAGACGATCGCAACGAGCAACCCCCAGAGCGCTGCAGTCACTAGGCTCGAGCGATCACGGGTTCGCCGTGAGACTCGGTCCCTTGCTGAAGCAACCCACCCCTGTAGCGTCTGAGTCATCGGAGCGATGACTAGCCGTGCGATCCTCGCGAGCCTGTCAGCGAGCGCGAATGCGACGACCGAACCCGGCGCCGAATAGGCGATGATCACAACCGGCAGCGTGAGATAGGCGCTACCGAACAGGGCGGTAGCGGTCCCGTAGAACTGTGCCCGCACGCCTCCACTGTCCGACACGCCCGACCGCCGATGCCAGACCTGCCAACCGACGAGCCGCCGGGTGGTTAGGGCGACCGGCACAATCGCCCCCAGGACCTGCGCCACAGCGAACAGGGCAACCGAGTGTGTCGGCAAGGTAAGGACAGCGCCGACCACCGAAAGCGTGGTTCGGGGGAGCGTGTCGAGCAGTAGTAGTGATCGAGGCGCGGAGGTTCCGTAGAAATACCACTGTCCTCCGAGACCCGCCAGCGCAGCCGCCACGGCGATCAGCCCAACCGAGAAGCTTTCTTGATCCCGTTGCAGAGCAGCCAAGGCGAAACACGCGATAGAGACCGGCACCGCGACCGCAAGACGCACCAACACCGATAGCCGGTAGTATTCCAGCTGATCTTCACCGTCAAGAGTGCCCACTTCTGCAGGTCCCGACACACCCCAGCCAAGGTTGATTAAAATCGCGCCTACGGCCCCGGTCGCTTGGGCGACGGCGACCCCCGCCCAGGTCGAAGCGCCGACCGCATGGATGAGTACGGGAATGACCACCGCGCCAGCGACAGTTGTCAGCACAGTCGAGCTCAAGAAGCCACCGAAGGCACGTCCGAGCACGTGTGGAAGCGGATACGCTTTTACTTTGTGCATTCTCACGGCCTTTCGTTCCGAAGCCGCACCGCTTCTTCAACTGCTAACTCGAGCCGCTCGATGAACGTCCGGACAGAGAAACGTTGGGCATGTGACCGGATTGCGTCCCGGTCCCATAGTCGAGGGAATCCTCGCACTGCTTGCCGAATACTATCCACGTCGTCAGCGTCAATGAAGCGCCCTGACACTCCGTCCGAAGTCGAGTCGAGAAAGCCGCCCGCGCGTAGCACGAGTGAAGGCGTGCCAAACGCGTTCGCCTCGAGCGGAGTCAGCCCGAAGTCCTCGCGGGACACGGATACCAAGGCTCTCGCGTTCTCGTACAACCATCGGATTTCTGCATCTGAGACACGACCCACGCTTATCACGTTCGGCGGCAACGGTGCATGCCAGTCACCCACGATCACGAGAGGAAGGTCGGGCATCCCGCTCCAGGCGTCCACCAGCATGTCCGTGCCTTTATACCCCCGCGCTCTCGCGACCGTGAGGAAGAAATCGTTCGGAACGGCGACACGCTTCCGTGCTCCGTTCTCATCGATATCGATGGGGGGGTGAATAATTGAGGGGGTTACCCCGTATGCCTCTTGAATTCGAGTTGCTACCGCTCGCGAATTAGCAATGTAGGTCGTTGCAGTTGACGCAGCCTTTTTGTCCCACCTCATCAGCCATGGGGTCAACAGCCGAGCTAACCTCCGGACAACCGCTGGCTGATCGCGAAAATAATCCTCTGGTTGGTAAAGCCAGCGAGGTGGGTTATGGCAATAGACGACCTTCGCGGTACCGGCAGTAACACGGATCGCGTGCGACCAACCCGATGAACTACAGAGCACGGCGTCCGCATCCACTTTCCTCCGCCACGCCCACGCTAGGGGCAGGAGCGGAAGTGCTCGCCGGGGATCCTTCCGGAAGAACTTGAACCTGTTCAACCAGGATGGGCTGATTGAGATGTCGCGGTAGCCTGGAAACGATCCGTTCGGCTCATACAACGCGGTAAGAACGCTTCCGCTTCCGAGCCGCTGCGCTATCGATAGCGCGACTCGCTCAGCTCCACCCTTCTGGCTGATGTAGTCGTGTGCAATGCGGACACGCCTGTCCCTTGAGACCATGTCAGTACGCGCCTCGGGATGCAATCACTGCCCGCACAGTCCTCCAAAGGATTACCAAGTCACCTGTCGTGGACCAGTTCTCCACGTAGTAGAGATCCAAGCGGACGGAATCCTCCCAGGACAAGTCGGAGCGACCACTCACCTGCCACAAACCCGTTAGCCCCGGTTTGACCAGGAAGCGTCGATGGACGCGGGGGTCATACCGATCTACCTCACGCTGCAGCGGCGGTCGAGGGCCCACCAGCGACATGTTGCCGAGCAACACGTTGAACAGCTGCGGGAGCTCGTCCAGGCTGTACCGCCGCATGAACGAGCCAACGCGGGTCACGCGGGGGTCGTTGCGCATCTTGAACAGCACGTCGTTGCCCTCGGCGCGGTCGAGCTGGCTGACCTCCTGGATCCGGCTCTCGGCGTCGACGACCATCGACCGGAACTTGATCATCCGGAACGTCGAGCCGTTGAGGCCGACGCGCTCCTGCAGGAACAGCACCGGGCCCGGCGAGGTGACCTTCACGGCGATCGCGAGCAGCAGGAACACGGGTGACAGCACGATGACGAGCGCGGCGGCGATCACCAGGTCGAAGACCCGCTTGGTGTAGAGCTTGCGGCCCGAGTACGTCGGCGTCTCGACGTGGATCAGGGGCAGGCCCTGCACGGGGCGCGTGTGGATGCGGGGGCCGCCGATGTCGGTCAGGCTCGGCGCGACGACCAGGTGCTGCTGGCCGGGCTCGAGCGCCCAGCTCAGCTCGCGCACGCGCTCGGGCGGCAGGTCGTCCGCGCTGGTGATCACGACGGTGTCCGCGTGCGTCGCGTCGAGGGCGTGCTGCAGGTCGTCGAAGCCGCCGTAGGACTGCAGCTCGGTGCCCGGCAGGACGCCGACGAGTCCGGTGGACACGGCCGCCCCGAGCACGCGGTAGCCGGCGGCGGGCTGGCGCTCGAGCTGCCCGGCGATGTGCCGGACGCTGGCGGGCGATCCCACGAGCAGCACACCGGCGGAGTACCGCCCCTGCTTGCGCTGCAGGATGAGCCACTGCCGCCACATCCACCGCGAGAACAGGAGCACGAGGATCCCGATGGGGAACGCGATGAGCACGTAGCCGCGGGCGAGCTCCAGGTGCAGCAGGAACGCGGCGATCGCGAACAGCCCGAACACGCGGATGCTCGAGTCCGCCACCAGGCGGTACTCGGTGCTGCCGACGCCGATCACGCGGTCGCCCCGGGTGTCGTAGATGCCGAGCGCGATCGTCCACACCACGATCACGAACACCGAGATCCCGGTGTAGCTCAACTTCAGGTCGTTCTCGTTCGACACGAGGTTCGAACGCAGGCCGAGCCACGCGATCTGCACGCCGAACACGACCCAGGCCAGGATGAGGACGTCCGTGATCACGAGGCGACGCGCGAACGCGCGGCTCCACCCCAACGTCGACGCGTCGGTCTGGAGGGTCGTCCCGCGTTCCGCGGTCATGGTCGCCGCCGCGTCCCGGTCACCACGTCGTGCCCCCGTCGGTCGACGTGAGCACCTGCGACCCGCTCCACACGGCGACCCGGTCATCGGTCTGCGCGATCGCCACGGCCCCACTCGTGGTCGTCGCGGGCGCGCAACCGACGTGGGTCGGCTTCGATGCCGCCACCGCCGCGGCCGTCGTGAGCGTGTCGACCTCGACGCCGTCGCACGTCGAGCGGCCGGTCCGGGCGAGCGTGAACCCGCTGCCGGTGTCGGTGGCCGCCACGAGTCCGGAGACGGGCACCTGCACCCAGTCGTCGGCGGCGGACTGCCGGACGGCGAGGACCCCGGGGCAGACGACCGCGGTGGTGGAGCCGGTGGTCAGGATCTGCGTCGGCGCCGCACATGGCGAGGGCGCCGTGCCGGACGACAGGTGGATGCGCGAGTCGCTCGTGACGTAGTCGGAGACCAGCGCGGCGCTGTCCGCGGCCCAGTACTCGCCGTCGGTGTACGACGACAGCGCGCTCTCGGCGCACCCGGCTCCGGTGCCGGCGACGATGCTCGTCTTGACGCTGCCGGCCACGAGCCCGGCGACGGTGTGGACGTCGTACTGGCCGGTCGCCGTGGGCTTCCACGTCGCCCCGCCGTCGGTCGACCGCTCGACGACGGCGTCCCCGCCGGTGCAGGACCCGGACGTGGCGCGCCAGAGCTCCGAGGCGCTGACGGCGGAGAGGAACCGGCGCTGCCCGCCACCAGCGGCGGCCGGGGTTCCGGTGGCCGACGGGGTCGGGGTGGCGGTCGCGCTCGCGGAGGCGGACGGGCGAGCGGTGGCAGTCGCCGTCGCGGTGGCGGTCGGGACACTACTGAACGTCGGGATCGGCGCGGCCCGGCCGTTGTCCCCGGGGGCGGTGCGTCCGAGCGCCACGGTCACCAGGAGCACGTCGACCACGACGAGCACCACGACGACCACGGCCACCCAGGTGAGCGCTTGCCGCGACACCGTGAAGCCCAGACGCCCTTTCCCCCCGTTCGAGCTCATCCCCGACTGCCCCCTGCTGTCGTCGAGTGGATCGCGGTCGTGATGGTCCCGACCGCCCCGGCGAGCACGTCGGCCACGCGCTCGTGGACCTCGGGCGACCGCCGGTACGGGTCCTCGACGTCGTCGTCAGCCGGGTCGGCCGGCGGCGGCACCATGCCGCGCGCGGCCGCGACGGTCGTGACGAGCGAGGCCAGGTCGGTCACGGCCTCCAGGTCCGCGGGCTCGAGCCCGCGCAGCACCCGCGCGAACTGGAGGATCGTGAACGTCCGCCGCGACGCCCGCGGCAACAGCGACACCACGGCAGCGCGGTGCGCCCGTTCCGCGGTCAGGATCAGGTCGGCGTCGGCGACGATGCGCTCCGTGAGGTACCGGGACCGGTGGTCGTTGGGGTCGCCTCCCAGCCGTTCCGACTGCACGGCGGCGGTGACGTCCATCGGCGCGCCGTCGTCGGCCATGGTCCCGGCGCTGGCGACGACGATGCCGGGCAGGTCGGCGAGCTGCGCGCGGAGCAGCTGCGCCGCCAGCGGAGACCGGCAGATGTTGCCGGTGCAGACGGTGAGGATCGTGAACGGACGGGCGGTCCCCTCCCCCGTCGTCATCAGTCCGCTTTCCGCAGCGGACCGACGCCGGCGCTGGGCTTGCGGGGGATCTCGGCCTCGTCCTCGTTGTCCAGCCCGTAGCCGTACGCGTAGCCGTACCGGCCGTAACCGTAGGCACCCGGACCCTTGGTCGGCATCATCGTCAGGACGAACCCGGCGATCGGTGCCCCGACGTTCTCGAGCGTCGACGCGGCGCCGGCGAGCTGCGCCTTGTGGGTCTTGCCCGAGGCGACGGCGACGATCGCGCCGCTCGCCTTCTTCGACAGGATGGCCGCGTCGGTGACCGGGAGGAGCGGGGGCGCGTCGAACAGGATGTAGTCGTACTCCTGCTCGAGGCGCTCGATGAGCAGCTGCATGTTCCGCGAGCCGAGGAGCTCCGACGGGTTCGGCGGGATCGGCCCGGCGGGCATGACGCGCATCGCACCGCGACCCCAGGGCTGGGCGACGTCGTCGAGGTCGGCGCGGCCGATGAGCACGTCGGTCAAACCCGCGGCGCCCTCGACGTCCATGTACTGCGCGACCTTCGGCCGGCGCAGGTCGGCGTCGATGAGGATGACCTTGTACCCGGCGGTGTCGAGCGCGATCGCGAGGTTCGCGACGGTGGTGCTCTTGCCCTCGGATTCGACCGACGACGTCATGACGAACGTGCGCGCCGGGCCGTCGAGGTCGAGGAACTGCAGGTTCGTGCGGAGGGTGCGGAACGACTCGGCGCGCGGGCTGCGCGGGTCGGCCTGCACGATGAGCGGACGCGTCGCCGCCTTGTTGTCGAAGGCGATGCCACCGATGATCGGCTTGGTGCTGATGCGCTCGATGTCGGTCTCGGTGCGGACGCGGTTGTCGAGCGTCTCGCGGAGCACGGCCACGCCGACGCCGAGCGCCAGGCCGACGAGCAGGCCGAGGACGATGTTGACCGGCACGTTCGGGCTGACCGGCTTCGAGGGGACCTGAGCCTCCTTGACGCGGGTGAGCTTGACCGTGCTCTGGCCGTTCGCGTCCGTCGCCTCGATGTTCTGCACGACGTTCGTCAGGCTCGACGAGGTCGCGTTCGCGATGTCCGCCGCTCGCACCGGGTCGACGTCGGTCACGTTGATCGTGATGAGCGTGGTGCTCGTCGGGGCGTCGGCGCTGACGAGGCCGGCGAGCTGCTCGGCCGTCATGTGCAGGTGGAGCTTGGCGATGACCGGCAGGAGCACGATCGGCGTGCTCACGAGGTTCGAGTAGGTGACGACCCGCTGCTGCGTGAACGTGTTGCCCTGCGCCAGGTCGGACGCGCTGCCGCTCGTCTCGGTGGAGACGAACACCTGCGCCGACGCGGCGTACTGCGGCGTCTTCGCGATCGAGAACCCGGCCGCTGCTGCCACCCCCACGAGCGCGAGGATGAGGATCATCATCCAGCCCTTGCGTAGCACCGTGATGTAGTCGCGAAGCTCCACGCTCCAGCCTTCCCCGAACTGACGTCACCGATGCTCCTGATGCGTCGTGTGACAGCCACCGGTGAGGAAATAGTGCCATACCGATGAGGAGGGATCGGGTTCGTCATGCACATCGGGCTGGACCTGACCCCTACGGTGAGTGCATGAGCGCCGAAGAACCGACGATCGCTCCGCCGCGTCGCCGGAGTCTCCTGCCCCTCGGGATCGCGCTGGTCATCGTGATCGTGCTCGAGCGGATCGTGAGCAGCGCCGTGCAGCGGGGGTCGGTGCCGAGCGCTCCCGTGCAGCTCCTGCTGTCGGACCTGGCGTCGTGGGTGCCCCTCGTTCTGGGGGTGCTCTGGTACCTGCGCGACCGCGGCGCGACCTCGGTCGTCGATCGCCTGGGCCTCCGGATCAGCGTGTTCGACGTCTCCCCCGCCATCGCGATCGCCTGCCTGGCGCGGGCCGTGGACGGGTTCCTCAACCTGGCGATGTTCGACAGCACGGGGCTCAGCCCGCAGCCGGTGCTCGGCGGCGGGGTCCAGGTCGCGGTGCTCACGCTCACGGTGCTCGGCCCGTGCATCCTGTCGCCCGTGATCGAGGAGGCGTTCTTCCGCGGCACACTGCAGCCACTGCTCGCCGATCGGATCGGCGGCGAGGACGACCGACGGAGCAACCTCCGGCTCGCGACCGTCCTGGGCGTCGTGGGTGCCGCGGTGCTGTTCGCCGCGATGCACGTCCTCGTGGCGAACACCACGGTCGAGGGGGCGTTCGTCACCTTCGTGAGCACGTTCGTCCTCGGGCTGCTGCTCGGGACGTTCGTCGCCGTCACGAAGCGGCTCGGCGGCGCGATCCTCGCGCACGTCCTGTTCAACGCGATCGCGGTCGCGCTCACCTGGCCTCGGTGAACACGACCGCGATGCGGTGAGCATGGGCGCTCGATCAGTGGATGACCGGGTGCACGTGCTCGTACGCCAGCCACACGAGTGAGACCGACGACGCCGTGACGACGCCGAGCGTGGCCCACTGGTGCCAGGTCGCGCGGAAGCGGCCGTAGCGGTCGCGCTGCGCGGTGTGCTGCATGTGCCGGATCTGCGTACGGGAGTAGCGATTCTGGGCGCGGTTGTAGACGGGTTGCATGGTGGCCTTTCGGGTAGGAACCAAGCGGATTCGGGATTTCGGGTAGCCGAAGAATAACCCGAGATGCCCTCAGGGGCTAGTGCGGACGGGGCGACGCGGCGCCCGCCAGTGCGGCTGCGGGACCAGCCCAGCACCCGCCGGCACCGTCACGTGGTCCTCGCCGCGCTCGCAGAAGCAGGCGAGCAGGATCGGCGTGCCGTCGTGGAGCTGGTGGAACGTCTCGACGTGGGGCCGCGGCTGCCCGCCATCGCTCGTCGGCTGTGTCTCGTCCGGCATGGATCGATTCCCCCTGGTCCCCGACCACCTCGTCCGGAGCGGCGACACCGTGGTACTCCAACGAGGAACCGGGAAGCGCTCCTCGACCACCGCCCCGGACGGGTGTCCTCTACCCCGAGCGCAGACCCGAAACCGGCGCGGAGCGAGGTGCGACACATGTTGCCTGGTTCGGACACGTTCCACAAGTCGTTCGTCTGGCGAACCGGCCGGTGGCGGCCGGGCGGTGCCGCAGGGTCCTCGCCGCTCTGCTCGCCGATCCGGATACGGTGATGCGATGCACGACCAGCGATCGACGACCAACCACCGTCAGGAGCAGAAGGCGAACACCCGTGCCGCGATCCTGCGCGCCGCCGCGACGGAGTTCGCGACCCGGGGCTACGCCGGCACGAGCATCGCGAGCATCGCAGCGGCCATGGGCAAGCCGAAGTCAGCCGTGGGGCACCACCAGTTCGCTTCGAAGCAGCAGATCGCCGAGGCGATCGTCCGGCAGCAGCAGGAGACGTGGGCCTCGATGCGGGCGGAGGTCGAGCAGGCGACGCCGCCCGGACTCGGCCGGTTGCTGCGCCTCCTCATGACGGCGGCGCTCGACGCGCGCGAGCACCCGAGCGCACTCGCCGCAGTGCGCCTCCTGGCCGACCAGCGTGCGAACGGGATCACCCTGCCGCGCTCGACGGTGCCGTGGCGGGCGTACGTGGCTGAACAGTTCCAGATCGACATCGACGCCGGACGGATCCCGTCCGACCGCCCCGCCGAGGAACTCGCGCGACGGCTGCTCAACGCGAGCTTCGGTGTGTTCGACGCCGAGAGCCGCGGACTCCAGGCCATCGACACCGAAGCGGCACTCCGGGCGCTGTGGGCGGACCTCCTGGCCGGGGTCGGCGTGACGGACGTCGACGCCGTGCTCGAGCAGGTCGGCGCGGTGGACGCCGCGCCCCCCGCCTGACGCGCCGATCCGACTGCGGCCCGACCGCGGACGGGCGGTCGCACGACCGCAGGACCACCCGTCCGCGCGACCGCCGACCGCACCACCGGCCGGGACGACGAACGCCCCCGCTGCCGGAGCAGCGAGGGCGCGAGGCCGTCGATCGTGGAGCGCTCGAGCTCAGCGGATCGGGCGGATGACGTTCGGGAGCATGAGGTGCAGGTGCTCCGAGAGCTTGGCCTGGGCGTCCTCGAGCGAGGCGTAGTCGCCGATGTACTGGCCGAAGGTGTCCGACGCGAAGTAGTGGGCGCCCTGCTTGTCGACCGTGCCGCCGTAGTAGCCGCCGTAGCTCGCGACCCAGAGGCCCTTGTCCGCCTCGGTCCACGTGATCTGCGCGCGGGTCACCTGGCCGGCGGCTGCGGCTTCCGCCTCGAGGATCGCGATGGTGTCCACGGTGTCCGTGTCCAGGGTGACGTCGGAGTGGGAGATGGTCATGCTCATGTCGCGGCCTCGCTTTCCTTCGGGGTACGTCTGCGGTACTCCTCCACCGTACGAACCACGGGTCCGAGCGCGCCAGTCGAGCCCGTGATCTCCCGGGATCCTCGGAGCAGCAGGCAAGGCGAGGCCCGGATTCACGGGTCACGCATGACTCCCGCTATCCCCCGCGTTGGGGTACAGGGGTACACACGCGTCACACCGAGGCGGCCCTGGCACCTGCGACTCCCGACACCCCGGCCCCTGGTGATCGATGGGAACACCTGGTCGAATGACTCCCACCCCCGACCGTCAGGAGGACGAGTGCACGCCGGAGACCTGTCAGCCGCGCTGTGGAACGAGCGCGCGCTGCTCGAACGCCTCGTCGGCGCGACCCGGACCGCACGCCCCGCAGCCGAGTGCGACGCCGTCCTGGAGGACCTCCGTGCCGCCCGCCTCGTCCGTGACGTCCACCTCGCCACCGTCCTCCGCGATCTGCACCGCGCCGAGGATGCGGGCCTGTCCGCGTTGCTCGAGCCGGGCCTCCCGGCCCCGTGGGACCTGATCCTGCCCGAGCACGTGACCGCGATCCGAGCGCTGGCGGCCGAGATCGACGCGCAGGAGCGCGGGCGCCCCGGTGCCGCCCCCGCACGATGGCCGGCGTTCGCGGCCGCCGCCGGCTACCGCTGACGCCCGGGCGGCCGGCCACCGGCCACCGGCCAACCGGCGTCCGGCCGCTCCCCCGAACCGCGAGATCGCAGTCGTTGCCGCTTCGACCGGGGTCGTACCGGCAACGACTGCGATCTCGTGGGAGAGAAGGGGCGCCACCGGCCTCGGCCGGCGCCCCGGCCGCCGGCGCCGGCCGGAGGGGGCGCCGCGGCGTCGGCTACTCGGCGCCGAGGAGGTCGTGGCGCACGACGATGGCGTCACGGCCGGGGCCGACCCCGATCGCGGAGATGCGGGCGCCCGACATCGCCTCGACCGCGAGCACGTAGTCCTGCGCGTTCTTCGGCAGGTCGTCGAAGCTCCGCGCGCCCGAGATGTCCTCGGACCAGCCGGGGAACTCCTGGTACACGGGCACGGCGTGGTGGAAGTCCGACTGCGACACCGGGACCTCGTCCATGCGCTCGCCGTCGACCTCGTACGCGACACAGACTGGGATCGTCTCGAGGCCCGTCAGGACGTCGAGCTTCGTGAGCACGAAGTCCGTCACGCCGTTGATCCGAGCCGAGTACCGGGCGATCGGGGCGTCGTACCAGCCGCAGCGGCGCGGCCGTCCGGTCGTCGTGCCGAACTCGAACCCGTTCGCACGGAGGAACTCCCCCGACTCGTCGAACAGCTCGGTCGGGAACGGGCCGGCGCCGACCCGGGTCGTGTACGCCTTGACGATGCCGATGACGCGTTCGATGCGGCCGGGACCGATGCCGGAACCCGTGGCGGCGCCGCCCGCCGTGGCGGAGGACGACGTGACGAACGGGTACGTGCCGTGGTCGACATCGAGCATGGTGGCCTGGCCGGCCTCGAAGAGGACGGTGTCGCCGCGCTCGAGCGCCCGGTGGATCTCGAGCGCCGTGTCGGTCACCATCGGGCGGAGCCGGTCGGCGAACGACAGGAGCGACTCGACGACCTCCTCCGCCTCGATCGCCCGGCGGTTGTAGACCTTGACCAGCAGGTGGTTCTTCTGCTCGAGCGCGGCCTCGACCTTCTGCCGGAGGATGTTCTCGTCGAAGATGTCCTGGATCCGGATGCCGACGCGGTTGATCTTGTCGGCGTAGGTCGGCCCGATGCCCCGGCCGGTCGTGCCGATCTGCCGCTTGCCGAGGAACCGCTCGGTCACCTTGTCGATGGTCCGGTGGTAGTGCGTGATGACGTGGGCGTTCGCCGACACCCGCAGCTTCGAGACGTCGACCCCGCGGGCCCGGAGCGCGTCGAGCTCCTGGAACAGGACCTCGAGGTCGACGACGACGCCGTTGCCGATGACCGGCGTGACGCCCGGCGTGAGGATGCCCGAGGGCAGCAGATGCAGGGCGTACTTCTGTCCGTCGACCACGACCGTGTGCCCGGCGTTGTTGCCGCCGTTGAACTTGACGACGTAGTCGATGCGGCTGCCGAGGAGGTCGGTGGCCTTCCCCTTGCCCTCGTCCCCCCACTGGGCTCCGATGATCACGACTGCGGGCATGTGGTTCTCCTCACGTCTGCGGAGGACCGGGCCCGACCGAGCGGCCGGTGGTCCACCCGAGTCTATCGGCCTCCTGTCCCCCGTTACCCGGGGTGTCGGGCAGCGCCGTTCCGGCACCGTCCCGGCGCGGACACCTGCGAGCAGCGACGTCCCGGGCGTCGTCCGACAGCCGCGTCGTCGAGAGCAGGCGGTTGATCGCCGTGGTCGTCGGGATCGGGCAGCGGTGCTTCAGGCGGTGAGGGCCGCGGCCTCGTCGAGGACCCGGCGGACGTTCTCCGGATCGTGGGCGAAGCGCCCGAGGAACAGGCCGTCCACGCTCGGGTGGAGCCGTCCGAGCAACCCCGGGCCCGCACTCCCCCCGTAGACGATCGGCGTGCCCGCGAGCGCTCCCGGCAGTCCGTCGCGCAGGGCGTCGACGGTCGCCGTGACGTGGGACGCTGGGGCCGGTTCCGCGGCACCGATCGCCCAGACCGGCTCGTACGCGATCATGAGCGGTCCGGTCGTGGCGGCGCGGACCTGCTCGAGGCACCACGCGGCGGCCTCCCGCGGGTCGCACCGCGTCGTCTCGCCGACGCACAGGAGCGGGGTGAGCCCGGCCTCCTGGGCGACGGCGACCTTGGCCGCGACCACCGCGTCGGTCTCGCCGTCGGCGCGACGCTCGGCGTGCCCGATCTCGGCCATCGTGACCCCGAGCTCGGCGAGCAGGGGCGCGCCGGTCTCGCCGGTGTGGGCGCCCTCGGCGTAGCGGCTGACGTCCTGCGCGGCGACGCGGACCCGGGTGCCCGCAGCGAGCCGGACGGCGGACTCGAGCAGCGGCGTCGAGGGCGCGACGAACAGCGCCACGCGGCCGTCGACCACGCCGGGGTGGTCCCGAGCGAGCTCGGTGACGCGGCCGAGCCAGTCGAGGGACTGGCGGTACGACAGGTAGAGCTTGGTGCTGATGCCGATGTGGATGGTCACGAGCCCAGTGAACGCGATGACCGGCGGAGACGCTGGGAACGCTCTCCGCAGCCGGGAGGAACGTGGGCACCCGACGTCCGGGGCAGTGGATCCCGGGCGGGCTGGAGCACTCGGAAGGAGCACGACATGGCAGACCTCGGCGACAAGGCGAAGGACTTCGCGGACAGCGACAAGGGCGAGAAGGCGACCGACGCGGGCCTCGACAAGGCGGCCGGCGCGGCTGACAAGGCCACCGGCGGCGGACACTCCGACCAGATCGAGAAGGGCGAGAAGGCCGCCGACGACAAGATCGGCAACTGACCCCGCTCCACCGACACGACGACGGCACCCGTTCCCTGTGGACCGGGTGCCGTCGTCGTCAGGGAGACCGGGTGCCGACTCGTCAGGGGACGGGTGCCGCCCCGTCAGGGAGGCTCGGGGCCGGTGGCTCCGTCGCCGGCGGGACCTGCTGCCGGTGCCTCAGTCGCCCTCGGGGTGCGGGACGCCAGCGCGGAAGTCCGGTGTGCCGTCGGCGTGGACCGGCGTCGCGCCCGAGAGCTTCCGGGCGCCCTCACGGAGCCGCTCGACGAACGCGGGGTCCTCGGGCTCGAGCTCGTCGTCCGGGGCGTCGTCGACGACGATCTCGCTGGCGGGTCCGATGAGCAGCGTCGCGTACGCGACCGATCCGTGGTCGTCGAAGGTCGGGACGTGCACGGTGTCCGTACCACCGGCCGCGCCGAGGGCCGCGGCGTACTCGATCACGGCGTCGGCGATCTCGCTCCCCGTCATGACCGCGGTGCTGTCGTAGTGGATGTACTTCATCGCTCCTCCTGCATCCTGCCGACCAGTGAAACACCGGCTCCCGGAGCGCGTTCACGTCCTGTCCAGGGAACGAGACGAACGCGCGTCCCGGCCGGGTCCCGGGACGACGACGGCACCCGCTCCGGTCAGGAGGGGTGCCGTCGTGGGCCGAGCGCGGGACGGACCCGCGGGGCGCTCAGGCCTGGAAGAAGTCCGCGTAGCTCGGGTCGAGCGGACGGCGCAGCTTCGACGTGCCCGAGACGCGGGCCTCGACCATGGCGGCGAGGGCGTCCGGCGGCGTCAGGCCACGGCGGCGCCACTCGATGGGGTTCTGGCGCAGGCTGGCGAGGGTCTCACGGTCGAGCATTGATGGCCTCCTGGTCGAGGAAGAGTTGGCGCATGTCGATTGGTTGCGTCGGGGGGAACGCGTCGACCGCGTGGGGCCCCTCGGGATTGCGCCGGTTCGTCATGGGTCGAGCATGGCATCGAAACACTAGGCCGTCTAACTACTTGTCCACCTTGCGCATCCTTTGCGTCAGAGCATCCCCTAGACGCGGGCCAAGGCCTCCGGAGGGCCGCAGAACGAACTCCGAGCCGCGTTGCGCAGCCGATCGCGATCCGCCACCCCGATGTTGCACAGCACTGTGCACGTTCGTAGGCTGATCCCATGCCCTCGAGGAGTCCGCGACGCGACGCAGCCGAGAACCGGACCGCGCTCGTCGACGCCGCCCGCACGGTCCTCCAGGCCGACCCCGACGGTTCGATCGAGACCATCGCCGCGGCGGCGGGCCTGTCGCGCCGCGCGGTCTACGGACACTTCCCCACCCGTGAGGACCTGGTCGACGAGGTCGTCACGGGCGGCGCGCGCCGGATCCTCGGCACGATGCCCGCGGCGGCCGAGCTCGCACCGCTCCTGCCCGACGTCCGCATCGCGACCATCGCCGCCGCGCTCTGGGCCGAGGTGGCCGACGTCCGCTCCCTGGCCCGGATCGCCCTGCACGGACCCTCGGTCGACCGCATCGCGTCGGTGTTCGCCCCGCTCCGCGCCGCCGTGCTCGACGCCTGCGCCGACGGCGTCCGGGCCGGGCTCTTCCGCGACGACGTGCCCGTCGAATCGCTCGCGCGCCTCGTCGAGGGCGCCTGCATCGCCGTGCTCGACGAGGCCACACGCGCCGGCACGAGTCCCGCCGACGGGCACCGCATGGTCGTCGTGTCCGCACTCGGCATGGCAGGGCTGGACTGGAGGTCCTCCCTCCATGTCCTCGAGACCGTCCCGCCGCGGACACCCATCGTCGCACCCGCACCCGCATCCGCATCCAGACCCGTCACCCCGGAGCCGCCCGCATGATCCTCGAACTCGACGCCCTCGCGATCGGCAGCGGGCCCGGCGCCCCGCTGCCCCCGGTGTCCGCCGTCGCCGAACCCGGTCGCCCGGGGCTCGTCGCCGTCGAGACCGAGCAGACCCCCGTCGTGGCGTCGCTCGTCGCCGGCGGCCGGATGCAGCCCGACGCCGGCCGCCTGCTCGTCGACGGTGTCGAGGACCCGGCCCGCGTCCGCCGGACGGTCGCCCTCGTCGACACACCGACCGTCGCCGAGCCCTTCGCCGTCATGACCGTGCGCCGCATCGTCCGCGAGGAACTCGCCTTCGCCGGACGCCACACCGGCCGCGACGCCGTCACGACCGTGCTCGACGAACTCGACCTGGCCGAGTGGGCCGACACCCCGATCGAACGCGTCCCGACCGCGCCGCGCATCCGCCTGCTCGTCGAGCTCGCGCTGCTGCGCGACGGCATCGAGGGACTCGTCGTGACCACCCCCGAGCGCCACGGCGGGTCCGTGGCGGACTGGTTCGCGGTCCTCCAGAACGTCGCCGACCGCGGCATCGCCGTCCTCGTCATCGCCTCGGCGGCGGCCGTCGAGACCATCACCGCCATCATGCAGCGGAGCCAGCCACGAGCGGGAGGCACGGCCCACGACGGACGCGCACCGTCCCTCCCGGCCGCATCGCCAGCCGCACCCGCACCCGCACCCGCACCCGCACCCGCACCCGCACCCGCACCCGCAGCGTCCACCCAGGGGAGCACCCGCTCGTGACCACACCCGCACTCGTCCGCGCCGAACTCGGCCGGCTCACCGCGACCCCCCTCGCCCGCGTCGCGTTCATCGCGCTCATGATCGTGCCGCTGCTCTACGGCGGGCTGTACCTGTGGGCGAACCAGAACCCCTACGCCAAGCTCGACCACGTCCCCGCCGCGCTCGTCGTCAACGACACCGGGGCGACCGTCGACGGCCACCACGTCGACTACGGCGAGCAGGTGGCGAAGCAGACCGTCCGCGACGGCTCGTTCGACTGGACCGTCACGTCGGCGTCGGCCGCCGCCTCCGGCATCAAGTCCGGCCGCTACGACTTCGTGGTCACGATCCCCGCGGCGTTCTCCCAGGACCTCGCGAGCGCCTCGGACAGCGACCCGCAGCGCGCCGAGCTCGTCATGACGACGAGCGACGCCAACTCCTACCTCGCGTCGACGATCGCGGAGCAGGCCGGCAAGACCATGCGCACCTCGGTGTCCGAGCAGGTCGGCAAGCGAGCCGCCAAGACCCTGCTCGTCGGGCTCGCGGACATCCGGACGAACCTGCTGCCGGCCGTCCGGGGCAGCGGGTCACTCGCGTCCGGTCTCGGGACGGCCGAGTCGGGCGCCCAGCAGCTCGCGGCGGGGACGGGGAAGCTCTCCTCCGGGGCGTCGCAGCTCGCGTCGGGCACCGCCGACCTGCCGGCGCAGACCGCCGCGCTCGCCTCGGGCGCGTCGCAGGTGGCCTCCGGCTCGGCCTCGGTCGCGTCGGGCGCCGCGTCCCTGGACGCCGGGCTCGACCAGCTCCGGTCCCAGACGGCCTCGCTGCCGTCGTCGACGCAGCAGCTCGCGACCGGCGCCGCACGGGTCGCCGCCGGCAACCAGCAGCTCGCCGCCACGTTCGACCCCGTGTTGAACGGCGTGGCCGCGCTGTCGCCCACCACCCTGCTGACGCAGATCCAGGCCGCCCTGCCCGCCGACGCCGCCCTGACACCCGCGCAGCAGGCCGCGATCGCCGCCGCGCTGCAGAACTCCACGCTCCAGCAGCAGATCACCGGCCTGCAGCAGCAGAGCGCCACGCTCCGCACCCAGCTCGACCAGCTCGCCTCCGGGTCCGCCCAGGTGTCGTCCGGCGCGGCCTCGCTCGCCACCGCGACCCCCACGCTGACGAACGGCATCGCCCGGCTCGACGACGGCGCCGGCACGCTGTCCTCCGGTGCCGCCCAGGTCAACAGCGGCGCCGCGGCTGTGTCCTCCGGGGCATCGGCCCTGGCGAAGGGCGCCACGACCCTGTCCTCGGGCGCGTCGTCCCTCGCCGCCGGGGCAGCCACGGCCGATTCCGGCGCGACGTCCCTGGCGTCCGGACTCGACACCCTGCACGCCGGCGCAGTCGAGCTGCACACGTCGCTCAAGTCCGGGCGGAACGACATCCCCGCATCGAACGCCTCGACCCGGAACGCGCAGGCGTCGGTCATCTCGGACCCGGTGCGCGTCGCCGACCAGGACATCGCCAACGCCGGGACGTACGGCGCGGGGCTCGCCCCGTTCTTCATCTCGCTCGCGGCGTGGATCGGCATGTACGCGCTGTTCCTGATCCTGCGGCCGATCTCCCGCCGCGCGATCACCGCCGTCCGGAAGCCCCTGCCGATCACGCTCGGCGCCTGGCTCACCCCGGCGCTGCTCGGCCTCGTGCAGATGCTCGCGCTGTTCGCGATCGTGCGGTTCGCGCTGGGGTTCGGCGTGGAGCACGTCGCGGGCACGATCGCCGTGATGGTCCTCGCGTCGGTCACCTTCGCCGCGATCATCATGATGCTCAACGTGCTGCTCGGGTCCGTCGGGCAGTTCCTCGGGCTCGTGCTCATGCTCATCCAACTCGTCACCGCGGGCGGGACCTTCCCGTGGCAGACGCTGCCCGCGCCGCTCGCCGCACTGCACTTCGCCCTGCCGATGAGCTACTCGGTCGACGCGATCCGGCAGCTCATGTACGGCGGCTCGGTGTCCGCTGCGTGGTCGGACTCGGGCGTGCTCGCTTGCTGGCTGCTCGGGGCACTGGTGGTCACCGCGCTCGTGGCCGGGCGGCAGAGTCGGTTCCGGACGCTGCGGGACCTGCGGCCGAGCCTGATCGGGTAGGCCGGGGCTCCGAGCGACGGGGCCCTCGGGTCACGGAGCCTCGGGTCAGGGGGCCGGCTCGCCCAGGGGCTGCGTCGCCATGCTCCCCCCGAGCCACCGCATCTCCTCGTCGGGCATCGCGGCGAACTCCTCGTCTGACAGCACCGCGGCCGCGTCGTCGACCGGGCGGAACCCGATCCGCTCCCCCGCCGTCAGGTCGACCTGCGAGCCGCTGTTCCGGGAGGTCGCCCACACCACGTGGTGCCCCGGCTCGGTCAACCCGACGGTGACCTCGACGAGGCGCGCGAGGTCGTCCGCGGACGTCCACACCCACCGCGCCCGTCGGGAGTGCGGACGCTCGGGCGCGAACGCCGCGATCCGGGCCGAGACGATCGACATCTCGAAACGGTCGACGAACAGGCTCCCGAGGAGTTCCATCACGGCCTTCGACACCCCGTAGTACGAGTCCGGGCGGGGCAGCCGGTCGCCGGGGACACTGCTCGGGGCGTCGTGCTCCTCGGCGACGAACCCGACGGCGTGGATCGAGCTCGCGAGCAGCACGCGGAGCACCCCGTTCGCCGCGGCGACCTCGAGCACGTCCTTGGTCCCGGTCATGTTCGTCGCGACGATGTCGTCCCAGGTGGCCTCCGTCGGGATGCCCGCGAGGTGCACGACCGTGTCGACGCCGATCATCGCGGTCTCGAGCGCGGCGCGGTCGTCGAGTTCCCCCGGCACGAAGCGCTCCCCGTCGCCCACCGGTGGGTCGGGCTCGCGCGCGTCGAACAGCACGAGGGAGTGTCCGGCCGCCAGGAGCCTCGGGCGCAGCGCCGACCCGATGCGTCCCGCGGCCCCGGTGATGAGCAGCGTCGCCATGCGTCGACACTACGGCCGGGAGGCCCACCACGGCCCAGGCGAGCATGCGCCGGTCATCGCTCTGTGCGCTGTCGCCGACGCCGCTGCACCCTCCCCCGGTGTCGAACCGCGGACGGGACGTTGAACCGGGTACGGGCGTTGAACCGGGTACGGGACGTTGAACCGGGTACGGGACATTGAACCGGGGCATTCAGCGGTGCGACGTGCATTCGCGCGGTGCAACCCCGCGCCGCAGGTCAGCCCGCCGGTCGATGCCCGGCGCCGGGCAACACCCCGTGCTGCACGATCCACGCGTGCATGACGATCGCCGCCGCGGCCGAGGCGTTGATGCTCCGGGTCGACCCGAACTGCGTGATCTCGAGGGACCGGTCCGCGCCGGCGAGGGCCTCGGGCGAGAGCCCCGGCCCCTCCTGCCCGAACAGGAACACGCACCGCTCGGGCACGGCCGCGGTCTCGATCGGCTCGGCGCCCGGCAGGTTGTCGATCGCGACGACCGGTCGCCCCTCGTCCCGCATCGCCGCGAGGAACGTCGCCACGTCGGGATGGTGCACCACGTGCTGGTACCGGTCGGTCACCATCGCCCCGCGTCGGTTCCAGCGCCGCCGTCCGATGATGTGCACCGTGCCGGCGAGGAACGCGTTCGCACTCCGCACGATCGACCCGATGTTGAGGTCGTGCTGCCAGTTCTCGATCGCCACGTCGAACCCGTGCCGACGGGTGTCGAGGTCGGCGACGATCGCCTCCATCCGCCAGTACCGGTAGGCGTCGACGACGTTGCGGGTGTCGCCGTGCTGCAGCAGCTCGGGGTCGAGCCGTGGGTCGTCGGGCCACGGTCGGGGGTGGGGCCCGACCCCGTGGGTGGTGTGCTCGTGCGACGGCGGGAGGGCGGGCGCCGGCACTGCGTCGGGGACGGCAGCGGGGCCTCCCGGCCGGACGGGGACGTCGGGTGCCGGGGCGTCGTCGGTCACCAGTCGAGGATACGGCGGCCGGGAGGCACGGTTCCGGTGCGCGTGCGCGTTCCCGCACCGAGCGGGCGGCCGGGAGGCGCGGCTCGGGTCCGCGTGCTCGATCCCTCACCACGTGGCCGGGCTGGCACTCCGCCCACAGGCAGCCGTGAGCCCGACGGGTGGTCGAGGCTGCGACGGTATGGTGAAGCGGCCCGCTGGGCGGCGGGACCGGACTCCGACGAGAGGGACGCATGGGATCGCGCGACGAGGTCGAGGCGTGGCTCACCGACATGGACGGCGTGCTCGTGCACGAGAACCACGCGCTCCCCGGGGCGCCCGAACTCGTGCAGCAGTGGCTCGACACCGGGACGCCGTTCCTCGTGCTGACGAACAACTCGATCTTCACGCCGCGTGACCTCAGCGCGCGGCTCCGACGGTCCGGTCTGAGTGTGCCGGAGGACCGCATCTGGACCTCGGCGCTGGCGACGGCCGACTTCTGCGCGTCGCAGATGCCCGGCGGTTCGGCGTTCGTGATCGGTGAGGCCGGCATGACGACCGCCCTGCACGAGGCCGGGTTCATCATGACCGAGACCGCGCCCGACTACGTCGTCGTCGGCGAGACCCGGAACTACTCGTTCGAGGCGATCACGAAGGCCGTGCGACTCATCCGCGACGGCGCCCGGTTCATCGTCACGAACCCGGACGCCACCGGTCCGAGCGCCGAGGGTGTCCTGCCCGCCACCGGGGCGATCGCTGCGATGATCTCGAAGGCCACGGGCAAGGAGCCTTACGTGGTCGGCAAGCCGAACCCGATGATGTTCCGCTCGGCGATGAACAGGATCGGGGCGCACTCCGAGAACACGGGGATGATCGGCGACCGGATGGACACCGACATCGTGGCGGGGATCGAGGCCGGGCTGCACACCATCCTGGTGATGAGCGGCATCAGCGACATGTCCGAGGTCGAGCGGTACCCGTTCCGTCCGAACGAGATCCTGTCGGGCGTGCACGAGCTCGTGACGCAGACCCCGTACGAAGTGGAGATGTAGGGGCTGCTCAGGTGGTTCCCTCCGCGTCCCCGACCCCGGGAGAGACCTTGCAGCTAGCCCAGGGCCACCGGCTCGACGTCGGACGCGGGACCCGACGGCGGCGGCCCATCGGACACCGGACCCGACGGCGGCGGCCCATCGGCGGCGTGCGGTGAGACGGCCGCCGGGGCCTCGAACGCCGAGCGTGGTGGAACGTGCTTCCAGCGCTGCGCGAGGCGCCGGGGCCGATCGGTGTGCAGCGCGACGAACGCGGCAGCGACGACGCCGAACACGAGGATCCCGAAGGTCAGCAGCCCGAGGAACCCGACGACGGGCAGCGGCACACTCGTTCCCGCGGCTCCGGCACCGATCACGCCGAAGTCCCACACCGCGTGCAACAGCATCGGCACGAGCAGGGTCCGGGTGAGCCGCCGCGCGATGTACAGCACGGACCCGAACGCGGCCGCGAACACCACCTGTTCGATCGTGGTCCCGAGGCCCTGTCCGGCGAGGGCGTTGAGCAGGTGCAGGCAGCCGAACACCGCCGAGGACACCATCCACACCCAGAGTTCCGGCAGGCGACGACGGAGTCCGACGAGCAGGACGCCGCGGGCCATGGTCTCCTCGAAGAACCCGACGAGCAGCGTCGCCAGTCCGAGCAACAAGAAGTATGCGAGGGGGCGGCCGTTCCAGGCGACGGTGGCGAGCCTCCCGGCCTCGATGAGCAGGATGACGATCGGCGCGACGGCCGCCCATCCGGGGGCTCCGCGACGCAGGTCGATCGTGCCGATGCGCCACCAACCGAGCCCGGTCACGACGAGGGCGAGCGCGACGGCGGCGATCGCCTCGGGCACGAGCAGGGCGGTGACCACGCTCGGGATCGTCAGGCCGACCCGCTCGTAGTCGTCACCGGGCCGGGCACGGATGACCTCGATCGTCGCGAACACCACGACCGGCGCGATGCCGACCAGGAGGGACGGGGGGACGCGCGGACGCCTGCGCTCCGTCGACCGTTCGCGCACGCCGCTCCCCCGCTCCGGGCGTCCGGGCGCGCCCTGCAGGGAGCGTACATCGCCGCTCCGGAACCGCGTCGGCTCCCGGAGGGTTCGATGGGACCATGGCGTCCCTCCCGTTCTGGCTGCTCGTGCTCGTGTTCGTGGCGGGGTCCGCCGTCATCTGGGTGGCGGGCATCCAGCTGTCGAAGACGACCGACGTGCTCGACGACCGGCTGCACCTCGGGAGCGCGCTCGGGGGCCTCATCGTGCTCGCCCTCGCGACGAACCTGCCCGAGATCGCGATCACGGTGAGCGCCGCGTTCTCCGGCTCGATCGAGGTCGCGGCCGGGAACATCCTCGGCGGCATCGCGCTGCAGACCGTCGTCATCATGATCATCGACGCGTTCGGCAAGCGCGGGAAGGGCGTCAAGCCGATCACCTACCGTGCCGCGTCGCTCGGACTCGTGCTCGAGGCGATCGTCGTCGTCGCCGTGCTCGCGGTCGTCATCGCCGGGAGCCAACTGCCGTCGAGCCTGCTGTTCGCCCGGCTGACCCCGGACGTGGTCCTCATCGCCGCGATCTGGGTCGTCGGCCTGCTCCTCGTCCAGCGGGCGAGCAAGAGCCTGCCGTGGCACGACAACGGCACGGCCCCCGACAGCTCGCCGCACGCGACCGGGCACCGCCGCTCCAAGCCGAAGCCGCCGCCGATGGGCACCGCGAAGGCCGCGGTCATCTTCGCGGTGTCGGCCGCGGCGACGCTCGTCGCCGGTGTCGCGGTGGAGCAGGCGGGCGATGCGGCCTCGGGGCAGATCGGCCTGTCGGGCGTGCTGTTCGGCGCGACCGTCCTGGCCCTGGCGACGAGCCTGCCGGAGATCTCCACGGGCCTCCAGGCCGTCAGGCAGGGCGATGACAACCTGGCGATCAGCGACATCTTCGGCGGGAACGCGTTCCTGCCGGTGCTGTTCCTCGTCGCGACCGTGATCAGCGGCAAGGCGGTGCTGCCGCAGGCGAACGCGAGCGACATCTACCTGACGGCCATCGCCGCGCTGCTCACCCTCGTCTACGCGGTCGGGCTCGTGTTCCGGCCGCAGAAGCGGATCATCGGCATGGGGATCGACTCGTTCGTCGTGCTCGTGCTGTACCTGATCGGGGTGGGCGGACTCATCGCGATCTCCGTCGGCTGAGGATCCGTACCGGTCCCGGAGCGACTCGGAGGCCCGAGGCATAACCTCGCGGCATGACCCGCATCGGCACCAGTGACCTCCACGTCTTCCCCCTCGCCCTCGGCGGCAACGTCTTCGGTTGGACCGCGGACGAGCAGACCTCGCACGACGTCCTCAGCGCGTACGTCGACGGCGGCGGGAACTTCATCGACACCGCCGACGTCTACTCGGCGTGGGCCCCGGGCAACTCGGGTGGTGAGTCCGAGACCGTCATCGGATCGTGGCTCGCGGCGACGGGCAAGCGCGACGACGTCGTGATCGCGACGAAGGGCTCGCAGCACCCGGAGTACCAGGGCCTCGCAGCGGACACCGTCGCCGCGGGCGCCCGTGCCTCGCTGCAGCGCCTCGGCACCGACCGCATCGACCTCTACTACGCGCACTTCGACGACCAGGACACCCCGCTCGAGGAGACCGTCCGTGCGTTCGACCAGCTCGTCAAGGACGGCATCGTCCGCTACACCGCGATCTCGAACTACTCCGTCGACCGCGCCCGCGAGTGGATCCGGATCGCACAGGAGAACGGCCTCGCCGAGCCGGTCGCGATCCAGCCGCACTACAACCTCGTCAAGCGGCAGCCGTACGAAGCCGAGCTCGCACCGTTCGTGCACGAGACCCACCTGGGCGTCGTGCCGTACTTCGCGCTCGCCGCCGGGTTCCTGACGGGCAAGTACCGCACTCGCGAGGACATCGCGGGCAAGGACCGCCAGGGGCAGCTCGAGGGGTACTTCTCGGACGAGGGGTTGCGCGTGGTCGACGCTCTCGCCTCGGTCGCCGAGGCGCACGACGCCCCGATCGCGTCGGTCGCGCTCGCCTGGCTGCAGACGCGACCGGACGTCGTCGCGCCGATCGCGAGCGCCCGGAACCTCGAGCAGCTGCCGGCGCTCCTCCGGTCCGCCGAGCTCGTGCTGACGGCCGACGAGATCGCCGCGCTCAGCGACGCGTCGGCCGCCGTGCCCGCCTGACCCGGGACCGATCGGACGACGGACGGGAGGCACGGTACCAGCGGGTGCCGCGCCTCCCGTCCGTCGTGTCGGACGTCCGGAGGGTCGGTGCGAGCGGGTGCCGCGCCTCCCGTCCGTCGTGTCGGACGTCCGGAGGGTCGGTGCGAGCGGGTACCGCGCCTCCCGTCCGGCGCGCGGGGGCAGCGCGTCGGCGACCGCGGTCAGGCCGAGGGCGCGAGCGAACTCGTCAGTGGCTGTCCCGACGACCGCGAGGCGAAGCAGTAGTAGTAGCGGTCGCCCGCGTTCCACTCGCTCTGGTCCGCCGGGTAGGCGCCCTGGACCTGTAGGTCCGTGTAGGCGGCCGCGGCGCCGAGGTCGATCGCACCGGTCGCGCTGCACAGTTCGGTCATCTGGCCGCGTAATGCGTCGGGCCCGGGGTAGCTGGACTGGGTGAGCGTGCCGCGGAACGTCATCTGCGCAGCGTGGGCGGCCGAGCAGTCGACGACCGTGAAGGTCTGTGCCCACGCGTTCTCGTACGGCGACAGGCACTCGCCGCCCGCGAGGTCGCGCCACGAGTGCTGCCCCACCGACGCCGCCGTGGTGGCGAACACCGCCGCGGCCGAAGGAGCCGGCGCGGGCGTCGAGGACGTCGACGGGGTCGACGCCGCTGCCGGTGACCGTGACGGCTTCGACGACGACGTGGAGGACGGAGCCGGCGCCGGCTGGTTCTGCGGGTCGCCGCCGAGGATCCACCGCACGACGAGGAACACGAGCACGAGCAACACGATGATGATCGCGATCGCGCCGTACACGAGCAGCTGCTTGCCCCGACGACCCTGCGCGGCGAGGCGCCCGAAGCCCTCGTTGAGGAGGTTGTCGCCGCGGCCGTCCCCCCGCCCGACCGGCACGGCACCACGAGCCCTCTGACCCGGGAGCGCCGAGCCGGAGGAACGACCGGCGCCGGCCGGAGCGGCACCAAGAGCGCCGGTCGGAGGAGCACCGGGAGCACCGACGACGGGCATCATCCGCGTGCCCGTGTCCCCGACGCGACCGGCGGCGGAGTCGGCGTGGTCGTCGCCGAGGGCAGGGTCGTCCTCGACCCCGTCGACGGCGCGGAGTGCGCCCGTGCCGAACAGCGCGTTGATCGCCCGGGTGTCACTGGTCTCGCGGCCGTCCCACTCGGTCTGGTCGACGACGTCCGCGGGGCCGGTCTCGGGGACGTCCGCGGGGCCGGGCTCGGGCGTCCAGGCGATCGTCTCCGGCTGTTGCTCGGGACGGGGACGGCGGTCGTCCGGCACGTGCGCCGAGCGGTCGGTGCCGAGCAACGCGTCGAGGTCCTGGCCGACGGCCGGAGGCAGGTGGGCCGGGTAGACCTGCTCGGGGTGGGCCGGATCCACGGGCGACACCAGGGGCGGCGCGGCCGTGGGTGGGAGCGGATCGGCGGCGCGCGAGGGGCTCTCGGGCACGACTGCGGGGCCGGTCTCGGGCTGCGCCCACCAGGGCAGCGCAGCGGTGGGGGTGTCGACGCCGGAGTCGTCCGTGTCGCGTTCGGCGGCGTCTGCCGTGTCGACGACGGGCTCCGCGGTGTTGGATCCCGCAGGGACGCCCTCGGGGGCGTCGTGCTGCGCCGGGATGGCCGCCGTGACCTCGGAGTGCGCGGACTGCGCGGTCAGCGCGGAGCCCGCCTCGGCGGCGTCCGATCCCGCATCGTCGTCCGACAGGGACCAACGCGTCGGCCGGGAGTCCGCTGCGGGGGCAGGGACGGCAGCGGCAGGAACGGGAGCAGCGGAGGCAGCAGGGGCAGCTGCAGGTCCGTCGACGACCGCGGCACGGCTCGCCTCGGCGTCGACATCACCAGCACGGTCAGCGCCGTCGGCATCACCGGCATCGGCGTCGCGGTCGGCGTTCGTGCCCTCGTCGTCGGCACCACCGAGCGCGGCCCAGTCGAAGCGCGAGTCGTGGTCGGACGGTCCGGCGCCCGCTGCCTCGTCGCCCGGCAGGCGCAGCAGGTCGGTGAAGCTCGGCCGCTCCTCGCCGCGGGGCAACCGGGACCGGACGCCCGCGACGGGCGGCTCCGTCGGTGCGGCCGCGGGCGGGATCACGTCGTCGCGCTCCGACGGGAGGCTCGGGGCCACCCCCGTCGCTCGGCCGAGCCAGTCGACGTCCTCACGGCCGGTGCCGTGCGGGTCGACCCGACGGCGCTCCTCGTCGATCGCGCGGATCTCCTCGGCGCGCTGATCCCGAGTGGACCGTGCCGTGGGCAGCTGCAGGGAGCTCGGGTGGGACACCGCCCGGGCAGGGGTCGCAGGTGGAGCAGGCGGCTCTGGGGCAGCAGGCGGCTCCGGCACAGCAGGCGGCTCTGGGGCAGCAGGCGGCTCCGGCACAGCAGGCGGCTCTGGGGCAGCAGGCGGCTCCGGCGCAGCAGGCGGGTCCACGGGCGGCAGCTCCGGCGGGACCTGCGCGGTCGGCGGCAATGGCGTCACCTCGCCCGACTCGGCGGCACGCTCGGCGGCTCGGCGCTCGCGGCGGGTCGGCCAGTTGTCGGGGAGCTTCGCCTCGCCGAAGATCGACGACGCGCTGCGGAGACCGCTCGGCGGGACGGAGCGCGCGGCAGTGCGAGCGTCGTCATCCGACCGGACAGCATCGTCCGGACGCGGTTCCTCGGGCTCGCCGTCGGTGGGACGTCCGCTCACGGGGCCAGCCCGAGGTCGGCCAGTCCGATCGCCGCGTAGTAGGGGTACCCGGCACGCTCGATGGCTTCCTTCGCGCCGGTGTCACGGTCGACCACGACGGCGACGGCGGCGATGATGGCGCCTTCGCGCTCGAGCGCCTCGGCGGCCTTGAGCGGGGAGCCACCCGTGGTCGAGGTGTCCTCGAGCACGACGACGCGCTTGCCCCGCACGTCGGGGCCCTCGACCTGCCGGCCGCGGCCGTGGTCCTTCGGCTCCTTGCGGACGACGAACGCGTCGTAGGCCTGGCCCCGGGCCGCGGCCTGGTGCAGCACCGCGGTGGCGATCGGGTCGGCGCCCATGGTCAGTCCGCCGACCGCGACGACGTCGGGGACCTCGGCGACGAGGTCCGTCATCACCTGGCCGATGAGCGGCGCGACCCGGTGGTCGAGGCTGACCTTGCGCAGGTCGATGTAGTACGTCGCCTTCTTGCCGCTGGTCAACGTGAAGTCGCCGTGGAACACGGCCTCGTCCCGGATGTGGGCGATCAGCTGGCTACGCGCGTCGGTCACGATCCACCACAGTATCCGCTCCCCCTCGGGGATCCCAGCCCACCGACGAGGCCTGTGGACAGCGCTCCTGGCGGGTCAGCGCCTCCCGGTACGCTCCGGACATGGCCCAGGCGACCCGACCCCGCGCGCTCCTGCGTGTGCTCGGGGCCGAGGCCCTCGGTGCCGCGATGGCCCTCGCCCTCGCGCTCGCCGCACTCCGGCACGTGCTCGCCACCGACCGCGTCCGGCTGCTCTGGTACGACGGCGACTCGGTGCTCCTCCCCCTGGTCGAACGCTCGCTCCGGCTGGGGCAGTCGTTCGAATGGGCGATGTCGCCCACGCTGTTCTTCTTCCCCGAGATCCCGGTGTACCTGGCGTGCGCCGCGCTGACGTCCACGCCGCAACAGGCACTCGCGCTGAACGGCCTGCTCGTGGTCGTGGCGGTGTACGTCCTCGTGCGGGCGGTCGCCGCGCAGGTGATGCCCGAGGCGCCCCGTGCGGTCCGCGTCGCCGTCGCGGTCGGCGCCCTCGGCGTCGTGACGTTGCTCGTCCTCACGGAGTCCTCCGGGACGGCGTCGAGTCTCGAACTCGCGTCGCTCCTCCTGACGACGACGTACTACTACGGCGCGGTGCTCGCGATGCTCGGCACGGCCGCGCTGGCGTTGCGGGTGGTGCGCACGGCCTCCCTGCCGGTACCGCGCACGTCGTGGGCCGCGTTGGCCGTCACGACGCTCGTGGCGGCGTCCAGCACGGCGTCGGACCCGCTGTACGTGCCGTGGTCCGCGGCGCCCGTGATCGTGACGGTGGGGTTGCTCGCCCTGGCCCGGCGTCTGCCCTGGCGTGTGGTGTCGGGGCTCGGCGTCGCGCTGGCCGGTGGGTCCGCGCTGGGGTACCTGCTCCGGATCCCGCTCGCGCCGTTCGTGTCGCTCGACCCGTCGACGTACATCCACCCGGGTGGTGCGGGCACGACGCTCTCGTACTTCGCGGCGCTGACCGACGAGCGCGCCGGCGCGGGCCTCGGCGAGGTCGAGCTCGTGCTGCTGCTCGTGCTGTTCCTCGCCTCCCTCGGCGGCACGGTGTGGGCCTGGCGCGTCCGGAGCTCCCGGACGGTGCTCGTGGCGTCGGCGCTCGGCATGGTGACCGTCGTCGCCGTCTCCGTCGGCGTCGTGCTCGCGGGCTCGTCCACGCCGCGCTACCTCGAGCCGATCGTCACCGCGCCGCTCATCGGGCTCGTCGCGGTCGCGGAGCTGGCCCGGACGGCGATCCGGCGAACGCGCCTCCACACCGCTGGTCGCGGACTCCGTCTGATCGCCGTGGCCGCCACCGTCGCGCTGCTCGCGGTGGGCGGGGCGGTCGCGCCGTCGACCGTGGAGGCCGTGGTCACCGCCTCCTACGCGCCCGCCTCGTGCCTGGACCGGTGGGTCGGCGGTCGCGGGGTCGTCGGCGTCGGACAGTTCTGGACGGTCCGACCGCTCGCCGCGTACGGGGACGAGGGCGTGCGACTGCTCCAGGTCCGCGACGACTTCACGACCTACCCGTGGCTCGTGGACCTCGCCGCCTACCGCGACGCCCGTCCGACCTACGTCGTCATCGGGTCGCAGGACGTCTGGACCACGCCGGTGCAGGACGCCCTCGGCGATCCCTCGGCGATCGTGCACTGCCCCGGCTACGACATCTACGACTACGCCGGCACGTCCGGCGCCGCGACGTTACGTCACGACGTCGTCTCGACCGCGCAGGAGTTCATCGAGGAGCGCGGGTTCGGCGGGTAGACCTCGACCCGTCCGCTGGCGTCGCCCGCCCAGAGCGACGAGGATCGGTCCGTGCTGCCGATCGCCGGACTCCCCCAGGGCCACGTCGACGTCCCCGAGTGCGTCTCGGCCCTGGCCGCCGGACGGGCGATCACCGCGGTGTGGCGCAACGACCTCGACGGCCGCACGTTCCGGCTCGGCGAGGGACCCGCGGCCGAGTACGTCAAGTGGGCACCCCACGGTGTGCGACTCGACCTGCTCGGTGAGATCGCGCGGCTCTCGTGGGCGGGGTCGTACACGCCGGTGCCGCGCGTGGTCGACCACGGCGAGGACCCGGACGGCCGCTGGCTCCGGACGGTCGCGCTCCCGGGTCGGAGTGCGGTCGACCCTCGGTTCCAGGCCGATCCCCGGCCCGCGGTGATCGCCGCCGGCCATGGACTCCGCGCCCTGCACGACGCCCTCCCGGTGGCCGACTGCCCGTTCGAGTGGTCGGTCACGCAGCGCATCGCCCACTCCGGTGCCGACGACGACACGGTGGCGGCGCTCGGTCCCCGTCCGCAGCCGGACCGGATCGTGGTGTGCCACGGGGACCCGTGCACCCCGAACACGATCGTGGGCGAGGACGGGCAGTGGGTCGGCCACGTCGACCTCGACGCCCTCGGCATCGCGGATCGGTGGGCGGACATCGCCGTGGCGACCATGGCCCTCGGATGGAACTTCGGCGACGGGTGGGAGTCCCTGTTCCTCGACGCGTACGGCATCGCGCCCGACCCCGAGCGCACCCGCTGGTACCGGGCGCTGTGGAACCTCGGCGACGGGGCGCTGCCGCGCGACTGAGCGGCGCCCGGCGCACGTTGAACCGCGTCCTTCCGTTCGAACACCCACATGCCGCGGTTCGACCGGAAGGACCCGGTGCGACAGGACCCCCGGCCGACGCACCCCCGGCGGCGCACCTCCGGCCGACGCACCCCGGCCGGCGACCCCCCGCCTCAGTGCACCCGAACCGGCTGCCCGGCCGCACCCCCGCGTGCGATGTGCAGCAGGACCGGCAGCCGCATCCCGAGCACGGCGTCGAGGTCACCGACGACGTCCTCGATCCGCGTCGTGAGATCTCGCGGCGCCGAACCCTGCCGGGGCCGGACCCGGATCCGAACGGCACGGGCGCCCCGGACGCGGTAGACGTCCACGGCGAGCGAGTGGACCTCGGGCAGCGCACCGATGGCCGAGGACAGCGCGTGCTGCACCGCGGTGGAGTCGATGGTCACGAGGCCGTCGACGGGGGCGGCGGTGCCCTCGTCCTCGACCACCGTGGCGACCCGACCGCCACCGCGGGTGGCGAGCACCACGAGCGCGAGGACCCCGACGAGCAGGGCCACACCGAGCGCGATGGACCACGCCGTGACCGACGCCGGACGGTCGGCACCGGAGCCGAACCCGGCGAGGGCGCCCGGCGCGATGCGGTGCCACGTCCGTGCGGCACCCGGCACGGTGCCGAGCGCGACCACGGCGAGCCCACCGGCCAGGAGCACCAGGCCGACGAGGACGAGCAGCACGCGGCCGAGGGTGCGGTTGCTCGCGGTCATCCGTCGACCCTCCCGGCCGGTTGCACACGCACCCGCACGCTGATCGCGGGTGTGGGGTCGATCGTGTCGACCTCGGCGCGCACGGCCTCGGTCACGGCGACGACGGGGACGTCGACGCCGGCGGCGGGCCGCAGCACGACCTCGGCGGTTCGGCGCCCGACGGTGCCCACCGCGCCCTCCGGGCCGAGGCGCGTGACGCTGCGGGCGGCGCGCGCGGTGGCGGAGGCCAGCACCTCGTCGTCGACGACGACGGCGAGCCGCTGTGACGGCATCGTGTGCCGCGCGCGCCGCTTCGGCAGCACACCGAGCAGCACGAGGACGAGCCCGAGGAACGCCACGAGCCCGCCCACCACGTCCAGGACCGGGAGGACCGTCCCGGCCGGAGCGGCGACGGCTGCGTCGACGACGGTGCGCGGTTCGAACCCCGCGAGGCGTTCGTGGAGCAGCACGAGGACCGCGGCGAGCGCCACGGCGGCGGCCACGAGGACGACGCAGACCATGGTGACGGAGACGGCGACGGACCGGGAGACGTGCGTCTCGCGCCGCAGGAGCCGACGGTGCACGCGGTCGTGCTCGGCGGGGTCGTCGGCGGACCGGTCACGGGGGTCGCCGAAGCCGGGCGGGGCGGCGAGACCGTGCGGCGATCCGCGGCCGTGGGAGGCGCGGGGACCGTCGGGACCGTCGGGACCGTCGGGCGAGCCGGCGCGGTCGCCGGTCTCCATGCTCATCGGACCCGCCCCGGGACCTCGACGATCGACGACGTGAACACCACGGACACACGGGACACGTGGCGCCCGGTCACGGTGTGCACCCGTTCGGCGATGACGCCGCGGGCGCGGTGCGTGCGGGCGAGGACCGGCTCGTCGGGCACCCCGTGCGAGCCGAGCTGTGGCAGCGCGAGCGGTCCGCGGACCTCGATCGCCAGGGCACCGCGGCCGTCGTCGGCGACGCGCGCGCGGACCTCACGGACGGGCACGTGCAGGGCCTCGGCGGCGGCGGCCTGCGCGGTGTGGACGAGGGCGGGCGCGGCGATGCGGTCCCAGCCGGGGACGGGCCTCCCGGCCGACCCGACCGACCCCGCCGGCCCGTTCGGCTCACTCGTCACGACGAACTCCGGCGTCCACGCAGGACGTCGGCGAGCCGGCGGACGTCGATGTCGCCGCTGACGAGCCGTCCGACCAGGGCGCCGACGGCCATGAACACCGCGACGACGACGAACGCCCAGAACCCGAGCGTCACGGCCACGATCGCGAGGACCGCGCCGGCGCCCATGCCGACCACCGTGGCGTTCACTGGACCCGCGCCTCGGTCGGTTCGCCGTTCAACGCGGGGATGTTGACGTCGTTGATCGCGACGTTGACCTCGGTGACCTCGAGGCCGACGAGCGTGGTCAGGGCGGCGGTGACGGCCGAGCGGACGTCCTGTGCGACCTCCATCATCGGCATCGGGTACTCGACCACGATGGTGAGGTCCACCGCGACCTGGGTCTCGCCGACCTCGACGCGGACGCCCTGCCCGAGGTCGCTCGAGCCGATGGCGTCGCGGATGGCCCCGAACGCGCGGGCGGTGTTGCCGCCGAGGGCGAAGACGCCGGGGACCTCGCGCGCCGCGATCCCGGCCACCTTCGCGACGACCGCGTCGTCGATGACGGTCCGGCCGTGCGTCGTGACCTCGGTGGTCGTGGTGGGGTCCGCGACGACCGCGCTCGAACCGTCGACGCGCGAGGACCCGCCGGCCGTCGTGCGCGCTGTCGTCACCCGCGTGGTGCTCGCGCCGGTCGTGCCCGCGCGGCCGGGGGTCGCCGCTCCGCCCGCGCCGTTCGTGGTGGTTGCCATGTCCGCTCCCGTCGTCGATGTCGTGATGGAGGTCCTGCGACCGTGCGCCGCGGGCGCCGGGTCTGCCGTCCAACCAACACCCTGCGGTGCGGGGCCGACCGCCCCGGTCGGGAGACCCCCAGGGACCGCCGGGCGTCGGGGGCGGCCGGTAGGTTCGTCACCATGCGTGTCGCCTCGTGGAACGTCAACTCGATCCGATCCCGCGCCTCCCGTGTGGTCGACTGGCTCGTGCGTGAGGACGTCGACGTGCTCGGCATGCAGGAGATCAAGTGCAAGCCCGAGCAGTTCCCGGTCGACCTGTTCGAGGCCGCGGGCTACACCGTCGAGGCCCACGGCCTGAACCAGTGGAACGGCGTCGCGTTCGCCAGCCGACTGCCGATGGAGGACGTGACGCGCGACTTCCCGACGCAGCCCGGGTTCCTCAAGGGGCACGAGGGCGACGACGTCCCCGTGGAGGCCCGCGCGATGGGTGTCACGGTCGACGGCGTGCGGCTGTGGAGCCTGTACGTGCCGAACGGCCGCGCGGTCGGCGACCCCCACTACACGTACAAGCTCGACTGGCTCGCGCGGCTGGCGGCCCGCACCGAGGAGTGGATCGCCGCCGCTCCGGACCAGCCGCTCGCGCTCATGGGCGACTGGAACGTCGCCCCCTTCGACGAGGACGTCTGGGACCGCGCGCTGTTCGAGGGCCACACGCACGTGTCCGAGCCGGAGCGGGCCGCGTTCCGCGCGTTCGAGGGCATCGGGCTGACCGACGTCGTCCGGCCGCTCGTGCCCACCGGGTACACCTACTGGGACTACAAGCAGCTGCGGTTCCCGCGGAACGAGGGCATGCGCATCGACTTCGTCATGGGGTCCCCCGCATTCGCCGAGGTCGTCACGGCAGCCGCCATCCACCGCAACGAGCGCAAGGGCGACGCCCCGAGCGACCACGTGCCGGTGAGCGTCGACCTCGACCTCGACACGAGCCTCGACGACGACCGCCCGATGATCTTCTGACGCGGCATCCGCCGGACGGGAGGGCCGGGGCGGGCCGGTCCCGCGCCTCCCGGCCGGCGGTGGCGTCAGTGCAGCAGCGCCGCCACGACGACGAGGACGGGCACCGCGCCGATCGTCGACACGAGCACGACGTCCCGCGCGACGGGCACGGCCGCGTCGTACCGCTGCGCGTAGTTGAAGACGTTCTGCGCCGTCGGCAACCCGGCGAGCACCGTCAGGACGAACAGGTGCTCGTGCGACACGTGGAACACGAAGCGCGCGATGACGTAGGCGAGCACCGGCATCACGAACAGCTTGAGCGCGCTCGCCACGACCACGTCCACCCGGGTGTCCGGGTCACGGAAGGGCGCGTTGCCGTGCAGGCTCATCCCGAACGACAGCAGGACGACGGGTACCGCGGCCGCGCCGACGAGCGAGAACGGCTCCATCACCGGGTCGGGGATCCGCACGCCGGTCAGCGACACGACCAGGCCGAGGAGGGACGCGATGATGAGCGGGTTGCTCACCGGTCCGAGGATCCGCCGCCGCAGGCCCCCGCCCGAGGACGTCGCCGTGTCGAGGATCGTCAGCGCGATCGGCGCGAGCACGACGAGCTGCAGCAGGATGACCGGCACCACGTACGCCGGATGGCCGAGCACGTAGACGGCGACGGGCAGGCCGATGTTGTTCGAGTTGACGTACCCGGCGGCGAGCGCCCCGACCGTGGTCTGGGCGAGGTCGCGGCGCAGCACGAACCGGAACACGGCGGCGGTCCCGAGCGCGACGACGAGCGCGGTCACGAGCGACACCACGAGCATCTCGGACAGCAGCACGTGGATGTCCGCCGTCGCGATCGTGTGGAACAGCAGGCACGGGGTCAGCACGAAGAACACGAGCCGGCTCATGACGAACTGCGCGTGCGGGCCGAGGACCCCGAGCCGTCCGACGAGGTACCCCGTGGCGATCACGGCGCCGATGATCGCGAACCCGATCAGCACTCCGCTCACGGGTCCATCCTGGCATCGAGCGCATCGGCGGAGGGACGGCCGTCTGATCCGACATCGGGCGCCGGTGGGAGTCGACGACACCCGTGGGAATACGTTCGCATGGAACACCGTTGGGAGGCACCATGACCGCAACGTCCGACACCACCACGCTGACCCGTTCCACCGACTCCAGCCGCCCGCTCGTGCCGCTGCTCGAGGAGCGCTGGAGCCCCCGCTCGTTCGACGAGACGGCGACGATCGACGACGACACCGTGACCACGCTGCTCGAGGCCGCGCGCTGGGCTCCGTCCGCGTCGAACACCCAGCCCCGCCGGTTCGTGGTGGGCCGCCGCGGCACCCCGACGTTCGACGTGATCATGGAGCACCTCATGGGCTTCAACCAGGCGTGGGCCCACCGCGCGAGCGCCCTCGTCGTCGCGATCGCCGAGACCGCTGACGAGGACGGTCAGCCCCGCCGCTGGGCCGAGTACGACCTCGGTCAGGCGATCGCCGCGCTCGCCGTCCAGGCGCACGCCGAGGGGCTGCACGTGCACCAGCTCGGCGGCATCGACGTCGACGGTCTCCGCACCGCGTTCGCGTTGCCCGAGCGCTTCGTGCCCGTCACGGTGACCGCGATCGGGACGGTCGCCGACCCGTCGCAGCTCGACGAGCAGGCCGCCGCCCGCGAGCTCGCGCCCCGTACGCGCCTGCCCCTCGACGAGCTGGTGCTCGCGCGCGACTGACCCCGGGTCCGGACCCGGGACCCCGGGCCCTTGTTCCGCCGAGATCGCAGAAGATGCCGCTTCGACCCCTGTCGAAGCGGCATCTTCTGCGATCTCGGCGAGGGGGTGGGCGGGGAGCGCCCGGCAAGGGCGGCCGGCGGGCCCGTCAGGGGCGCGGCGGCCGCACCGCCCCGAGCGCCGCGGCCACCAGGGCCTCGACCGGCTCCGCCGCGTCGAGCACCGTGCGCTCCGCCGCCCAGCGCTCCGCCGCCCATCCGTCGAGGGCGTCCGCACGCGGCGCCAGGGTGTCCCACCCCGGCTCCGGGAGGCGCGTGAAGCGCTGACCCCGGCCCTCCAGACGGGCGCGGTGCCGGTCCGGGTCCGCGAGCCGGAGCTCGAACCAGTGCGTCTCGGCGCCCGACCGTTCGGCGAGCCCGATCCACTGCTCGCGAGCGCGCGGGTCGTCGTTCACGGCGTCGACGACGACCGATCGTCCCACGGCGAGCTGCGCCTCCGCGACGCGTTCCACCACACCGTAGGCGGCGACACCCGTGGTGGACCCGGCAGGCAGCCCGGCCGCGAGCAGTGCGTCCTCGACGAGGTCGACGGCGAGCACGACCGCGTCGACCCGGGCCGCGAGCGCCGCCGCGAACGTCGACTTGCCGACACCGGGCAGCCCCGCCAGGACGATGAGCACGCGCTCACCCTACCGACCCTCAGGAGACCCCTGGCCAGCGCGGCCGGCCTCGTCCCCGCGGACCCTCCTGCCGCCCCGGCGCCTCTGCCAGGATGGTCGCCATGCCCGTACCCCGTCTCGTCGCCTTCGACCTCGACGACACCCTCGCCCCGTCGAAGTCCCCGCTCGACCCCCGCATGCTCGACACCTTCGCCCGCCTGCTCGACGCCGTGCCCGTCGCCGTCATCTCCGGCGGCCAGTTCGCCCAGTTCGACCAGCAGCTCGTCGCCCCGCTCCGGGCCCGTGACGGCCTCCGCCTCGACGACCTGCACCTCATGCCGACCTGCGGTACCCGCTACTACCGCTGGCTCGACGCCGACTGGCACCTGGAGTACGCCGAGGACCTGACCGAGGACGAGCGCACCCGAGCGATCGCCGCCGTCGAGGACCAGGCGAAGCAGGCCGGCCTGTGGGAGACCGAGACCTGGGGGCCGATCATCGAGGACCGCGGCTCGCAGATCACGTTCTCGGCGCTGGGACAGGCCGCTCCGGTCGACGCGAAGAAGGCGTGGGACCCCGACGGCAGCAAGAAGGACCACCTCAAGCGGCTCGTGCAGGCGCAGCTCCCCGACCTCGAGGTCCGCTCGGGCGGCTCCACGTCGATCGACATCACCCGCAAGGGCATCGACAAGGCGTACGGGATGACGAAACTCGCGCAGATCACGGGCATCGCGCTCGACGACATGCTGTTCGTCGGCGACCGCCTCGACCCGGAGGGCAACGACTACCCCGTCAAGGCGCTCGGCGTCCCCTGCCACGCGGTCACGGGCTGGCCGGACACCGCCGACTACCTCGACGAGCTCATCCCCCGCTTCCGCGCGCCCGTCGTCTGACGCCGGCCCGCGGATGCGCCGGCCGGGAGGCCCGGCCCGGCCCCGTCCCTCCTGTCCGGCCCCGCAGGTGCGCGCGTGGACGACGAGTGCGCCCGAAGACGACGGCGCAGTTGTCGTCGGCGCGCGCCCGCGACACCCCGGCCCGCCCCTCGCCTCCGCGCGGCGGGTCAGGCGATGCTGCGGACGGCCTCGACGAACGCCCGGATGCGCGCCGGGTCCTTGACGCCGCGCGAGGACTCGACGCCGCTCGACACGTCCACGCCGTCCGGGTCCAACAGCTGCACGGCGGCGCGGACGTTCGCCGGCGTGAGTCCACCCGCGAGGATCCAGGCCTCGTCGACGCGTCCGGTGATCGTGCTCGGGTCGACGAGCTTGCCGGCCCCGGGTTCCGCTGCGTCGAGCAGGAGCAGGTCGTGGTCGTACGCGGCGCGCTGCTCGGGCGTCTCGCGGAGGTAGTCCTGGGCCGCCACCGCTCGGATCGTGAAGAACCCGGCGTCGCGAGCGCGCGCGAAGTCCGAGGGGGTCTCGTCGCCGTGGAGCTGGAGCGTCGTGAGCCCCACCGCCGAGGCGACCCCGACGATCTCGTCGATCTCCTGGTCGCGGAACACCCCGACCGCGTCGATGCCCTCCGGCACCCGCTCGACGAGTTCCTTCGCCTGGTCGGCCGTGACCGTGCGGGGGCTCCCCGCCGCGAACACGAAGCCGAGCGCATCGGCTCCGGCGTCGATCGCGGCGTCCACCGTCTCGGGGGTCGACAGTCCGCAGATCTTGATCCAGAGGGCGTCGGTGGTCATGCTCCGATCCTGCCCGACCGCACCTGCGCTGTCACGGCCGCGGGTCCGTCGGCGTCGCCCCGGGCGTTTCCCGTGTCCCTCGGTGCTCGACCCGTGCCGACTCACAGCGCGAGGGTGCACGACGCGCCGTGCACCCTCGGCGTCGTCTAGTGCGCCGCGGCGCCGAGCAGGTACGACCCGAAACAGGCCGCGACGACGCCGAGGCCGGCCAGGCTGCCGACGATCGTGTTCCGGCGGCGCCACCGCCGCACCGCGTCGAACGTGCCCCGGCGGGTGTGCCGGTGTGCGGCGCGGTGCAGCCGGTGCTCGGCACGGTGCGACGAACGGGAGGACCGGGTCCGGCCGAGCGGGACCGGTCCCGTGACGCGGGACGCGCCTCCACGCAGGACGCGGGCGACGGTGACGGCGCTCGGTCGCTCCTCGGGTTCACGCGACGTCATCGCCACGAGGAGGTCACGCCACTCGCTGCCGACCGTCTCGGGGATCTCGGGGTCGTGCTGCAACCGGGCGAGGGCGGCCTCGATGACCGTGCCCGAGTACTCCTGCTTGCCGGTGAGGGCCTCGAGGAGCACCAGGCCGAGGGAGTACACGTCGGTCGCGAACGTGATGGACTCGCCCGCGACCTGCTCGGGGCTGAGGTACGCAGCGGTACCGATGATCGTGCCGTCGCCGGTCAGGCGGGAGCCGTCGACGAAGTGGGCGACGCCGAAGTCGGTGAGCTTGACGGTGCGGGCGAACCCGGCGGACCCCTCGTCGTTGATGAGGATGTTCGCCGGCTTGACGTCCCGGTGCACGATGCCGCGGGCGTGCACGTACGCCAGGGCGTCGGCGAGCTGCGCCCCGAGCGAGGCGACCTCGTAGTTGTGCAGGGGTCCGTCGGCGAGGCGGCGCAGGAGCGTCGGGTCGGAGATGAGCTCCATGACGATGAACCGGTGGGGCCCGTCGACGAGTTCGTGGGTCCCGGCGTCGTACAGCGGGATGAGTCCGGGGTGGCTCAACATGCTCAGCAGCCGGATCTCGCGCTCCTGGCGGACCCGGTCCGCGTGCGTCATCGACTGGGGCGTCGCGAACAGCTTGATGGCGACGTCGCGGTAGGTGTGCTCGTCACGGGCGCGGTACACGGTCCCCATGCCGCCGGTGCCGATCACCTCCGTCAGCCGGTATCGCCCGGCGAGGACGGTGTCGGCCGTCACCGTGCTGGAGACCAGACTCATTCGGGTTCGTCGATCCTCTCGGGGCGCCGGGGGTGCGCAGGGCGCCGCTGGGTGGGCGACGCACCGTCCACGCTACGCGTGCACCTTCGGCGCGCATGCCGTGTTATCCACTTGTGACCGGTGGATGTACCGCGAGCGCTGCACGTCCTCGCAGGTCGCCGGGTACGGTCCAGCGCATGGCGATCCACGAGGGCGACGAGGTGCACTGGAACACCTCGCAGGGCGAGACGACCGGCACCGCGCGCGAGAAGAAGACGAAGGACTTCACGTTCGACGGGCAGGACTTCAAGCCCACCGACGACGACCCGTACTGGATCGTCGAGTCGGCCAAGTCCGGCAAGAAGGCCGCGCACAAGGAGTCGGCGCTCCGGTCCTGAGGGTAGTTCCCCGGCCGTACCGGCGATCCCGGCGGCACCTGCGCGCGTCGACGACGACTGCGCGTGCTGGCGCGAGCGCAGTTGTCGTCCGCGCGCACACGACCCGCGCACGACGAGCGCGCACGACGAGCCGCGCAGTCGGGCTCGAGGGGCTCAGCCCCGCTGGCGGCGCTCCCGCCCCCGACGCCGGACGCGCCGCACGACGAACACGGCGACGACGGCCACGAGCGCGGCGTACACACCGCGGTCGATCCACGCGGACCAGCCCTCGAGCAGCTCCCACCGCGAGCCGAGCGCCGCACCCGCGAGGACGAGCGCCGTGTTCCACACGACGCTGCCGAGCACGGTGCACACCGAGAACGTCACGAGGTGCATCCGCCCGGCACCGGCCGGCAGCGAGACGAGGCTCCGCACGCCGGGCACGAGCCGCCCGAGGAACACCGCCGCCGCTCCGTGCCGGTCGAACCAGTGCGCGGCGCGACGCAGGTCGTCCTCGTCGACGAGCGGCAACCGCGCGGCCCACCCGATCGAGCGCTCGAGTCCGACCCGGGCCCCGAGCGCGTAGAGGGCGAGCGCCCCGAGCCACGAGCCGATGGTCGCCGCGACGAGGACGAGCGCCAGGTCCATCGCTCCCGCGCCGGCGAGGAACCCGGCGAGGGGCAGGATGACCTCGCTCGGGATCGGCGGGAACACGGTCTCCGCGAACAGCAGGAGTCCGACGCCCCACTCGCCCAGGCGGTCGACCACCTCGAGCACGAACCCCGTGAGGCCGCCGACCCCGCTCGGACCGTCGGTGCGGGCGGTGGCGGTCATCGTCATGCCCGCACGGTACCGACGGCGCCTGGGCGCGCGGTGCCGTGTGGCCGGACACCCCCTCGGAGTGGGAACGGGAGGCGGCGCCCAGTCGGACGCCCGCCTCCCGCCGATGCCACCCCGGCATCTCCACCCCGGCGCCACCCCTGACGCCGGAGACCCCCGGACACTACCGCGTCCGGCCGTGTGCGACCAGTCCCGCCGGTGGCACCCTGCAGCGGTCTCAGGCGCCGACGGGAGGACGCTCGAACGGCACCTCGCCGTGGTCGCTCACGCCCGCGCGCTGGCGGTAGGACAGGTGCCCACCGAGGTAGCCGCCGCCGGACACGACCACGAGTCCGAGCATGCCGAGGGCCTTGCCGCGCAGGTGGTTCCCGCGCTTCCGCTGCCACCACGACAGCCCGTAGAGCGTCATCGCGGTGCCGTTCACCACGGCGTGCACGTACCCCGTGCGCTGCTGCTCGCGATCGAGCTCCGACCAGTCGGTGAGCCCGGCCGTGGTCGCGACGCCGGCCGACACCACGCCGACGCCGACGAGCGTTCGGGACGACCGGTGCGTCCCCGGCAGCAGGTCGAGCAGGGCCGAGGACAGCCACGCGCCGAGGGGTACCTGGACCATGAGCGGGTGCAGCGGGTGCCCGAACGGCACGCCGTGCAGCAGCTGCTTCAGGGCGTCGGGCTGGACGAGGGCCTTGACGGCCTTCACGTCGACGTCGATGAGCTTGTCGAGCACGCTCGCGTGCTCGATCGCGCTGGTCAGACTCTGCAGTGCACGGATCTCCCGCATGACGCTCCCTCGGATCGGCTGTCCCAGACCGTAGTCGGCGGACGGGAGGCCCGCTCGGGTCGGTCCCGGACCTCCCGGCCGGTACGCAGGAAGCTGGGAACGGGAGGCGCGGCGACCGTCCGGTGCCGCGCCTCCCGCCCGTCCCGGGTCATGCGGCCGCGAGCGCCGACGTCGGCGGGATCCGTGCCGCCCGCGCGGCTGGGTAGATGCCCGAGACGCCACCGATGAGGACGGTCGCCCCGACCCCGCCCAGGACGGCCCACGCCGGGATCGCGACCGGCCACCCCTGGGCGAGCGCGAACCCGACCGTCACGGCGACCCCGATCGTGACGCCGGCCACGCCGCCGAGGAGCGACAGGAGCAGCGACTCGACGAGGAACTGGTCGCGGATGTCCCGTCGGCGTGCCCCGAGCGACCGGCGGACCCCGACCTCGGCTCGGCGCTCGAGCACCGTGATGACCATGGTGTTCGCCACGCCGATGCCGCCGACGAGCAGCGCGACACCGCCGATACCGACGAGCAGGCCGGTGAACGAGTCCTGCGACGCGTTCTTCGCGGCGAGCGCGTCGGAGGGCCGGGTCACGGCGACGTCCTTCGGGTGGAGGGGACTGATCGACCGGGGCAACCGTTCGCGGGCCTCGGCGACCGCGTCCGGGTCCACCCGCGTGAGGATCTGCGTCGGATGCCCGTCGAACCCCATCCCTGCGGCCGTGGAGCGCGGGATGAACACCTGCGTGTCGAGCTGCGGCGCGAGGGCGAGTGGCTCGAGGATCCCGACGACCGCCAGCCGATGTCCGTCCGTCCAGATCGCGGTGTCGTCCGTGACCCGGTCGATCCCCAGGCGCTTCGCCGCTTCCGCGCCCAGGACCGCCTGCTCCGGCGCGGATGCGTCGTCCGCGCCGACGAGCCAGTGCCCCGCGGCGAACCGACCGGCGAGCACGCGTGGGACGTCGCCGAACGCGGCCACGAGGCCGATGCCCTTCGACTCGAGCGCGGGGACCCGGGCGCTCCGGTAGACCCGTCCGTCCTCGACGCGTCCGACACCGGCGGCGTCGAGGACGTCGGACTGTCGGACGGCCGTCGACACCCCGTCGACGGGGAGCGGTTCCGGCTCGCCGAAGCCGGTGGCCTGCTGTGCCGCGAGCACGTTGGTCCCGAGCGCGTCGAGCAGGGCGTCGAGCTTCGCCTTGCTCGAGCTCGAGATGCCGACCACCGCGACCATCGCGGCGATGCCGATCGCGATGCCGAGCGCCGAGAGGACGACCCGGGTGGGACGCGTCCGCAGCCCGAACAGTCCGAGCCGTACCAGGTCGCCGGCGTGGACGTGGCTGGTCGCGGTCATGCCCGCGCCTCCGTCCCCGTGCCCGCTGCCCGGATCGCGTCGGCGAGCGTCGTGGCGTCGATGCGCCCACCGCGTCCGTCGTGCCCGTCGCCTCCGCCGTGGGTCTCGTCGGCGATCCGGCCGTCGCGCATGCGCACCTGCCGGGGCAACGAGGCCGCGAGCTCGAGGTCGTGGGTGATCACGAGCACCGTGGTGCCCCCCGCGTTGAGTTCACGGAGCAGGTCGAGCACCGCTGCGCCCGACGCGGTGTCGAGCGCGCCCGTCGGCTCGTCGGCGAGGAGCACGGTGGGGTCACCCACGATGGCCCGGGCGATCGCGACGCGCTGCTTCTCGCCGCCGGAGAGTTCGTGCGGACGGTGGTCGAGCCGGTGCCCGAGCCCGACCCTGCGGAGCGCCTCCGCCGCCCGTTCGGTGCGCTCGCGGCGGCCGGTGCCCGTGTAGAGCAGGCCGTCGGCGACGTTCTCGACGGCGGTGGCGCCCTGCGCCAGGTGGAAGTGCTGGAACACGAACCCGATGTGGTCCGCGCGGAGCCGCGACACCGCGTCGTCGGACATCGTGCCGACGTCGTGCCCGGCGATGACGACCCGGCCCTCGGTCGGCAGGTCGAGGGTGCCGATGATGTTGAGCATCGTCGACTTGCCGGAGCCACTCGGCCCGACGACCGCGACGAGTTCGCCCGCCGACACCCGCAGGTCGATCCCGCGCAGGGCCTCGACCTCGCCGTACCGCTTCGTGACGCCCTCGAGGACCAGGACGCGGCCCTCCGGGTCGTCCGGCGCCGTCGTCCGCCGGGGCACGGTCGCGACCGCGGTCATGACGGCACCACCACCCGGTCGCCCTCGTGGACCCCGCCGCTGACCTCGACGCGCCCGTCGGCCGCGAACCCGACCTCGACCGGTACCCGCTCGGTCTCGCCCGACGCCCGGACACGATCCACGGCGTACCCGTCGCCGCGCGCGGCCAGCAGTGCCCCGACCGGGACCGAGAGCACCCCCTTCCGCGTCTCGCCCTCCACCTGGACGTCCACGCCAGCCGCCTCGGCCACGCCCGACGGGACCGCGGCACGGAGGTCGATCTCGACGACCAGGCCGCCGTCGTCCGACGACGGGTCCGCGCCCACCGAGCGCACCGTGCCGTCGACGTGCTCGGTCGATCCGGAGAAGCCGACCGAGACGGTGGACCCGACCGGGAACGAGCCGGCCGCGAGTTCGTCGATCGGGACCGTCACCGTGCGGGTGGTGCTCGTGTACCCGTAGAGCGGTCCACTCGCCGGGGAACCGACCGTGGCCTTCGGCTCGGCGACGCGCACGTCCCCGTCCACGAAGGCGATGTCGTTCGCCGTGAGCCGTCCGGTCACCGCGAACCCGCGGTCCCGCTGCCACTGACGCACCGCCGCGGCCGTCCGAGTGCCGAAGCGGTCGTCCTGCGCGACGTCGTACCCGAGGGCAGCGAGGTTCCGGTTGAGCTGCGCCACGTCGGTGCCGCGCAGGCCCCGTTCGAGCGGACGCCACAGTGGGACCGCGCCGTGCATCGCCCGGACCGGCCGTTCGTCGCGCCAGTACAGCGCCTCGTCGCGGTGCACGACCTGTCCGTAGTCGGGCAGGCCGGTCAGGGTGCCGCTCCCGGACCCGAGCAGGTCCTTCGGCGTCCCGTGGCCGAGCGTGCCCGCGAACGTGCGGCGTTCCGTGAGGTCGCCCCGGACGACGGGTGCCGTGGGGCGTCCGTCCGCGGTGCGCTTCGGGGCTCCGCCCCCGGAGGACGGGGTCGCGCTCGCGGACGCGGCCTTGCCGGGCGCGGCGACCGCGCGATCGTCCTCGGGCACGACGGTCGTCACCGCGACCGTGGCGCTCGCGACCACCACCACGACCGCGGCGCCGACGGTGACCGCCGTCCCGCGGCGCACCCGCGTGGGCCGCGTGGGTCGTCGCGCCGGCCGTACGCGGCGGCTCACTTCGCGATCTCCGCGCCGTGGACCTGCTTCCAGCACGTCTCCTCGGCCGCGAGGAACGCGCTCGAGGGCGGGTCACCGGGGTCGTAGTCCACCTGGCCGTGCACGGGGTCGGGGTAATCGGTGATCCCGTGCTCGCGCATGCACCGGGACACCTCGGGATCGGCGTCCACCGCCTCCGCGGGCTCGGCACCACCGGCGCGTTCCTCCGCGCACGACACGAGTGCACGCTGGTAGGCGTCGGGGTCGACGCCTTCCGGTACCGCTGCACGTTCGCCCCCCTGCGTCGGGTCGCTGTCCTCCATCGGGATCCCCCGGTCCCGCATGCACGCCGAGAACGCGTTCGCGTCCGCGCTCGGTGCCGACGAGCGGGTGCGGCCCGCCTCGTCCCGCCCGCTCTCAGCCGCGCAGCCGGTCGCGCCGGTCACGCTGAGCAGGGCGAGGACGACGGCGAGCGTCACCCGGACCCCGTGGGTCGGTACCGACCCGCCGAGTCCGGAGCGCCGTCCGTCATCGCGGAGCGACCTCGTGGTCGTGGTCATGGTCATGGTGGTCCTCCTGTGCGTCGTGGTCGCCGCCTCCCGGCGACCGGGTTCGGTGAACGGCGTCTCCCGGGTCATCCGGTCGTCCCCCAGTCGGCGAGGTACCGATCGCTGCACTCCTCGTCGGCCTGCGTGACGGTCGGTGAGTCGCGCAGCGGTTCCTCGGCGTACTTGCCGTAGTCGAGCCCCGATTCCGGCTCCGGCTCCGGGAAGTCGTCGAGGCCGTGCTCCCGCATGCACGCCGAGAAGTCGCGGAGCTCCTGGTCCCAGATGGCCTTCTGCTCGTCGGAGGCCCTGGGCGCGTCGTCCCCCCGGCAGCTCGCGGACGCACGCTGGAACGCGTCACCGTCCACCCCGGACGGAGCACGGACGACTCCGGAGGACCACTCCGCCTCGGACGGGTCCTCGATGTCGAACCCCGCGTCCCGCATGCAGGAGCCCCACGCGGCGGCGCCGACGGAGCTGGAGCCCCCGCGCGAGGACGAGGATCCGGGCGCGTCGGAGCACCCGGACAGGACGACGCTCACCGCGAGCGCCATCGTGGAGGACAGGAGGAGCGCCGCACGGGGCCTCCTCCGCGGCCGGTCGGTGTCACTGGTTCGTTCCATGCGGACAGTCCAGCGGGCGGGCCGTTTCGCGGGCGTCCGGTCGACGGTCACACGGGCGAAACACCGTGGACGCGGACCACCAGGCCGCCCGCCGACCGGGGCGTGATCGCCAGGCGCCACCCGTGCGCCCGCACGACGGCGTCGACGACCGACAACCCGATGCCGCTGTGTCGACGGCCCGCGTGTTGCTGCTCCGCGCGCGTGAACGGCTCGGTCAGGGTGCGGGCGGTCTCCGGTGACACGAGTGGCCCGCTGTTCTCGACGACGAGCCCGTCGTGGGTCACCTCGATGCGCACGAACCCGTCCGGTCGGTTGTACTCGAGCGCGTTGTCGACGAGGTTCTCGACGAGGTGCCGGACGAGCACCGGATCGCCCGCCACCCGGAGGCCGTCGCCCGGCTGGACGTGGAGGTCCAGGCCCGCGGACCGCGCACGAGTCCGGGACGCGGCCGCGGCGCCCTCGACGACGTCCGCGAGGTCGACCTCCTGGGCCCGACCGGTGACACCCCGTTCCGCCTCCGCCAGGTCGAGCAGGCCCTCGACCAACTGTTCGTTCCGCCGGTTCGCGTCGAGGAGCTCCTGGCGGACGGCGCGGATCGTGTCGGGGTCGGCGTCGTCCTCGAGCCCGATCTGGATCGCGGCCCGTTGCAGGGCGAGCGGCGTCCGCAGCTCGTGGGAGGCCTGGGCGACGAAGCGACGTTGCCCCTCGAACGCCTGCTCGAGCCGTCCGAACAACGCGTCGATCGTGTCCGCGAGCCGTCGGACCTCGTCGTCGGGGCCGCCGAGGTCGATGCGTTCGTGCAGGGTCGTCGCCGAGATCCGCTCCGCGGTCGCGCGGATCACACCGATCGGACGGAGCACGGCCCGGGCGACCAGCCAGCCGGCACCGGCGGCGACCAGGCCGGCCGTCCCGATGCCGACCGCCGACCACAGCCACTGCTGCGACGCCACCAGCTGCCCGACACGGGCGACGCCGGCGAGGGACCCGCTCGGGCCGGTGTGGCCCTCCGGAGGGGGCGCACCCGGCAGCGCCGCGCGCGCCGACGCGGTCGCCTCGGGGACGGTCCACACCGGGCTCGCGCTCGTGCCGCACCCCGCGACGTCGGCGCGGGGACACGCTCCGCCGTCGTCGAGTTCGAGCACCGTCACGATCCCGCGCTGCGTCATGAGGTTCACGAACACCAGGACCGCCGCGGCGAGCACCATCGACAGGCCGCCGAACGCCACCGCGGTGCGCGTGTGGATGCTCCACCGCATCCGCGGTCCTCGACCCGGGCGCGACCCGTCGGCGCGCCCCGACCCGGTCGTCACAGCGCGTACCCCTTGCCCGGCACCGTCCTGATCGGATCGGGCTCACCGAGCTTGCGGCGGAGCTTCGACATCGTCACGCGCACGGCGGACGTGAACGGGTCGACGTTGACGTCCCACACCTTCTCGAGCAGCTCCTCCGCGCTCACCAACCGGCCGTCGGCCCGGAGGAGGACCTCGAGCAGCCCGAACTCCTTGGGCGTCAGGTCGAGCGGGCGCCCGTCGCGGGTGGCCATGAGCCGGTTCGTGTCGAGCACGATCCCGTCGTGCCCGAGCACCGGCGGCGCAGCGGGGGCGCTCCGGCGGCCGAGTGCCCGCACCCGCGCGACGAGCTCCGGGTACTCGAAGGGCTTGGGCAGGTAGTCGTCGGCGCCGAGCTCGAGCCCGGCCACGCGGTCCGCCAGGGTCGTCGCGGCGGTCAGCATGAGCACCCGCGTGCACCCACCACGGGCGGTGCAGCGACGAGCGACCTCGTCGCCGTGGAGCCCGGGCAGGTCACGGTCCAGGACGACGACGTCGTAGTCGTTCACCGCCAGGAGTTCGTCCGCCTCGTCGCCGCGGAACACCACGTCGACGGTCATCCCCTGCCGTTCCAACCCACGGGCGATCAACTCGGCGAGGGACTGCTCGTCATCCACCACCAGCACCCGCATCCCGTGGAGGGTAGGGCCCCGGGTCCGGGATCCGCACCTTCCGCGTACACGACATGGCGCTGCCCACGCGATGTCTCACCCGCCGGATCGCCCGGAGGCACGGCGTCGGTCACCCGCACCACGGACGGGAGGCGCGGCGTGCGTCCTCCGCACCCCGCGCCTCCCGTCCGTCCCGCCGAGCGCTACTCGACGAACTCCGGCACCACGAACGGCTCGACCGTCAGCGACTCCCCGTCGTCGGCGACGTCGACGCGGACGGTGTCGCCGTCGCGGACGTCGCCCGCCAGCAGTGCCCGGGCGAGCTGGTCGTCGATCTGCCGCTGCATGAGGCGACGCAGCGGCCGCGCGCCGTACACCGGGTCGTACCCGCGCTCCGCCAGCCAGGTCCGGGCCGAGGGCGTGACCGCGAGCTCGAGCCGACGGTCCGTGAGCCGCGTCGCGAGCCGGTCGACGGAGAGCGACACGATCTGACCGAGGTCGTCGGTCGTCAGCGCCTGGAACACGACGATGTCGTCGAGGCGGTTGACGAACTCCGGCCGGAACGCCTGCTGCACCATGGCGCGGACGGACTCCTCGCGCTCCGCAGCACCGAGCGACGGGTCGGTCAGGAACTGCGACCCGAGGTTCGACGTGAGCACGAGGATCGTGTTCCGGAAGTCCACCGTGCGGCCCTGACCATCGGTCAGCCGGCCGTCGTCGAGCACCTGGAGCAGGACGTCGAAGACCTCGGCGTGCGCCTTCTCGACCTCGTCGAGCAGGATCACGGAGTACGGGCGGCGACGGACGGCCTCGGTGAGCTGGCCGCCGGCCTCGTACCCGACGTACCCGGGCGGGGCGCCGATGAGTCGCGCGACCGAGTGCTTCTCGCCGTACTCGCTCATGTCGATGCGGACGAGGGCCTTCTCGTCGTCGAACAGGAAGTCGGCGAGCGCCTTCGCGAGCTCCGTCTTGCCGACGCCGGTCGGGCCGAGGAACAGGAACGACCCGGTCGGGCGGTCGGGGTCGGAGATGCCCGCCCGGGAACGCCGGACGGCCTCGGACACGGCCGTGACGGCCTCGCGCTGACCGATGATCCGCTTGCCGAGTTCGGTCTCGAGGTGCAGGAGCTTCTCGGTCTCGCCCTGGAGCAGCCGCCCCATGGGGATGCCGGTCCACGCGGCGATGACGGCGGCGATGTCCTCGTCGGTGACGCGGTCGTTCACCATCTGCGGACCGGCCGGCTCGTTGCGCTCGGCCTCCGCGAGTTCCCGCTCGATCACCGGGATCTCGCCGTAGAGCAGCCGGGAGGCCCGCTCCAGGTTGCCTTCGCGCTGGGCGCGCTCGGCCTGCATGCGGAGGTCGTCGAGCCGGGTCTTCAGTTCACCGACGCGGTTCAGGGAGGCCCGCTCGAGCTCCCAGCGCTGCTGCAGTTCTGTCAGGCGCTCCTGCCGCTCAACGAGGTCGGCGCGGAGCTTCTCGAGGCGGTCCTTCGAGGCGTCGTCCTTCTCCTTCTTGAGCGCGAACTCCTCGAGCATGAGGCGGTCGACGCTCCGCTTCAGCTCGTCGATCTCGACGGGGCTCGAGTCGATCTCCATCCGGAGGCGCGACGCGGCCTCGTCGATGAGGTCGATGGCCTTGTCGGGCAGCTGCCGACCGGTGATGTAGCGGTCGCTCAGGGCCGCGGCGGCGACGAGGGCGGAGTCGGCGATCGTGACCTTGTGGTGCGCCTCGTAGCGCTCCTTGAGCCCACGGAGGATCGCGACGGTGTCCTCGACGCTCGGCTCACCGACGTACACCTGCTGGAACCGGCGTTCGAGCGCGGCGTCCTTCTCGATGTACTCGCGGTACTCGTCGAGCGTGGTCGCTCCGATCAGGCGGAGCTCACCGCGGGCGAGCATCGGCTTGAGCATGTTCGCGGCGGCCACGGAGCCCTCGCCCCCGCCGGCGCCCATGAGCGTGTGGAGTTCGTCGATGAACGTGATGACCTGGCCGTCGGAGTCGTCGATCTCCTTGAGGACGGCCTTGAGGCGCTCCTCGAACTCGCCGCGGTACTTCGCCCCGGCGACGAGCGCGGCGAGGTCGAGCGAGACGAGCCGCTTGTCCTTGAGGCTGTCGGCGACGTCACCGGCGACGATGCGCTGCGCGAGCCCCTCGACGACGGCGGTCTTGCCGACGCCGGGCTCGCCGATGAGCACGGGGTTGTTCTTGGTCCGGCGCGTGAGCACCTGCGAGATGCGGCGGATCTCCGAGTCGCGTCCGATCACCGGGTCGAGCTTGCCGCTCCGCGCGATCGCCGTGAGGTCGACGCCGTACTGCTCGAGTGCGGTCTTCTGCTGCTCTTGCGACGCGGGAGCGCCCTGCAGGTTGGCCATGGGGGCGTCCTTTCCTGTGGTCCTGATGTCCTGGTGCGGTGGTTCCGGCACCTTGAGTCCTGTTGACTCAAGTTTACTCCGACGGCACCGCGTCCGCCAGCGTCGGGAGATCGCGGCGCGGGTTCCTGATGCCGATCGCGGACACGGTGCCGCCCGCCACGAGCAACGCGGCCATGACGACGACCGCGCGGTGGAAGCCGGCCACGCTCATGCCGTCGGCGCCGAGCACGACCCCCGCCAGGGCCACGAGCACCAGGCTCGCGATCCGGGCGACCGCGTTGTTCACGGCCGAGCCGACACCCGCCCGCGTCTCCGCGACGGACCCGAGCACGGCGCTCGTCAACGGCGCCACCATGAGGGTCAACCCGACACCCATGAGGAGCATGCCCGGGAACACGGTCGCGAAGTACCGCGGGCGGTCCCCGGCGCCGAGCATGACCAGGACGCCGAGCCCCGCGAGCACCGGGCCGCCCGCCATGAACCACCGGGGCCCCGTGCGGCCGGACCACCGCCCGACCGTCGTGGAGAACCCGAGCAGCACGAGCGTCGGGGGCAGGGTCGCCACGCCCGCCAGCCAGGCGGAGAGCCCCCAGACCTCCTGCAGGAACAGCGTCACCGTGAACCCGGACAGGCCGAGCGCGCCGTAGACCGCGAGCGTCGTGAGGTTCCCGACCGTGAACGACCGGGCACGGAACAGGTCGAGGGGCAGCAACGGGGCCACCACGCGGCGCTCCCACGGCACGAACACGGCGAGCGCCCCCACCCCGACGGCGAGTGCGACGACCACGAGCGGCGACGCCCATCCGAGGCGTTCCTGCTCGATGAGACCGAGGACGAGCGCCCCCACCCCGAGCACGGCGAGGCCGGCACCCACGACGTCGATCGCGGGCCGGTCCGTCGCGCGCACGTCCCCGGTGACCCGACGGACGAGCGGGATCGTCACCGCGATCGGCGCCGCCGTGAGGACGAACACCCAGCGCCAGCCGATCGAGTCCACCACGACCCCACCGATCACGGGCCCGGCGATGACCGACGCGCTCGACCACGCCGTCCACGTGCCGATCGCCCGGGCCCGTGCCGCACCCCGGTACGCGGCGATGACGAGCGCGAGCGAACTCGGCGTCACGAGCGCGCCCCCGACGCCCTGCACGGCCCTCGCGCCCACGAGCACGCCGCCCGTCGGGGCGATCGCACACGCGACCGACGCGAGCCCGAACAGGACGAGTCCCCAGGTGACGACCCGGACCCGCCCGACGAGGTCGGACACCGAGCCCGCGACCAGGATGAGCGCCCCGAGGGTCACGAGGTAGGCGTCGACCGTCGACTGCTGCACGACGATCCCGCCGCCGAGCTCCCGGCCGATCGACGGCAGGGCGACGTTCACGACGCTGCTGTCGAGGCCGACGACGAACGTGGCGAGGACGGCGACCACGAGCACGACGCGACGGTCGCGGTGGAGGGGTGCCGGGCCTCCCGGCCGATCGGCGTCGACGCTGCCGGACGCGCCGGACGCGCCGGGCGCGCCGGATCCGTCGGAGGCGCCGGATCCGTCGGACGCGCCGGATCCGTCGGCCCCGTCGGTCATCCGGCGGCCGGCTCGCCGGCGTGCGTCCCGCCCTGCGCAGCGAGCGACACCGGCTCCCACTCCACCCAGGTCCGCAGGCGGTCGGCGTAGAGCGTCTTGACGAGGTGCGTCGGCTGCTCCCCGAACAGCACCCGCAGGGGCTTGTCGTCGGCGTCGACGATGCGGAGCAGCGCCGCCCCGGTCGCCGTGGGGTCACCCCGGCCGGCACTCGCGGCGGCCCGCCCCGCGAGGACCTGCTCACGGAGCCCGTCGTACGCCGGCATGGGCGCGGAGTGCCGGGCGCTCGACCCGGCCCAGTCCGTCGAGAACCCGCCGGGCTCGACGAGCGTCACGTCGACGCCGAAGCCGCGCACCTCCTGCGCGAGGGCCTCGGTCAGCCCCTCGAGCGCCCACTTCGACGCGTGGTACGCCCCGATCATCGGGAACGCCGCGATGCCGCCGATCGTCGAGATCTGCACGATGTGACCGGAGCCCTGCGCCCGCAGGATCGGGAGCACCGCCTGCGTCACGTGCAGCACCCCGAACAGGTTCGTGTCGAGCTGGTCCTGGAGCTCGGCGTCGGTGAGCTCCTCGACGAACCCGAAGTGGCCGTACCCGGCGTTGTTGACCACCACGTCGAGGCGTCCGAAGCGTTCGTGCGCGCGGCGGACCGCGTCGTCGACCTGCGCGCGGTCGGTGACGTCGAGCGTCAGCGGCAGGACCGCGCCACCGTAGGCGGCCACCACGTCGTCGAGCGTCGCCGCGTCGCGCGCCGTCGCCGCGACCCGGTCACCGCGCCCCAGGGCAGCGAGGGCGAACTCACGGCCGAGTCCGCGGGACGTGCCCGTGATGAACCACACCTTGCCCATGGGGGCCTCCTCTCGGCGCCCACGCGTCGGGCACCGCCACCGACGCTATCCCCGGGAACGACGAGACCGCCGCGCCTCACAGAGGCTGCGGCGGGAACGACGAGACCGCCGCGCCTCACAGAGGCTGCGGCGGGAACGACGAGACCGCCGCGCCTCACAGAGGCTGCGGCGGTCTCGGTCCCGGGGCTGGGAGTCCTCCGGCGGTGCCGGCGGGGTATGCAGCGGGCCGCGCGCGGCGACCCGGACGCGGTGTCTCAGACGCGGTGGTCCGACTGCGGCTGGACCGACGGGGCCGGGTTGAGGACCGGCTCCTGCTGCACGGTCGGCTGCACGGTGCCGGCCTGCGGCGCCGCCGTCGTGGTCGTGGTCGTCGTGGTCGGAGCGTCGTGGTTGGTCTCCATCTCCTTCTTGAAGATGGTGATCGACTGCCCCAGACCCTTGGCGAGGGCCGGCAGCTTCGTCGCACCGAACAGCAGCACGATGATGCCGAGGATGATGATCAGGTGGATGCCGGTGAGGCCCTGGAACATGATGTCCACTCCTTGTCTGGAACTCGTCGGGAGCGCATCGCCGTCGAAGCGACCCCGGGGAGTCCGTGATGCTCCATGGTAACGCCGCCTCGCCCGGAAGCCCAGTGGCACCGGGATGCTCTCAGGACAGGCTCGGTGCCGCCCGGGCTAGCGGGTACTGGCGGCCGCGGCCTCGTCCGCGAGCACCCGGTCGAGCGTGAGCAGCACGGGCGCCCGCACGAGCTCGGCGCTCCGGTCGGCCCGGACGCCGTCGAGCCGGAAGGGCACGCGCTCCCCCGGCAGCAGCGTCATGAACCCGCGGTCGACGCGGCCCGTCGGACTCACCCGGTCGGGCTGGACGAGCAGGTCGCGGACGAGCCCCTGCGCCTCGACCGTGAGCACCGACCCCGACGCGGCGTCCTCGACCCACACGCGGTACTCGGCCGGCCGCCAGTGCATCTCCTGGTCCGGCAGGGGCGTCCACACCGCCCGGCGCCAGTCCATGTCCGCCACGATGAGTTCCTCGGCGGGGTCGTCGACGACACCGACGTGGTCGGGCACCGCGAGCCGCAGCACGCCCGGCCCGGCGAGTTCGACCGGCAGCACGACCTCTTGAAGGATCCGTCCGGTCAGGTCGATCCGCCGCACCCGCACCGTCGTCGTCAGTCCCCGCCGGGAGGACCGGATCGCGATCTCGACGGGCACGCGGCGGTCCGCCTCCCGGTCGCGTCGTCGACCGCGCACGGTCCCGGGGTCGAGGACCGCGGTGTCTGCGAGGTCCCCGAGGGCCTCCTCGTCGCTGCCGACCGTCGGACGGCCCGGCTCGGTGGCGGGGTCGGCCGCCCCGGGGACGGGGAGGGACAGGGTCGCGGGGTGCGCGCCTCCCGGGTCGGCGGCACGGTCCCGTCCGTCGAGGGGCCGGTCCCGCTCCCCCGCCGCGGGCGGCTCGATCGGCACGATCGCCAGGAGCACGTCGTCGTACAGGCGACGCAGCTCGTGGAACAGGGGCTTCGGACGTCCGGCGCCGTCGACGGCCGACCACGACGCGACCGGCCACAGGTCGTTGAGCTGCCACACCACGACGCCCGTGTTGTGCGGCCAGTGGGTGCGCCAGTGCTCCACACCCGTCGCGATCGCCCGGGTCTGCTGCAGCTGCGTCAGGTAGTGCCAGCGGTCGAACACGTCGTCGGTGTCGCCCTGCGGCACGGGGAACCGCGGCGCGAGGCCACGGGCGAGCTTGCCCATGCCGTCCTCGGCCTTCTGGTGGTGCACGACGCCGGGCGACGTCGGGGTCATCGGGTCGTCGTCGACGGCCTCCCGGATCGTCCGCCACTGCGGGGGTGCCTGCCAGCCGAACTCGCTGACGAACCGCGGCACGCTGTCGCGGTAGTGCTCGTCGCCGATCTGGTTCCAGACCTGCCACGAGTGGTGGGTCTCGTGGTCGACGTCGTTCGCGTACACGCGCTCGTCGCCGGACCAGGGGCTCGCCGCCGTGTAGAAGCGCGACGGGTCCACCGCGTCGACGATGGTCGGCAGCAGGTCCAGGTAGTAGTCGAGGCCCCACGGTCGGTCACCGAGCTCCGCCGCCCAGCCCATGTCGTCGTGGAGCCAGATGTTCTCGTTGTTGCCGTTCCAGACGACCAGGCTCGGGTGCCGGCTCAGGCGCGCCACGTTGTCCCGGGCCTCGGCGATGACCTCGGAGCGCATGGGCTCGCCCTCGGGGTACGCGGAGCAGGCGAACAGGAAGTCCTGCCACACGAGCAGGCCCCGGGCGTCGCACTCCTCGTAGAAGTCCCGCGACTCGTACACGCCGCCGCCCCACACCCGCACGAGGTTCGCGTTGCACGCCGTCGCCTGGGCGAGCCGCGCGGCGTACCGGGCACGGTCGACCCGGGACACGATGACGTCGTCGGGGATCCAGTTCACCCCGCGCACGTCGATCGGCACGCCGTTCACCACGATGGTGAAGGGGCGGCCGGTGGCGTCGGGCTCGGTGTCGACCCGGAGGGACCGGAAGCCCGTCCGGAACACGTCGCGGTCGAGGACCTCGCCGTCGGTGGTCTGCACCTGCACCTCGACGTCGTACAGCGCCTGCTCGCCGTACCCCCGGGGCCACCAGAGCCGCGCGTCGGGGATCCGGACCGTCACGACGGCCTCGTCCTCCTTCGGCGTCACCGTCACCCGCGACCGCTGCTTCGTGTCGTGCCCGGACACCGTGACGACGAGCACGAGGTCGTCGTCCTCACCGTCGTGGTCGCGGTCCGCCGTCGTCGCACCGGCCGGCGTCGGACCGGAGCGTTCGATCGCGATGTGCGCGTCGAGGACGCCCTCGCCCGCCTCGACGTCGACGAGTGGACGGACGTCGCGCAGCCGGGCGGTCGACCAGCGCTCGATGGCGATCGGGCGCCAGGGTCCGCTCGTCACGCACGTCAGGCCCCAGTCCCAGCCGAAGTTCGACGCCATCTTCCGCACGTACGCGAACGGCTCGTCGTAGGGGCCGGGCATGCTGCCGAACCGGTCCGCCATGCGCTCGGTCTCGCGGTAGGGCGACTCGAACAGGATCTCGAGCTCGCGGTCCGTGCGTTCGTTCGTGCCCCCGGTCCGGTCCCGCAGGTCGAACCGGTAGCGCCGGTGCATGTTCCGTGTCGACCCGATCGACACGCCGTCGAGGGACAGCGACGCCACGGTGTCGAGACCGTCCGCGACGAGGTCGACCCGGTCGTGTCCGCGCGGGTCGACGTCGATCCGCCGCCGGTACGCCCAGTCGGCCTGGCCGACCCAGCGCACGAGCTCCTCGTCGCGGTTGCGCGTCGGGTCGGGCACGAGGCCCACACGCTCCAGGTCCGTGTGGATCTGCCCCGGCACCGTCGCCGGGATCGCCGTGCCGCGGACCCCCGCAGGGAGGCCCGTGGGCACCCCGCTCGCGGCGTCCTCCGCGAGCATGGCGGTCCAGTCGGTTCGCAGTTCCTCGCGTTCGAGGGTCATCTGGGTCCTTCTCTCGGCCCCGCGCTGCGGTGCCGGCGGTCGGGACACGGTGCGGCATCGGCCGCGTCGGGCCCCCACCGCTCCGGTCGTCGTCACCTTGCGGCGCGGTCCCCGGACCTCCCGGGGGCGCCGCCTTGAGCTGCGACGGAATGTTAGTCCCTGCGTCCACGACACTCCGTCAGACTCCGTGTACCGGCGGTCGGCGGCACCCGAGTCCGGATCCACCACCGCGTGGCATGGTGGAGCCATGATCAGCGTCGACCTGGCCCGGACCCTGCGCGAGGCGGGACTCCGGTGGCACCCCGAGACCGGGGACCGCTTCGTCATCGACAAGCCCGGGGTCGACGACGACGTCTACACCGTGTCCGAGATGACGATCGAGAAGCACGAGTACCCGAGCGGCACGATCCTCGGCTTCAACGGCACGACCGAGTGGGCACTCGACTCCGTGGCGGCCGACGACGCACTCTGGATCCCGCGCGAGGACCAGCTCCGGACGCTGCTCGGGCCGGCGTTCGTGGGGCTCACGCGCATCGAGACCGCGGACCGGGGCGTCGTGCACACCGTGACCTGCCGCATCGACGACGTCGAGCGGACCTTCGCCGCGCCGGACGCCGCGACGGCCTACGGCGAGGCGCTGCGCTCCTACATCACGGCCTCGCTGGCCATCTGAGGGACCGGACCCGATCACCGGGCGGGAGGCGGGCCTCCCGGACCGGACCTGCCGCGGGCGGTGCCGGGCCTCCCGGCCGGACGCGCCAGCCGGACGGGTGCCGGGCCTCCCGGCCGGACGCGCCCGCTGGACGGGTGCCGGGCCTCCGGGCCGACCCCGGCCGGACGTTCCCGGAGCGTTCGCTCGGAGCGGGGTGTTGACTCGACGGGTGCCGCTCGGCACGGGTGCCGCCCGGCACCACCACCCAGACGAAGGAGCACCGTGACCAGCACCGTTCCCGACATCACCCTGAACGACGGCCGCACCATCCCGCAGCTCGGCTTCGGGGTGTTCCAGATCCCCGCGGAGCAGACCAAGGAGGCGGTGCTCACCGCCCTCGAGGTCGGCTACCGCCACATCGACACGGCCGAGATGTACGGCAACGAGAAGGAGGTCGGCGAGGCCGTCGCCGCATCGGGGATCCCCCGTGAGGAGATCTTCATCACCTCGAAGCTCAACAACGGGTTCCACGCTCCCGACGCCGCGCTCGAGAACGGCAAGAAGTCGGCCGAGCTGCTCGGTGGCTACATGGACCTGTTCCTCATCCACTGGCCGCTGGCGACCGTGATCGACTTCGTGCCGACGTGGAAGGCGCTCGAGGAGCTCTACCACGCGGGGACCTCTCGCTCCATCGGCGTCTCGAACTTCCAGGCGCACCACCTGCACCGTCTGCGCGACGAGACGACGGTCACCCCCGCGGTGAACCAGATCGAGGTCCACCCCTACCTCGTGCAGGATCCGCTGCGTGCGGCCGACAGCGAGCTCGGGATCGCCACCGAGGCGTGGTCCCCGATCGCGCAGGGCCTCGTGCTCGACGACCCGACGATCACCCGCATCGCCTCGGCCCTCGACAAGACGCCCGCGCAGGTCGTGCTCCGCTGGCACATCCAGCGCGGCGACATCGTGTTCCCGAAGTCGGTCACCCGATCCCGCGTCGAGGAGAACTTCGCCCTGTTCGACTTCGAGCTCTCGGGCGAGGACATGACCGACATCACGTCGCTCGACAAGGGGCAGCGGACCGGGCCGGACCCCGACACGTTCGACTACGTGCCCGCCTGAGGGCCGGCGCGCGCGGCTTCGCTCCCCGGAGTGCGCGTGACAACGACAAGTGCGCGGTCGTCTGACCGCGCACTTCGTCGTTCCGGCGCGCACTGCACGCCCGCCCTGTGGAGAGCGCCAGCGCGACGACGCCGAGACCGGGAGCATCGGCAGATGCTCGAACTCATCCGCGTCGACGTCCGCACCCCGCCGGACGTCGCTCGCTCGCTGCAACGCGCCGCCCTGCTGGCACAGCCGGGAGGCACGGCGCGCGAACCGACGCTGGTCCGGCTCCTCCGCGGAACCTACGTCCACCGGGACGCGTGGGAGCGCCTCGACGAGCGTGAGCGACACCTCGTCCGGATCGCGGCCGTCGCGCCGACACTGGGGGAACGCCGGATCGTCGCGCACTGCTCGGCCGCCGCGGTCCACGACTGGTCGGTCCTCGGCGGGTGGCCGGACCGGGTCGCCCTCACCGAGCCGGACCGGGTCCGCAGCGAGACCCGCCGCCGCTCCGTCGTGCTCCACCCCACCACGTCCACCGACAGCATCGCCGTCACGGTGCTCGGCCACCTGGTGCGCGCGAGCAGCCCCACCGTCACGGCCGCCGACCTCGCCCGCACCATGGCCTTCCGCTCGTCGGTGATCGTGCTGGATCAGGCGCTCCGGCGGGGCCTCGACCGTCGGTCCGTCCTCGCATTGGTCGACGACGCGGGGCCTCGCGGGGCGGCACGAGCCACTCGGGCGATCGCGTTCGCCGACGCCCGAGCGGAGTCCGTCGGCGAGAGCCTGATGCGGGTCGTGCTGCACGAACTCAGCGCACCGACGCCCGTGCTCCAGCACGAGTTCCGTTCACCGCGCGGCAGCCTCGCCCGTGTCGACTTCTGGTTCCCGGACCAGGGCGTCGTGCTCGAGTTCGACGGCGAGGGGAAGTACCGCGATCCGGCACTCCGTGGCGGCCGGAGCGCCGAGCAGGTCGTCATCGACGAGAAGTACCGGGAGGACTGGGTGCGGGCGCTGCCCGAGGTCCGAGCCGTCCGCCGCGTTCGGTGGGCGGAGCTCTTTCGGCGCCACGACCTCGCGCGCAAACTGCTCGGTGCGGGGCTACCGCTGCGACCATGACCGGCGAGGGTGCGCTCGCCCGCGACGAGTGCGCGCGAGAGTGCGCTCGCCCGCGACGAGTGCGCGAGAGTGCGCTCGCCCGCGACGAGTGCGCGCGTCAACGACGGCGCAGTTGTCGCTGGGGCGCGCAGGCGCGAGGCGCGCGGCGACGGACGAGCTCAGCGGCGCGTCGAGGCCGTCACCGTGAACTTCGGGGTGCGCGTGACCTGCCGGGTCGGCCCCACGAGGCGCTCCAGGATCGGGCGGTAGCGCAGGTGCGAGTTCCAGACGACCCAGAGCTCGCCGCCGGGGCGGAGGACCGTGGCCGCGTGCCGGAACATCTCCACCGCGACGTCCGTGGTCACCGCGGTCTCGTCGTGGAACGGCGGGTTGCACAGCACGAGGTCGGCGCTCTCGTCGTCGAGCTCGTCGCCGGCATCGGACCGCACCGTCGTCACCCGGTCGCCGACCCCCGCGAGGTCCGCCGTCAGCCGCGCCGAGGTCACGGCCGACGTGGCGACGTCGGTCGCGACGACGTGCACCCCGTGCCGACGGCGCGCCACCGCGGTCGCGATCACCCCGCTGCCGCACCCGAGGTCGACCACGTCACGGGCTCCGGGCACCGCCTCGTCCGCCACGTCGAGCAACACCCGCGTGCCCTGGTCGAGCGCCGTGCCCGCGAACACACCGCCGTGCGCGGCGACGGTGAACCCGAGCTCGTCCGAGAACACCCGGCGGGGCCACGGGTCCGTGATCGACGCGCGGTTCGCCGCGGCGCGGAGCGGGTCCGTCGCGACGAGCAGGCGGGAGCGGTGCCGTCCGCGGCTCGCCGTGACATCACCGAACGAGCGGCGGAGGACGTCGTTCTGCGACAGCGTCATGTACTTCGTCCGGCCCCCGGCCAGGAGCACGACGTCCGGAGCGGCGAACCGCGCCACCGCCCGGGCGATCTCGTCGAGCCGGTCGAGCGACTTCGGCAGGCGGAACAGCACGAGGCGCGCGTCCTCGAACGCCTCCTCGTCGTTCTGCGGGTGCTGGAAACCGCCGCGGCCGAACGTGCCGGCGTTCGCGGCGAGCGCCCGCTCCCCCACGAGCGAGTCCTGCAGCACGCGGACCTCGCTCGCGCCGTGCAGGGCGATCACGCCGAGGGTGAGCACCCCGAACTGGTCGTCGACGACGGTCACGGCCCCCGGGTGTCGGAGGGCGTCGCCGTGGATGAGCGGCGCCTCGTCGAGCATGAACCGGTCGGTGCCGTCGATCGCCATGAGATCGGGCTCCTCGACCTCCGGGAAACGCCGGAAGTGGTCCACGAAGTCGAACGAGGGCATCGTGGGAGGCTACCGGGCCGCGCTGGGAACGCGGGGCCTCAGTCCCCCCGGGGACGCCAGAGCACGACGGCTGTGTTGCGCTCCGGCCGGGACCCCGCACGGAGCGGCACCGCGCCTCCGGTCATGGTCGCCGCGAAGATCCGAGCGCCGGGACGGCTGATGAGCTCGTCGGCGAGTGCGCTCTCGAGCTCGCGGACCCGGGCGCGGAGCGCGGTGTTCTCGTTCTCGAGGTCGATCACGCGGCGGATGCCCTCGAGGCTGACGCCCTCGGCGCCGAGCCGGGCGACCTCGCGCAGCTGCGTGACGTCGCGCATGGAGTACCGGCGGGACCCACCCCGCGTCCGCTGCGGCACGACCAGCCCGAGCCGGTCGTACTGCCGCAGCGTCTGCGGGTGGAGCCCCGCCAGTTCCGCCGCCATCGCGATCGCGAGGACCGGCGAGTACTCGTCCATGGCCTCAGGACTCCCGGGCGCGCGCGATCAGGTCGTCGCGCGGGTTCTCGGCCGGGAGGGCCGTGGCGAGTGCCTCCACCGCCTCGCGTGCCGACGGGGTCAGGTGGGACGGCACGGCGACCTGGACGGTCGCGAGCAGGTCGCCCGTCCCGTTCTTCGTCGTCACGCCGCGGCCCTTGACGCGCAGGACGCGTCCGGACGGGGTCCCCGGAGCCACCCGGAGCTTGACCGGGCCGCCGCCGAGCGTCGGGACCTCGATGGTGGCGCCGAGCGCGGCCTCGACGAACGTCACGGGGACGTCGACGCGGAGGTTCAGCCCGTCGCGCTCGAACACCGGGTGCCTGCGGACCTGCACGGTCACGACGAGGTCGCCGGCCTCGCCACCGTCGGGGCTCGGCTCGCCCCGACCCTTGAGCCGGATCTTCTGGCCGTCGGCCACACCGGCGGGGATGCGGACGTTGACGGGGCGTCCGGAGCCCTGCGTCAGCTTGACCGTGTCGCCCGCGATGGCGGTCGTGAAGTCGAGCGTGGTCGACGCGGTGACGTCGCGGCCCTTCGTCGGACCGCCGAACCCGCGGTAGCCGCCGGAGGACTGGCCGAAGCCACCGCCCCCACCGAACATGCCGCCGAGGATGTCCTCGAAGCCACCGCCGCCGCCCTGGCCGAAGCGGACGCGCTGACCGCCGCCGCCCCCACCGAACATGCCGCCGAAGACGTCCTCGAAGCCACCGGCACCGCCCGGCGCACCCGCCGTGAAGCGCGCACCGGAGCCCATGGCGCGGATCTGGTCGTACTCGGCGCGCTGCTCCTTGTCGGAGAGCACGGAGTAGGCCTCGGAGATCTCCTTGAACTTCGCCTCAGCCGAGGCGTTGCCCGGGTTCGAGTCCGGGTGGTACTGCCGCGCGAGCTTGCGGTAGGTCTTCTTGATGTCCGCGTCCGACGCGTCCTTGGAGACGCCGAGGACCGCGTAGAAGTCCTTGTCGAACCAGTCCTGACTGGCCAACCGACACCTCCTTCGTCATGTCGTCTCGGGGTCCCGGGGCGGGTCGCACCCGGAACCGGGGCGAGCGGGAGCCCACACGGGCTCCCGCTCGCCGGGGTCGATCGTCAGGCGGGCACCGACACCGCGACCTTGGCGGCGCGGAGCACCCGCTCGCCGAGCTTGTAGCCCGGCTCGACGACGTCGGCGACGGTCTGTTCCGTCGCACCCGGCGTCGGGAGCTGCACGATCGCCTCGTGGACCTGCGGGTCGAACTTCTCGCCCTTCTCGCCGATCGGGGTGAGGCCGAAGCGGTCGAACCCGCCGCGGAGCTTCGACGCGATGACCTGCATCGGGCCCTCGGCGAGGTCGCCGTGGGCCTCGGCGCGGTTGAGGTCGTCGAGTGCCGGGAGCAGCGCGCGCACGACCTCGGCGATCACGGCGTCGCGGTTGGCCTCGCGGTCGCGCTCGACGCGCTTCCGGAAGTTCACCAGCTCGGCCTGTGCCCGGAGCATGTCCGCGCGCATCTCGGCGACCAGGTCGCGCTCGTCGACGGTGAGTGTGTCCTCGCGGAGGCCGCGGGCCGCGTCGTCGAGCAGTGCCTGGTCCTCCGGGCTCAGCTCGACGTCGGCGTCCTCGGCATCCACCAGGTCCTCGGTGCCGCCGACGTCTGCCGTGCCGCCGTCCTCGGACGTCTGGCCGGGGGTGCCGGCGGGGGCGTCGTCCGCCCCCGCCGCCGACTCCGACCGCAGCTCGCCCGTCTCGGGGTCGATCCGCCGCTTGTCGCGGACGATCGGCTCCTCGTGTTCGTTCTCGTTGCGGTTCTCGTCTGCCATGGGTTACTTCTTGTCGTCCTCGTCGTCCACGACCTCGGCGTCGACGATGTCCTCGTCGTCACCGGTCGCGGCACCGTCGGTCGCACCGGCGGCACCGGCTGCGTCGGCCTGCTGGCCCTGGGCGTAGATCGCCTGGCCCAGCTTGCTCTGCGACTCGTTCAGCTTGTCGAACGCGGACTTGACCGCCGCGTCGTCGTCGCCGTTGAGCGCGGACTTGAGCGCGTCGACGTCACCCTGGACCTCGGACTTGACGTCCGCGGGGAGCTTGTCGTCGTTCTCCTTGATGAGCTTCTCGATCGAGTAGGCGAGCTGCTCGGCCGAGTTGCGGGTCTCCTGGGCCTCACGACGCGCCTTGTCCTCGGCCGCGTGCTCCTCGGCCTCGCGGACCATGCGCTCGATGTCGTCCTTGGACAGCGACGAGCCGCCCGAGATGACCATCGACTGCTCCTTGCCGGTGCCCTTGTCCTTCGCGGACACGTGCACGATGCCGTTGGCGTCGATGTCGAACGTGACCTCGATCTGCGGGATGCCGCGCGGGGCCGGTGCGATGCCGGTGAGCTCGAACGTGCCGAGCGCCTTGTTGTCGCGGGTGAACTCGCGCTCGCCCTGGAACACCTGGATCGCGACCGACGGCTGGTTGTCGTCGGCGGTCGTGAAGGTCTCGCTGCGCTTGGTCGGGATCGCGGTGTTGCGGTCGATGAGCTTGGTCATCGTGCCGCCCTTGGTCTCGATGCCGAGCGAGAGCGGCGTGACGTCGATGAGGAGGACGTCCTTGCGCTCGCCCTTGAGGACACCGGCCTGGAGCGCGGCGCCGACGGCGACGACCTCGTCCGGGTTGACGCCCTTGTTCGGCTCCTTGCCACCGGTGAGCTGCCGCACGACGTCGGCCACGGCCGGCATGCGGGTGGAGCCACCGACGAGCACGACGTGCGCGATGTCGGAGACCTTGACCCCGGCCTCGCGGATGACGTCGTTGAACGGCTTCTTGGTGCGGTCGAGCAGGTCGGAGGTCATCTGCTCGAACTGCGCGCGCGAGATGGTCTCGTCGAGGTTGAGGGGGCCGTCGCTCGTCAGCGTGAGGTACGGGAGCTGGATGCTCGCGCTCATCTGGGAGCTGAGCTCCTTCTTCGCCTGCTCCGCGGCCTCCTTGAGGCGCTGACGCGCGATCTTGTCCGTGGACAGGTCGACACCGTGGGCGTCCTTGAACTTCTTGACGAGGTGGTCGACGATCCGGGCGTCCCAGTCGTCACCACCGAGGCGGTTGTCACCGGCGGTGGCGCGGACCTGGATGGTGGAGAAGTCGTCGTCCTTGCCCACCTCGAGCAGGGAGACGTCGAAGGTGCCACCACCGAGGTCGAAGACGAGGATGAGCTCGTCCTCCTTGCCCTTGTCGAGGCCGTACGCGAGCGCCGCGGCGGTGGGCTCGTTGATGATGCGGAGCACGTTGAGGCCGGAGATCTCACCGGCCTCCTTCGTGGCCTGCCGCTCGGCGTCGTTGAAGTACGCCGGCACCGTGATGACGGCGTCGGTGACGTCCTCGCCCAGGTACTGCTCCGCGTCGCGCTTGAGCTTGCCGAGGATGCGCGCCGAGATCTCCTGCGGGGTGTACCCCTTGCCGTCGACGTCGACCTTCCAGTTCGTGCCCATGTGGCGCTTGACCGAGGCGATGGTGCGGTCGACGTTCGTGACGGCCTGCCGCTTGGCGGTCTCGCCGACGAGGACCTCGCCGTCCTTCGTGAACGCCACGATCGACGGCGTGGTGCGCATGCCCTCGGCGTTCGCGATGACGGTGGGCTCACCACCCTCGAGGACCGAGACGACCGAGTTGGTCGTTCCGAGGTCGATGCCTACTGCACGTCCCATGTGTTGGGTCTCCTTCTGTTGGTGCTGGCCCTGCCGTCGCGGCGGGACCGATGGAAGTCGTCGCAGGACTTGCGCCTGCTGGACTCAACTTTACTCACCACCAGCTGGACGTCAAGTCCACGTGTCAAAAGTTGCGTCGACCTGACGCAAGTCGGCGTGTGACCGGTCAGGAGGCCGAGGACGAGTCCGTCGGTCGGCGCGCGGACCGCCAGGACCGCACCTGCCGCAGCGTCACCTTGCTGCCGTACTGCGCGACGGAGTGCCGGAAGAGGAACACCGCGAAGCGGAGGACGAGGAACGCCGCCACGTAGAGCTCGAGGACGCACACCACCGACGCGACCGGGTCCAGGGTCCCCATCGCGTTCCGGAGCATCGCGGTGACCGGCGTGAACGTCGGGAAATACGTGAACACGGCCGTCACCGGGGACGTCGGGTTCGTCAGCACGAAGAACACCGCGTACACGGGGATGAGCACCGAGAACAGCGCCACCGACTGCAGCGCACTGGCGTCCTTGATGGTCGGCACCGCGGCGCCGACCGTCACGAACAGGCTCGACGCCAGGAGCACGCCGCCGACGAGCAGCAGCGCCCCGACGAGCATCCGCCACGGGTCGACGGGGATCGGCCCGAACCGCGCCGCCAGCACGGGCAGGACGACCCCGATCGTCGCGAGCGACGGCACGAGGAACACCGCGAGCTGCACGAGCACGACGAGCAGCATCGCGATCACCTTGCCGCGGACGAGCACGGTCGCGTCGAGCGTCGTCAGGATCATCTCGGAGATGCGGTTCTCCTTCTCCTCGACCACGACCGTGACCATGCGCGCCGCCAGCAACAGCACGAGCGCGAAGAACGCCGCCGCGAACACCATCGGCGGGAGCGCGGACGCCCATCCGGGGGCGACGTGTCCGTGCGCGTAGGCGGTGACGTTCGTGGCGGGGGTCCCCCGCAGGAGCCGGACGGCCTCCGGGTCGTGCACGCGCGCGGCGACGCTCGCGTGCAGGACCTTCGTCGCCGTGTTCGCGTACTTCTGGTTGCCGAAGAGTCCGGCGTCGCGTGCCGCGACCTCGATCGTGCCCGTCGCCGGGTCGGCCGGGAACTCGACGAAGGCGTCGAGCGTGCCGGCCCGGACGCGGGCGACCGCCGCCCGCGCGTCGGACGTGGGCGTGCCTCCCCACCGTGCCGCGACCCGTTCCGAGACGAGACCCGAGTGGTCGACGTACGTGAACGGGACCTTCGTCGCCGCACCGATGCTCGTGACGGAGTCGGCTCCGGCCGCGTTGCCCGCGCCCACGAGCAGCCCGACGACGACGATGAGCACGGGGAGCGCCAGCGTGCCGATCCAGAACGACGGCTTCTTGATGGTGCGGACGAACTCGAACCGAACGACGGTGCCCAGCCGGCCGCTGCCGAACCGCCCGCTCACGCCCGGGCCTCCGCCGCGACCGGCGTGGGCACGGGCGTCTCGACACCGGCGTCGTGCCCGTAGACCTGCACGAAGATCTCGTCGAGCGGGATGCGCCGCATCTCGAACCCGGTCACGCCGATGCCTGCCGCGACGAGCGAGGCCAGGAGGTCCGCGCCGTCGGTCGGCTCGGTCGGCGCCAGGTCGGTCACGTGACCCTCGCGCCGGATGACGCGGTAGCGCGGGCTCACGGGGACCTCGCGCTCGGCGTGCACGCGGGCGACGGCCCCGCCGAACAGGTCCTGCACCTCGGGGATCGACCCGTACGCCGCCGCGACGCCGTCACGGAGGAGCAGGATCCGGTCGCAGAGCCGCTCGACCTCGTCCATGTGGTGCGTCACGAGGATGACGGTCGCGCCGTCGGCCCGGCGTTCGTCGACGAGGTCGAGCAGCAACCGCCGGTTCACCGGGTCCAGGCCCTTGGTCGGCTCGTCGAGGATGAGCAGCCGGGGCCGGTCCATGATCGTGATGCCGAGCTGGACCTTCTGCTGCTGACCGCCGGACAGCTTGTCGACGCGGAGCCGCCCCTTGTCGGCGAGCCCGACGCGCTCGAGGTACGCCTGCGACCACACGCTCGCGTGCCGCGACGTCATCCCCTTGAGCCGCGCGAAGTACGTCATGACGTCGAGGACGGTCTCCTTGCGGTAGAGCCCGCGGTCCTCGGGCAGGTACCCGACCCCGCCGCCTGCCGTGGCCCGGTAGCGGGCGCCGTCGATCGTCAGGGAGCCGGACGTCGGCTCGGTGATGCCGAGGAGCGCCCGGATCGTGGTCGTCTTGCCCGAACCGTTGCTGCCGAGCAGTCCGAAGGTCTCACCCGCACCCACCTGGAACGACAGGCCGTCCACCACCGTGCGGTCACCGAACCGCATCACGAAGTCGTCGACGGCGATCGCGGCACCGGACACGTGGCCTCCTCGGGTGGGGTCGCTGCCGAACCTACCCGGAAGGACCGGCGCTCCGTGCGTCCGGCGCTCAGGCGTCCGCGAGGAACCCGTCGAGCAACCTCGCGGTCGCCTCCGGAGCCTCGATCGCCGGGCTGTGCGCGCTGTCCGGGATCACCGCGTACCGCGCGCCGAGCCGTTCGGCCATGTCGTGCTGCCACACCTGCGGCCACGCTGCGTCGTCCTCGCCGTGCGCGACGAGGGTCGGCAGCCCGGTGTCCCGGAGCGCCGCGGTGGTGTCGTCGGCCAGCTCGAGGATCGCGGCCGTCGTCGTGATGCCGACCGTGCTCGACCGGTCCATCCGCATGCGGGCGAACCGCGTCGCCTGGTCGAGGGCCGCGTCCGCGACGCCGATCGCGATCGGGTTCTGGGCGTCGAACAGCGCCCGGTTGCCCTGCTCCGCCGCCAGACGCCGGGCCAGGAACATCCGGTTCGGCCACCCGTGTGGCCCGGAGCACAACATCGTGACGGACCGGAACGCGCTCGGGCTCGCGACGGCCGCCGCCCGCGCGATCACACCGCCCAGTGAGTGCCCGAGCAGGTGCACGGGCGCGCCGTCGTCGACCAGGGCCGCGACCCGGACGACGTCGGCCGCTTCCTCGTCGAGCGTGTACGCAGCCGGGTCCGCGGGCGCCGCCGAGTCCCCCTGCCCCCGCCTGCTCATCGCGAGCACCGACCACCCCGCATCGCGCAGGAGCGGCACGAGCGGGCGGAAGTCCTCCTTCGACCCGGTGAACCCGGGCACGAGCAGGACGCTGCCGCGGCTCGGGCCGTCCGGCAGGCCGCGGTACGCGGTCAGCCGACCGACGGGCAGGTCGACCCCGACGACGTCGACGCCGTCGGGGGTGGGCAGGTCGCCGAACGGCGGGACGGTCTGGAGGCGGTGCACGCGACCCATGCTGCTCCTCCCGTCCGACGTCGGCCCGGAGACGCGGCGTCGGCCGGGAGGCGCGGCGTCAGTCGAGCGTGCTGCTCCCGACCACGGCCATGCCGGCACCGCGCAGGCGGCGCCGCTCCTGCGCGATGAACGCCATGAGGCGGTCGTTCGTGCCGGAGACGTGGGCGGCGAGGAGCTCCGCGGCGCGGTCCGCGTCCCGCCTCGCCACGGCGTCGAGGATGGCGCTGTGCTCGTCCCACGCGGCGTCCCGGGCCTCGGGCGTGCGCACCTCGAGCCACCGGCTCCGTTCCAGGCGGGTCATCGCGTCGGCGATCGCCTCGGTGACGAACCGGTTGCCGCCGAGCGTGGCGAGGTCGAGGTGGAACGTGCTGCCGGCCTGCACGCCGGCGGCCTCGTCGGGCGCCGGACGGAGGGTCTCGAGGTGCGCCCGGACCTCGGCGAGCGCCGCGTCCGTCGCGCGCTCCACCGCCAGACGGGCGGCGGCCGGCTCGAGCACGACGCGGAGTTCGGCGAGCGCTGCGATCTCGTCGAGGTCGATCGGCGTGACGGTCCACGACCGCCCCTCGTGCAGGATGAGGCCCTCGCGTTCGAGACGGGACAGCGCTGCCCGGACGGGCGTGCGTGAGGCGTGGAACCGGGCCTCCAGACCGCGTTCCGAGATCCGCTCGCCGGGCGCGATGCCGAGCGACAGGATCGCGGCCCGCAGGTTGTCGTAGAGCAGGGTGGTCTGCGACACGGGCGCGGCGTCGATCGGTGCGGTCACGGTCGGTCAGCGTAGCCGAGGGGCCTGCGCGATGGTATACCGTCTTGGTATACCAACGCTCGGGAGGCGGTGACATGGCGACGACGACGGTGACCCCGACGAGGGCGTGGGTCATGCTCGCCCTCGGCGTCGCCGCACAGGCCGCGGGGACGCTCGTCGTCTCGGCGCCCGCGTTCCTCATCCCCCTCCTCACCCGGCAGGGCATGCCGCTCACGGCCGCGGGGTTCCTGGCCGGCGCGCCGACGTTCGGCATGGTCCTGACCCTCATCGCCTGGGGCGCCGTGACCGACCGACACGGCGAGCGCGTCGTCATCGCCGGGGGCCTGGTGCTCACCGCCCTCGCCACGACCGGCGCCCTGCTCGCCGCGGGGAGCCCGGTCCTCCTCGGCGTCGCGTTCCTCGCCGCGGGGATGACGAGCGCCTCGACGAACGCCGCCAGCGGCCGCGTGGTCGTCGGCTGGTTCCCGAAGCACCGGCGCGGACTCGCGATGGGGATCCGTCAGATGTCGCAGCCGCTCGGGGTCACGCTCGCGGCGCTGACCGTCCCGACCATCGCCGGGAGCGCGGGGGTCCGGGCGGCGCTCGTGCTGCCGATCGCGCTCACCGCCGTGCTCGCCGTCTGCTGTGCGCTCGCCGTGGTGGATCCGCCGCGTCCGACCCGGGACGCCGCGGAGGTCGTGACGAACCCCTACCGCGAATCCGCGTTCCTCTGGCGCATCCACGCCGTGTCCGTGTTGCTCGTCGTGCCCCAGTTCACGCTCTCGACGTACGGCCTCGTGTGGCTGACGCGGGACCTCGGCTGGAGCGCGCTCGCCGCCGGGGTGCTCGTCGGCGCGTCGCAGTTCGTCGGTGCGCTCGGCCGGATCGTCGTCGGGCTGTGGAGCGACCGTGCCGGGTCCCGCGTCGGACCCCTGCGCGTCGTGGCCGTGTCCGCCGCCGTCGTGATGGGCGTCCTCGCGGCCGTCGACGCGACGCACCTGGCCGCCGCCGCCGTGTTCCTCGTCGTGGCGACCGCCGTGACCGTGGCGGACAACGGGCTCGCGTTCACCTCCGTCGCCGAGGCCGCGGGGCCGCACTGGTCGGGTCGGGCGCTCGGGGCGCAGAACACGGGGCAGTTCGTGGCGGCGTCGGCGGTCGGACCCGGGGTCGGCGCCCTGGTCGGCGCGGTGGGGTTCGCCGGGAGCTTCCTCGTCGTCGCGGCGTTGCCCGTCGTCGCCCTGGCCCTCGTCCCGCGGAGGGATCGGGAGCACCGCCCGGCCTGACCGCGCCCCTTCACTCTCCGCCTCCCTCCGCCACCCTCCGCGAGATCGCAGTATTTGCCGCTCTGGAGGCGCGCGGAACGGCATCTCCTGCGATCTCGCGGGAGGGAGGTCAGCCCCGGTCGGGGCCCTCGCCCCGCCCGGTCGCACCGGCCGCGGGCCCCGCCCCGGGCACGTCCGGCCCGACGTGCCAGCGGAGCAACGCGGCGACCGGCGCCCCGGACGGCACGGACGCCGCGTTCACGAGCACGACCTCCGCGTCGGTCACGAGCGCCGCACGGGTGATGCCGACCGCAGCCGGGACGGACCCGAGCACGGTGGTGCCGAGGGCCTCCTCGGGTGCGGTCGCGATCCAGGGCGCGGCGTCGAGCGCGAGCACCGTGCGGTCCTCGAACGCGGCCGGGTCGACGACGACGATCGACGCCTGCGCCTGCTGGAGCGCCGACACGACCGGCCCGACACCGGTGACGGCCTCGCGGTCGCCACGGCCGACGTGCGTGCGGAGCAGGTCCTCCACGTCGTGGCGGCGCTGGGCCACCACCCGCGCGAGGGCGATCTCGACGTGCTCGACGAGGGCGTTCTCGGACGCATCCGGTGCCCGGGTGTCGACCGGCACCTCGGACACGAGCGGCCGGGTCGCGGTGCTCAGCTGGTCGATGAACAGCTGGCGTGCGCGGATGTCCCCGGCGACGACCACGAGCCGCGGCCGCAGCCGGTCGACCGCCTGTTCGACGGCCTCGACGACCTGTGCCTCGTTCTCGCGCCAGATCTCCTCGGTGTGGTGCTGCCAGCGCAGGTGCGCCCAGCCGCCGCCCTGGAACTTGTGGAGGGTGTCCGTACGCCCCTCGACGTACTCCTCCTCCTGCTGCCCGCTCGGCTCGGCGTGCCCGAGCCGGTAGGCGCGGTAGCCGCCGCCCTCGCGTCCGACCTCGACCACGAGGAACGGCACGTCGAGCGGCCGGTGGGCGAGCAGCGGCACGAGGTCCGGGACGGCGCCGTACCCGACACTCTCGGGTCCGTGCATGTGCCCGGGCAGGACCTCGCTGACGACGAGCTCGCCGTCGCGCGCCAGGACGAACCGAGCGACCGGGGCGGGCACGCCGGGTGCCTCACCGAGTTCGCGTTCGATCGCCTCGACGTCGGCGGACGGTGCCCCCTGCGCCATGAGCTGGTCGCGGGCGGCGCGGACCTGGAGCGCGGCGAGGTGCTGCGGGTCCTCCCGGTCGCCCGAGACGTCGACGTACGCCCACGACCAGGTACCGGGCTGCGCGAGGAGGGCAGCGAGCCCCCGGTGTTCCTCCGAGACCTGCTCAGCGGTCGTCGGCGCCATGGTCCACCACCTTCCCCTCCGAGACCTGGTCCGTCTCGGTCGTGTACACGGTCGTGTCGATGCCGTCGGCGTCGTCCTCGGGCAGCGCGTGCGTCGCGTCGTCGACGAACTCGCCGTCGTAGCCGGACGCCGCGAGGGTCTCGGGGGCGTCGGTGTCGTCGGTGACGGGTTCCGATTGCCGGAACTCCTCCACGTGGGACGAACTGCCGTGCCCCTGGACGATGCTCTGCGCCTCGTGCGCCATCTGCTCGTCGACCTCCGGGCTGTGGGTGGTGTTGCCCCGTTCGATCATGTCGATCTCCTTCCGTCGGTCCCGCCATGGTCGGCGGCCGCGCCTGCGTGTGTCCGCAGCTCACGGCGGACGTCGAGGTCGGGAGGGCCGGGGCGGGCCGGTCCCGCGCCTCCCGTCCGGCGGGCGCCCCGTACCGACGGGACGCCCGGGCCGCAGCGGACGCTCGCTAGGGTTGGAGCACCCGCCGGCCGGCGGACCAGGATCGACGACGACCCTCGCGGTCGAGGACAGCACCCAATGACGGACATCGCCACCGCGCCCGCTCCCCGGGCGATCTCGGACCTCCACTCGACCGCTCCCGGCTCGGCCTCGCGCCGTCGCCCCCGCGCCCACCTGCACACCGACGCACCGTCGCTGTCGCTCGACGGGGACTGGCGGTTCCGCTGGTCGCCCGTCGCCGAGGTCGCCGAGGACTTCGCGGCCGACACCTTCGACGACGCCGACTGGCAGACCCTGCCCGTCCCGTCGCACTGGGTGCTGCACGGGCACGGCGCGCCGATCTACACGAACGTGCAGTACCCGTTCCCGATCGACGCACCGCACCCGCCGGAGGAGAACCCGACGGGCGACCACCGCCGCACGTTCGAGCTCCCGGCGTCGTTCGCGGACGCCGACCGGGTCGTCCTGCGGTTCGACGGGGTCGAGTCGCACTTCCGCGTCTGGCTCAACGGCGTCGAGGTCGGCTGGTCGACGGGGTCGCGCCTCGTGACCGAGTTCGACGTCACGGCGCTGCTCCGCCCGGGCGCGAACACGGTCGCGGTCCGGGTGCACCAGTGGTCCGCCGCGAGTTACCTCGAGGACCAGGACCAGTGGTGGTTGCCCGGGGTCTTCCGCGACGTCACGCTGCTCGCGCGCCCGGTCGCCGCGATCGAGGACGCCTTCGTCCGCGCCGACTGGGCTCCGCTGCTCGCGTCGGCCGCCGCCGCCGGCACCGCTGCGTCCGGCGCCCCCGCCACCGGCGTCGGTACGGTCACGGTCGAGCTCGACGCCGTGTTCCCGGTGGTGTTCCGGATCCCGGAGCTCGGCCTGGAGGAACGGTGGGCGACCGCCGCGGACGTCCAGCCCGTCACGCTGCCGGCCGTCGAGCCCTGGAGCGCCGAGGTCCCCCGCCGGTACGAGGCGACCCTGACGTCGGGGACGGCCGCGGGCGGGACGGGCGCTGGCGAGACCGTGACGCTGCAACTCGGGTTCCGCACGGTCGAGATCCGCGGCGACCGGTTCCTCGTCAACGGCGAGCGCGTCGTGTTCCACGGTGTCAACCGGCACGAGACGCACCCGGAGCGGGGCCGCGTGTTCGACGAGGCCCACGCGCGCGCGGACATGGCGATGATGAAGCGCGCGAACGTCAACGCCATCCGAACCTCGCACTACCCGCCGCACCCCCGGGTGCTCGACCTCGCCGACGAGCTCGGGTTCTGGGTGGTCCTCGAGTGCGACCTCGAGACGCACGGGTTCGAGCACCTGGGCTGGGCCGGCAACCCGTCGGACGACCCGGCGTGGCAGGACGCATACCTCGACCGCATCGCCCGGACGGTGGAGCGGGACAAGAACCACCCGTCGATCGTCCTGTGGTCCCTCGGCAACGAGTCCGGCACGGGCCGGAACCTCGCGGCGATGTCGCACTGGGTCCACCGCCGTGACCGCTCGCGCCCGGTCCACTACGAGGGCGACTACACGGGCTCCTACACGGACGTCTACTCGCGCATGTACCCCTCGCTCGTCGAGACCGAGTCGATCGGCGGCGGCCCCGTCGTGACCCCGCTCCTCGGGTGCGGTCCGGCCGAGGCGGCACGCCAGCGGTCGAAGCCGTTCCTGCACTGCGAGTACGTGCACGCGATGGGCAACGGACCGGGCCAGATCGCGGAGTACGAGGCCCTCGTGGACCGGTACCCGCGCCTCCACGGCGGGTTCGTGTGGGAGTGGCGCGACCACGGCCTGCTCAGCCACACGGCCGACGGCACCCCCTACCACGCGTACGGCGGCGACTTCCGCGAGGTCGTGCACGACGGCAACTTCGTGATGGACGGTCTGGTCCTGCCCGACGACACCCCGACGCCCGGACTCGCCGAGTTCGCCGCGGTCGTCGCGCCGATCCGGATCAGCGTCTCCACGACGGTCGCCGGGGGCACGGTGCTCGTCGAGAACCGGTACCACTCCGCGTCGACCGCGGGACTGCGCTTCTGCTGGACGCTCGAGCGCGACGGCGTCGCGGTCGCGGCCGGGAGGCTCGCTCCGGGCCTGGTCGCGGCCGGCGCCTCCGCCACGGTTCCGGTCCCGCCCGAGGTCCTCGCGGTCGCCGCCGAGGGCGTCGAGGGCGAGTTGTTCCTCGACGTGACGGCCGAACTCGCCGGGCCGACCGCGTGGGCCGACACCGGGCACGTCATCGCCCGCACGCAGGTGCCCGTCCCCGTCGTGGCGGACGCCACCGGCCGGGCGACCGACGCTCGCGGGGTGGGCACGCACCGGGCCTCCCGGCCGTCGTGGCAGGGCGACGCCCTGGGGATCGCGACGTTCGACGCCCGAGGCGACCTGGCGACGTGGCACGGCCTGCCCGTCGCCGGGCCGCGCCTCGAGCTCTGGCGCGCGCCCACCGACAACGACCGCGGTGCGTCCCAGGGCTCGTACGAGGTCGCCGACCCCGCGCTCACCCTGGGCGTCGGCGGCATCGCTCCCGCCTCGGCCGTGCGGTGGGAGGCCCACGGGCTGCACCGCCTGACGCACCGGCTGGTCGCCGTCGAGCGCACCGAGCACGGGCTCGTCCAACGGGTCCGGGTGTCCGCGGCGAACAGCGGCGCCGGGGTCGACGTCGTGCACCGGTGGACCGCGACCGCCGAGGGCGTGCTGCTCCGCACCGAGGCCGTCCCCTTCGGCGCGTGGGACTGCACCTGGCCGCGGATCGGCGTCCGGTTCGACCTGCCCGGTTCGCTGGCCGACTCGGACGTGACCTGGCTCGGGACGGGGCCCGACGAGTCCTACGCCGACTCGTCACACGCCGTCCGCGTCGGTCGGTTCACCGCCGAGGTCGACGACCTGTCCGTCCGGTACTCACGGCCCCAGGAGACCGGGCACCGGCCGGACCTGCGGTGGCTCGAGCTCGGGCCGCTCCGCGTGACGACCGTGCCCGCGGCGGGATCCGGGCACGGCGCGCACGCGGGTCACCGCGCGGGGTTCACGCTGTCGCGCTGGACCGCGCAGCAGATCACCGCGGCCGGGCACCCGCACGAGCTGCCGGCCTCGGACGCGCTGTACCTGTACCTCGACGAGGCGCAGCACGGGCTCGGGTCGCGCGCGTGCGGGCTCGACGTCCTGCCGGAGCACCAGCTGTGGCCGGCGGCGCGGGCGTGGGAGGTGCTGCTCGGGTAGGGCACCCGGGCCTGCCGGCGTCGCACCGGTCCCTTCCGTTCGAACCCCGCGATCCGGGTGTTCGACGGGACGGAGGCGGTGCACCTCGCGACGGGCCCCCGGCGGCGTCAGCGCTGCTCGGCGGCGATCGCGTCCGCGGCGGCGGGGTCGGCGTCGTGGAGGAACGTCGACAGGCGCTCGACCTCCGGCTCCTCGCCGATGCCGTCGGCCGCCCGGCGCAGCGCGAACAGCGAGCGGAGCACGCCCCGGTTCGGCTCGTGCGCCCACGGGATCGGGCCCTGCCCGCGCCAGCCGGCCTTCCGGAGGGCATCGAGGCCACGGTGGTACCCCACCCGGGCGTAGGCGTACGACTCGAGCGCGGCGCCGCGGTCCCAGGCCTCGTCGGCGAGGAGCGCCCACGCCAGGCTCGATGACGGGTGTGCCGTCGCGACGTCGGCCACGGGAGTGCCCGCGGCGAGCGCGGCGGTGACGTCCGGATCGTCGGGCAGGCGGGTCTCGGGCACGCCGAGGAGGTTGTCGGTCATACGCACCAGCCTCGCACGGCGCACCGTGACAGCACGGCCGACGCGGTCCGCGCGACGACGACATGCGCGGCCAGACGCCGGGGGACGCGCACCGGCGACCCCCAGGCCCCGCGCCTACCGTCCACCGCATGAGCGACTTCGACGCCGACCACGCCGCCCCGACCGCCCCCGAAGACGAACCACGCGGCGACCTCGAGGTGGTCCACGAGTTCACCGACGGCCCGATGCCCACGGGCGTGAGCGTCTCCCACGGCGGCCGCGTGTTCGTGAACTTCCCGAAGTGGGGCGACGACGTCCCGGCCACGGTCGTCGAACTCGTGGACGGGCAGGCGGTGCCCTACCCGTCGGTCGAGATCAACCAGGCGCGGTCGATCGACGACGCCGAGCGGCTCGTCAGCGTGCAGAGCATCGTCGTCGCGCCGGACGACCGCCTGTGGATCCTCGACACGGGCAGCCCGATGATGGGTCCGACCAAGGAGGGCGGCCCGAAGCTCGTGTGCGTCGACCTCGGCACGGACCGCGTCGTGCAGACGATCGTCCTCCCGCGCAGCGTCGCGTATGAGACGACGTACCTCAACGACGTGCGGTTCGACCTCCGCCGCGGCGAGGCGGGGTTCGCGTTCGTCACGGACTCGGCGTCCGAGGGCCCGAACGCGATCATCGTCGTGGACCTCGCCACCGGTGAGGCGTGGCGGCGGCTCGAGGACCATCCGTCCACCAAGGCCTGCCCGCCGCAGGACATGGTCCCGATGGCCGAGGGACGGGTGCTCGCACAGCGCGCCCCGGGGGAGGCCCCGAAGCCGGTGACGATGGGCGCGGACGGCATCGCGATCTCGGCGGACGGCGAGCGGCTCTGGTACTGCCCGCTCATCAGCCGCCGCTGGTACAGCGTGTCGGTGGGGGCGCTCGTCGACCGGGCGATCTCGGAGGAGACCGTCGCTGGGACCGTCGTCGACGAGGGCGACAAGGGCGGGGGCGCGGACGGCCTGGAGTCCGACGACCAGGGCCGCCTGTACGCCACGAACTGGGAGCACGAGTCGATCACCCGGCGGCTGCCGACCGGCGAGATCCAGACCCTCGTGCACGACCCGCGCCTGCTGTGGACCGACACGATGTCCGTCGCGACGGACGGCTACCTCTACGTCACCGCGAACCAGCTGCACCGTCAGGCGGACTACCAGGGCGGCGAGGACCTCCGCGTGTACCCGTACTCGCTGTTCCGCTTCCGGATCGAAGCGGGTCCCGTGCTCCTGCGCTGAGCAGGCGCCCAGTCACTTCTCGGGGTCGTGGCCCCAGTTCATGAGGGAGTACCGCCAGCGCGTGTGCGTGTCGTCGCCCGATGGGCGCTGCGCGGAGTGCCGGGCGACGTAGCCGACCACCTTGCGCATGTGCGCGTAGTCGTCGTCCGTGTACTCGCCCTGTCGCTCCTCGAGGATCCGGACGATGTGCCGGCCGCTCTCGTGCCCGGTGGACTCGCCGCCGCCGTCGGGCTTCTGCCCCACGGCCTTCGAGTCGTCGGTGTCGAGCCAGTGGCGCAGCTCGGTCGCCGTCATGTTCACGGCACGGTGGAAGTCCTCGCGGGTCTGCTGCTCGTCGTCGGCCATGTCCCGATCCTGCGCGGCGCACCTCCGTGCCTGGCGCTCCGCGGTGTACCCCGGGGTCAGCGCTTGCGGGTGGGCCGCACGCTGAGCAGCTCGACGGTGCCGCGCTCCGGCAGGTCGACCACGGTCCGCACCGCGGCGGCGACGTCCTCGGGCGCCAGGTAGTAGCGGGTGTCGTAGTCCTCGCCGAGCTTGGTGGCGAGGGCGACCTGCATGTCGGTGTCGACGCGTCCCGGGTGGACGCCGGACACGCGGACCCCGTGCTCGCGCTCCTCCTCGCGGAGGGCGTCGGCGAAGGCCCGCAGGGCGAACTTCGACGCACCGTAGACGCCGCCGCCGGGCCCGCTCACGAACCCCGAGCCGCTGTTGATCGTGACGACGAGGCCGCGGACGGACCGGAGCGCGGGCAGCGCCAGCCGGGTGAGTTCCGCGACCGCGACGACGTTCGTGGCGAGGACGCGCTCCCACACGTCGCGGGGGGTGTCGGCGACGCGGCCGCCCTCCTCGATGCCGGCGGAGTGCACGAGCACGTCGAGCCGGTCCGGCAGCGGTGGCAGCGGGCCCGCGACGAGGTCGGCCACGAACGGCTCGGCGGACGGCAGCGCGTCGACGACGGCGGCGACGGCAGCGGCGGACCGCCCACCGACGAGCACGTGGTGCGTGCGGCCGAGGTCGGCCGCGATCGCGCGTCCGATCCCCCGGGTCGCCCCGGTCACGAGTGCGGTCGGTCGGACGGGAGGCACGGTGTCGGTCACCGTGTCAGCCTACGGAACGCGGCTGCGGTGCCGGGCCGAGTCGGGCCTCCCGGCCGCGACGCGCGCGGCGCGACGGACGGGAGGCCCCTGCTCACTTCTCTCGACCGGCACTCTCGCGGATCTCGATGCCGGAGAGGACGTCCTTCGCGTGCTTCTCGTCCTGCTTGTCGATCTGGCGGGTGTCGCGCTCGGGGAGCTGGATGTCCTCCTCGGCGTGGATGCCGGCCTGGAGTTCGCGGCCGCGCTCGACCTCGGCGTCGAACTCGGCGCCGAACAGCAGGGCGCAGTTCGTGATCCAGATCCACAGGAGGAACACGATCACGCCGCCGAGCGACCCGTACGTCTTGTTGTAGTGCGAGAAGTTCGCGACGTAGAACGCGAACGCGATCGAGGCGATGATCCAGATGAGGAGCGCCAGGAGCGCGCCCAGGCTCATCCAGCGGAACTTCGGCTGCCGGACGTTCGGCGACCAGTAGTAGAGGATCGCGATGATCACGACCGCGATCGCCGCGAGGATCGGGAGCTTGGCGTAGTCCCAGACGGTCACCGCGACGGAACCGAGTCCGATCGCGTTGCCGACCGCCTCGGCCACCGGGCCGGAGAGCACGAGCATGAGCGCGCCGATGACGAGCAGGACGACCGTGAACACCGTCACACCGAGCATCGTCGGGCGGAGCTTCCAGATCGGACGCCCCTCACGGATGCCGTAGATGCGGTTCATCGCACGGCCGAACGACCCGACGTACCCGGACGCGGACCACAGCGCACCGAGCACACCCACGATGAACGCGAGCGGGGCCGCGGGCGACCGGACGAGACCGTTGATCGGGCCCTTGAGCAGGTCGACGACCTGGTTCGAACCGACGTTGCCGAGCACCTTCATGACCTGGTCGACCGTCGCCTGCCCCTCGCCGAACAGGCCGAGGATCGAGACGATCGCGAGGATCGCCGGGAACACCGCCAGGACGGCGTGGTACGTCAGGCCGGCTGCCAGGTCGGTGCACTGGTCACTCGAGAACTCGCGGAGCGTCTTCTTGAGCGTGTACTGCCACGAGGGCTTCGTCAGGTCGGTCGGGTCGTCCGGCTTGCGGGGGTCGTCCGGGTCCGGTGCGGTGTTCCTTGCCATCGGTGGCTCCTCCTGTGGTCGACGTCGTCAGCGGGTCGCGGGGTGGCGACTCACCGGTCGTCGGCGTCGCGACGCTTCTGGACGGGGTTCAGCTTGTCGGGCTTGCGGGCGAAGGCGGCCTTCTTCCGCTTGCCGCTCTTCTTGGTCTTGCCGGGCTTGTAGACGGGCAGCAGCATCGGCTCCCGCGCGGCGTCGAGGCGCCCCGCGTCCGTCCGACCGATGACCACGCCGCCGACGATCGCCACGAGTCCCGCACCGGCCGTGACGGCCATGGCCACGAGGGGCGTCGGGTCCCGGTGCAACTGCTGACGCGCCTTCGCGACCGCCAAGCGCCACTGTGCGGGGACGTCCGAGCGCCGCACGACCTCGTTCACGGTGTGGCGCAGGTCCTCGCGCGTCCGCACGTTCTGGAGTTCGAGTTGCGGGATGCTGTCGCGCGATCCGCTGTCGGCCATACCGGGCCTACACCGCGTCCGGCGACGGCGTGCCTGCCGTACCGGTCGTGTCGGTCTCGCTCGACGTGGCGGCGCTCGGCGCCTCCGGCTTGCCCGCAGCGCTCGGACCCGCGGTTCCGGGTCCGCCGGCCACGGTGTCGGTGCTCGAGGCGTCGGCGTCGGTGTCGCCCGACGACTTCACCTTGCTCTGCACGGCGCCGGCGGCACTCGTCGCCGCGTCCTTGACCTTGCTCGCGACGACCGGTGCCTTGTCCTTGACGAAGCCCTCGGCGTCGTGGAGGCCCTTCTGCACCTTCGGGTCCGACCACACGCCCTGCGCCCGGGTGCGGATGCGCTCGTACGAGGAGCGTCCGGCTCGGGCTCCGAGCACGTACCCCAGCGCGATGCCGGCGATGAACAGCAGTCTCTTCATGGTGGTCCTCTCGTGTGGAGTCGTCCACCGCCGTGCCTACTCGGAGTCGAGTGGACGCTCATGCGGCTCGCACCGGTCTCCCAGGCGCCGACGTCGGCCGTCCCCCGGTCGCGCACACCGTCGTGCCGCCCGACGGCCCGCGCGGGCGCCGACGAGTAGCCTGCGGCCATGCTGTTCCGAGACGTCGCCGAGGGGATCCACCGCCTCGAGATCGCCCACACGAACCTCTACCTCGTCGAGACCGGCGACCAACTGCTCGTCGTCGACAGCGGTCTGCCCGCCGCGTGGCCGCACCTGCTCGTCGCGATCGCCGAGCTCGGGTACACCCCCGACGCCGTCGAGGGCATCGCGCTCACGCACGGGCACTTCGACCACGTCGGCACCGCGGCCCGTGCGCGTCGGGAGTGGGACGTGCCCGTGCTCGTGCACCCGCGGGACGCGGAGCTGGCCGCTCACCCCTACCGGTACCGGACGGAGCGGAACCGGCTCGTGTACCCGCTGACACACCCCGCCGGCCTCCCGAAGCTCGCGCGGATGGTGGTCGCGGGAGCGCTCATGGTCGAGGGTGTGACCGACACGAAGCCGCTCGACGAGCGGGACGCGGTGCAGGCCTCCCCGTGGATCATCGAGACGCCCGGGCACACCGACGGCCACGTCGCGCTGTACTTCGCCGACCGCGACGCCCTCATCGCCGGCGACGCGATCGTCACGCTCGACCCGTACACCGGTGGGATCGGGCCGCAGATCGTCGCCGGGTCGGCCACCGCGGACAGCGGCGCCGCCCTGGAGTCGCTCGACCGGCTCGTCGACACCGAGGCACGGATCGTGCTCCCCGGGCACGGCCCCCAGTGGCGCCGGGGCATCCGGAGCGCGGTCGAGCAGGCCAAGCGCCGATCCGCGCACTGAGGTCGGGGTTCGCCGACGTGACCCAGCGGGTCGCGTGAGGTCGGGCGCGGGTCGCGTGGATTCGGGCCGCGGGTCGGGTGGAGTCGGACGGGGGTCGCGTGCGTTGGGGCGCCGCCGCGACTCAGCGGGTCGCGGCGTAGCCGATGAGCACCATGGTGACGAGGAACCCCGCCAGGTAGTTCACGAGCAGGAACCGGCGCCACCCGGCGTTCGCCGCGTCGGCGTCGGCGTCGGCGACCGACCACCACGGCAGGACGTTCAGCGCGTAGGGCACGACGACGATCGCCGCGAACGGCCCCGGGAACGGCGTCGCGAGCACGACGAGCCCCGCGACGACGTAGGCCACGAACGCCAGGCGCACCGTGGCCCGGGCGCCGATGACCGTCGCGACGGACCCGATGCCCCCGGCGCGGTCGGCCTCGACGTCCTGGACCGCACCGAACGCGTGGCTCGCGACACCCCAGAGGAAGAACGACACGCACACGGCCAGGAGCGAGCCCGTCCAGTGCGCCCCCGCGAGGGTCAGGCCGTACACCGCCGGGGACACGAAGTGCGTGCTCGAGGTCAGGGAGTCGAGGAACGGCCGCTCCTTGAACCGCAACCCCGGCGCGGAGTACGCGACGACGGCGAACACGCTGACGGCGAGCACGAGCCAGCTCCACGGGCCGCCGAGCAACACGAGTGCGACGAGGAACGGCACGTTCGTCACGACGACGGCGACGAGGGTCGTCCGATGCACACTGCGGTCGAGCAGGGCGCCCTCGACGCCGCCCTTGCGCGGGTTCCGCAGGTCCGACTCGTAGTCGAACACGTCGTTGATCCCGTACATCGCGAGGTTGTAGGGGACGAGGAAGTACACGACCCCGAGCACGAGGACCGCGAGGTGGAAGCCGTCCGCCTCGTGTGTCCCGACCCCGGTGCCGAGCACGTACGCGGCCGCGAACGGGTACGCGGTGTTCACCCAGCTCACCGGCCGGGACGACACGAACAGCGCCCGGAGTGTCGACCCCGCGCGGCGCGGTCGGGCCGTCGGACTCGCGGCGCTCATCGTTCCGACCTCGATCGGGGCCCGAACAGCACGACGAGCGACGGCAGCAGCAGGACCGCCGCGATCGCGTACGCCAGGTCCTCGACCGGGACGACGCCGAGACGGATGCCGCTGATCCGCTGCGCGTCGTACGCCACGATGCCGGTGCCGACGATCACGTTGTCGAACACGACCGTCGCCACGACCAGGACGACGCCCGCCACCAGGCCGGTCAGGAGGACCGTGTGACGCCACCGCGCGACGGCCTCCGGTCCGCGCCGGACCGCCACCCGACGCACCGCGACGACCGCGGCGGCCACGGCCACGAGGACCACGACGGCGAGGAACGCGAGGTCGAGGAGGGCGTAGGTCGCCGCGCCCGCGGTCATCGGAGCACCACCCCGGCGGCCGGGAGCACCGAGAGCACGCGGGCCACCCGCGGCGGCACCCCGCTCACCGCGCCACCCCGTTCGTCCGGCGGGCGGGAGGTTCGACGCGCGGCGGGGCCGTGCGCTCGACGACGGGTCGGACGAAGCCGATGAGGTCCATCGTCACGTAGCAGAGCAGCGCGAGGAAGAACAGCTCCTCGACCGGGACCTCCGGCGCCACCTGGACACCGATGAGCCACGAGGACGGTCCGCGGTGGAAGACACCGAGTCCGATCCCCGCGAGGTCCCACACGAGGAAGTACGCGATCCCGACGGCCATGACGGCGGCAGCCCGCCGCGGGCCCCGCCAGAAGAACAGGCGGAACCGGGCGTCGAGCACCGTCATGCCGACGAGCGCGACCACGAGACCCGCCAGGTAGAGCCCGGGCATCAGGGCCGCCGTCGCTCGAGCGGCTCCGGGAGCGGCTCGGTCGAGGTGTCGCCGTGGATCCGTTTGAGCAGCACCTCGGCACTGATGAGGCACATCGGCAGCCCGATGCCGGGGATCGTCGACGCCCCGACGTGGTAGAGCCCGTCGACCCGGGTCGACGCGTTCCGCGCCCGGAAGAAGGCGCTCTGCCGCAGGGTGTGGGCCGGCCCGAGCATGCTCCCGCTCCACGCGTTGTAGTCGTCGGCGAAGTCCCTCGGCCCCACGGTGCGGCGAACCCGGATGCGGTCGACGAGATCGGGGACACCCGCACGCTCGGCGAGCGCCGCGATCGCCCGGTCCGCGATGCGCTCGACCTCGGGATCCCCCGCACCGTCGATCCCGCCACGTCCGATCCCGACGTCGGCCGGCAACGGGACGAGCACGAACACGTTGCTCGACCCCGCCGGCGCGGCGGTGGGGTCGGTCTCCGAGGTCGCGGACACGTAGATCGACGCGGGGTCGGGCACGTGGCGTTCCTTGCCGAAGATCGCGCCGAAGTTCGCGTGCCAGTCCGCCGTGAAGACGAGCGTGTGGTGCAGCAGGCCGGGGACGGGTCCGTCGATGCCGAGGTAGACGAGCACCGCACTCGGACCCGGGTCGCCACGTTCCCAGTAGGCGTCGCCGTGCGATCGGTACCGCGGCGGCAGCAGGTCGGTCTCGGTGTGGTGCAGGTCGGCCGCACTGACGACGAGGTCGGCCGGGGTCGTGACCGCGTCGCCGTCGGACGTCGTGTGGTGCACGCCCGTCACCGCGCCGTGCTCGACGACGATGCGGTCGACCGTGGCCCCGGTCACGATCCTCGCGCCCTCGGCCGATGCCATCCGCTCGACCGCGTCGATCACCGTGCTGATGCCGCCCTGCGGGTACAGGACGCCGTCGGCGAGGTCGAGGTGGCTCATCAGGTGGTACATGCTCGGCGCGGCATACGGGCTCGTGCCGAGGAACACGGCGGGGTACCCCAGCACCTGCTGCAGGCGCCGGTCCTGCACGGTGGCCTCGACGAAGGACGACAACGGCCGGGTGAGCAGGCGGAGCAGCCGCCCGGCGCGACGGAGCACGTCGGGTGTCGCGAGCCGCCGCAGGTCCTGGAAGCTCGTGTAGAGGAACCGGCGCACGGCCATCGCGTAGGTCTCGGCCGCCGAGTCGAGGTAGCGATCGAGCCGACGGCCCGATCCCGGCTCGATCGACTCGAAGAGCGCGACGTTGGCCTCGCGGGTCGCGGCGAGGTCGATGGGCTCGTCGTGGCCCTCGCTGTACACGCGGTACCCGGGGTCGAGTCGGACGAGGTCGAGCTGCTCGGCCGCGGACGTCCCGAGCAGCCGGAAGAAGTGGTCGAACACCTCGGGCATCAGGTACCAGCTCGGCCCGGTGTCGAACCGGAAGCCACCGGCCGACCAGGTCCCGGCGCGCCCCCCGAGCTCGGACCGCTGCTCGAGCACGGTCACGGCGTAGCCGTCGCGCGCGAGCAGTGCGGCGGCGGCGAGCCCGCTGATGCCGCCACCCACGACGACGACGCGACGGGCGGGGACGCGGCGGCCGGACGGTGCGGTGTCGGCGGCCTGGTCGGCCGCGGTGGTCTCGGTGCTCATGCCGTGCCTCCCGGCCGGTTGCCGCGTCGAACGCGAGGGACGGGGGCGCGGCCGACGAGCACCCGGGCGGCCAGAGCGGCCTTGACCGGGTCGGGGACCCGGACACGCGTCGTGACGAGCCGCTCGGCCGGGGTCGCGGCGATCCGGTCGTTGAGTTCCTGGAACAGGGCGTGCGCGAGGGTCACCGCAGGACGTGCCCGGCCGGGCAGGAGCGGGAGCGCACGCGCGGCGGCGTCGAGGTCGTCCTGCACGTCGGCCACGAGCCGCACCTTCGTCGCCTCGTCGAACGACCGGACGTCGACCCCGGGGAAGTACGACCGGCCGAGCTCGAGGAAGTCCGCCCGCAGGTCGCGCAGGAAGTTGACCTTCTGGAACGCGGCCCCGAGGCGACGAGCTCCCGTGACGAGCACCGCCTCGTCGAACGTCGGCCGTCCCGCCCGGTACACGAATGCGCGGAGGCACATGAGTCCGACGACCTCGGCGGAGCCGTACACGTAGTCGACGAACGAGGCGTCGTCGTGTTCGCTGCGCGTGAGGTCGGCCCGCATGGACCGGAAGAACGGTTGCGTCAGCTCGGCCCCGAACCCGGTGGTCCGGGCGGTCCGGGCGAAGGCGTGCACGACCGGGTTGACGGAGAACCCGATCGTCATCGCACGCTCGGTGTCCTGTTCGAGCTCGTCGAGCAGGCGGCCCGCGAGTGTCGGGTCCAGGCCGGCCTCGGTCGCGGGGCCGTCGACGATCTCGTCGGCCACCCGGACGAGCGCGTACACGTGTTCGATGTGCTCGCGGACGTGCGCTGGCAGCAGGCGCGATGCGAGCCCGAACGACGTCGAGTACCGGCGGATGACGACCGACGAGGCGGCCGCCGCGGTCGCGTCGTACAGGCCGAGCCCCGTGGTCACGGTCGGGACCGCGCCCGCCACGTCGCCCCGGGTCACCGGACCCGGTCCACGAGTTCGGTCGCGATCGCCGTCAGCTGGCACCGCAGGTCGTCCGGGAGGCCGGCCAGCGCTGCCGTCGCGAGGCTCGCGTGGCGCTCGACCCGCTCCTGCGCGACGTCGCGTGCGCCACTGCACAGGAGACGGAAGCGCAGGTGCTCCGCTTGGTCGTCGGTGAGGTCCCGGTTCCCGAGGAACGGCTCGATGGCGGCCCAGTGCTCGGTCGTCGCCGCGTGGGCCACGAGCACGGTGCGCTTGCCCTCGCGCAGGTCGCCCACCGCGGTCTTGCCCGTCGTCGCCTCGTCCCCGAAGACCCCGAGGATGTCGTCGACCACCTGGTACGCGACCCCGATCTCGCGCCCGAACACCCCGAGCGCGGCGACCACCGCGTCCGACGCCCCCGCGAGCACCGCGCCGGACTGCAGCGGTGCCTCGAACGAGTACACCGAGGTCTTCGCGCGCTCCATGGCGAGGATCTCGTCCACGCTCGGCATGACCCCGATCGACAGGTCGACGTCGGTCATCTCGCCCGCGGCGCTCGCGAACACGGCCTCGTCCAACAGGTCGAGCAGTCGCGTGCGGCGCTCGCCGTCGACGCCGCTCGACTCGATGAGCCGCGGCGCGCCCGCGAGGGCCAGGTCCCCGGCGATGACGGCCGCGCTCGTGCCACGGTGCTCGGCCACCGGCGTCGGGATCCCGCCCGTCGTGGCCTCGTCCCGGTAGCTGCCGGCGACGTTCGGCACGCCCCGCCGGGACCAGTCGCGGTCGATGACGTCGTCGTGCACCACGAGCGCGGTGTGCAGCAGCTCGTATGCCGCGCCGACGTGGGCCGCCGCATGGAGGTCCCGCCCGCCGAGCCCGGTGTAGGCGGTGAGCACCATCCGCGGACGGAACTGCTTGCCGCCGGTGCTGGCGCGCTTGAGCACACGCCAGAGGTCCTCGGACGCACGGCCGTAGGTGCTGGCCCGACGCGCGGCGAGTGCGAAGAACCGCTCGAGGCACTCGTCGACGAGCGTGAGTCCGTCCCGGGCGACGGCGGTCGCGTCGTCGTTCATTGGCCTAACCTATCCATCGCGATGAGCACTTTCCCGGAAACCGTCGTCCTGCTGGACGACGACGGCGCCCCCATCGGTGTGGCCGACAAGTTCGCAGTGCACACCGACGCGACGCCGCTGCACTTGGCGTTCTCGTGCCACGTGTCGGATCCCGAGGGGAACATCCTGGTCACACGCCGGGCCCTGACGAAGGCCACCTGGCCCGGGGTGTGGACGAACACGTTCTGTGGACATCCCGGGCCGGACGAGTCCTTCGAGGACGCGATCGCCCGACGTGCCGCGCGCGAACTCGGGATCACCGTGGCGGACGTGACCCCGGTCCTCCCCGACTTCCGGTACCGCGCCGTCGACGCGTCCGGCATCGTCGAGAACGAGGTCTGCCCGGTGTTCCGTGCGACGACGACCGACGTGCCACGACCCGCGGCGGACGAGGTCGCCGAGTGGATCTGGGTCTCCGAGGACGAGCTGCGGGCCGCGGTCGCCGCGGCTCCGTTCGCGTTCAGCCCGTGGCTCGGGTGGCAGCTCGCGGTGCTGCCGGCGCGCGCGCTCGACTGAGGCGGACGCCTGGTGGACCCCCGTCCCCGGGTCGTCCGGACGGCGGCCCGGGAGGCGTCCCCTCCACTGCGCGACCCTGCGGCCGGGCCGCCGCTCCGGTGCCTGCGCGAACTCGATGCGGCGCCCGACAGCGGAACGTGCATAATGATGTGGCTCGCGATGTGAACGTGCACATCGGGGTGGAATGAGAAGGCAATGGCGTCGGCGAAGACAGAGAAGTCGCGTGCGCCCAGCATCCGGGACGTCGCTCGGGTCGCGGGGGTGTCGCACCAGACGGTCTCCCGCGTCCTCAACAACTCCGACGCGATCCGCGAGGCGACCCGGGACAAGGTCGTCGCCGCCATGGAGCAGCTGCAGTACCGGCCGAACCGGGCCGCCCGCGCCCTGGTCACCAGTCGCTCCCGCACCATCGGGGTCCTCACCTCGCAGCGCTCCCACTACGGGCCGACGTTGACCCTCCAGGCGATCGAGGACGCCGCGGTCCGACGCGGGTACTTCGTGACGACCGCGAACATCGCGGCGCCGGACGACGCGTCGATCCGCCAGGGCCTCGGTCACCTCCTCGACCAGGACGTCGAGGGCATCGTCGTCATCGCGCCGCAGACGCGGGTGTTCGACGTGATCGCCGAGTCCGGCATGCAGACGCCGTACGTCACCCTGCGATCGAGCATCGGCGAGGACCCGACCGCGCTCTGGGTGGACCAGATGACGGGGGCGCGGCTCGCCACGGCGCACCTGCTCGACCTCGGGCACCAGTACGTGCGGCACATCGCCGGTCCGCGGGACTGGATCGAGGCGGACGCGCGCATGCAGGGGTTCCTGCGCGAGATGTCCGACCGTGACATGCCCGTGCAGCCGCCGATCCTCGGGGACTGGACCGCCGACTTCGGGTACCACGCGGGCCGCGAGCTCCTGCGCTGGCGGGACTGCACGGCGATCTTCTGCTCGAACGACGCCATGGCCCTCGGCGTCATGCACGCCGCCCGCTCCTACGGGCTCGACGTCCCCGGCGACCTGTCCGTGGTGGGCTACGACGACATCCCCGAGGCGCAGCACTTCTGGCCGCCGCTCACCACGGTGTCCGTCGACTTCGCCGAGCTCGGGCGCCGTTGCGTCGACCTCCTGCTCCCGGTCGAGGGCGACCTCCGGCCCGTCGACATCGTGCCCCGACTCGTCGTCCGCGGCTCGACCGGCTCGCCCCGCAGCCGGTCGTGACCGCCCCTGACCCCCGTTCCAGGGGCCTCCGGACCGCGTTACCAAACCGCGACCCCGGGGAATTGACAGCCGCCCGGAACCTGTGCGTAATATTGCCCCCGTTCCGCTCGATGTGACCGTTCACATGGCGGACGACCCGGACGCGACAACGGAGTCCGACACAGTGCTGCTGTGGCCTCCGCTGGCGCGATCACCAGAAGGACTGCCGACACCTCGGCAGAAGGAGATGCACTGTGGCGTCACACCCGATCGGAACCGGCTCCGGCCAGTTCGAAACCGGCACCGAGACCCGGTCGATCACCGCGAACGAGACGATCCTCGAGATGCGGTCCATCACCAAGGAGTTCCCCGGCGTCAAGGCCCTCTCCGAGGTCAGCCTGACCGTGCGCGCCGGCGAGATCCACGCGATCTGCGGCGAGAACGGCGCGGGCAAGTCGACCCTGATGAAGGTCCTGTCCGGCGTGTACCCCTACGGGACCTACACCGGCGACATCGTCTACGAAGGCGAGGAGGTCCGGTTCGCGAACATCAAGCAGTCCGAGCAGGCCGGCATCGTCATCATCCACCAGGAGCTCGCGCTCATCCCGGAGCTGTCGATCACCGAGAACCTGTTCCTCGGCAGCGAGCCGAGCCGCTTCGGCGTCATCGACTGGACCGCGGCGCAGCTCCGCGCCGAGGAGCTCCTGGCCCGCGTCGGCCTCGACGACAACCCGGACACGCAGATCAAGAACCTCGGTGTCGGCAAGCAGCAGCTCGTCGAGATCGCCAAGGCGCTGCACAAGAACGTCAAGCTCCTCATCCTCGACGAGCCGACGGCGGCCCTGAACGAGAACGACTCGCAGCACCTGCTCGACCTCATCGTCGGCCTCAAGTCCCGCGGCGTCAGCTCGATCATCATCAGCCACAAGCTCAACGAGATCGAGCAGATCGCGGACAGCATCACGATCATCCGTGACGGCAAGTCCATCGAGACGCTCGACGTCCAGGCGGACGGCGTCAACGAGGACCGCATCATCCGCGGGATGGTCGGCCGCTCGCTCGAGAGCCGGTTCCCGGACCGCACCCCGAAGATCGGCGACGTCTTCTTCGAGGTCCGCGACTGGACGGTCCAGCACCCGGTCGACCCCACGCGCCTCGTCTGCAAGGGCTCGAACTTCCACGTGCGCCGCGGCGAGATCGTCGGCTTCGCAGGCCTCATGGGTGCGGGACGCACCGAGCTGGCGATGAGCATCTTCGGCCACTCGTACGGCACCTTCGTCAGCGGCCAGATCATCAAGGACGGCCGCGAGATCAAGGTCAACAACGTCCAGCAGGCGATCGACAACGGAATCGGCTACGTGTCCGAGGACCGCAAGGCGCTCGGGCTCAACCTCCTCGACACGGTCAAGCGCTCGACCGTCGCGGCCGACCTCAAGAAGATCTCGAAGGGCGGCGTCGTCGACTCCCTCGAGGAGTACGACGTCGCCGAGAAGTACCGCAAGATGCTCCGCACCAAGGTGCCCACGGTCGAGGAGGGCGTCGGCAAGCTCTCCGGTGGGAACCAGCAGAAGGTCGTCCTGTCGAAGTGGATGTTCACCGACCCCGACCTGCTCATCCTCGACGAGCCCACCCGCGGCATCGACGTCGGCGCGAAGTTCGAGATCTACGGGATCATCCAGCAGCTCGCGGCCGAGGGGAAGGGCATCATCCTCATCTCCTCGGAGCTCCCGGAGCTCCTCGGCCTCTCGGACCGCATCTACACGATCTTCGAGGGTGCGATCACCAACGACCTCCCCGCCGGTGAGGCGGACCCCGAAACCCTCATGCGAAGCATGACCTCCGCGCGGAAGGGCGCACTCACGAAATGAACAACCTCAGACTGCTCTTCGGCAAGGGCAACAGCGTCGGCCAGTACGGCATGATCATCGCGCTCGTCGCGATCGTGATCATCTTCGAGATCTTCACCCACGGGCTCACGCTGGACCCGACGAACATCATCAACGTCTTCCTCCAGTACTCGTACATCCTGATCCTGGCGCTCGGCATGGTCATGGTGATCATCGCCGGTCACATCGACCTGTCCGTCGGGTCGGTCGCGGCGTTCGTCGGCATCATCGTGGCGCAGTCCATGGCGGTCTGGCACTTCCCGTGGTGGCTCGCGATCATCCTCGGTCTCGCCGTGGGTGCGGCGGTCGGCGCGTGGCAGGGCTTCTGGGTCGCGTTCGTCCGCGTCCCGGCGTTCATCGTGACACTCGCCGGTCAGCTGATCTTCCGTGGCGCGAACCAGATCATCGGCAACTCGACGTCGGTCCCCGTGCCGAACGACTTCCAGACCATCGGCGCCGGCTTCATCCCGGACTTCGGCCCGGACTTCGGCTTCAGCAACGGCACCCTGATCCTCGGCATCGTGACCGCGCTCGCGCTCATCTACATGGAGGTCCGCGGTCGCCAGCGTCGCAAGAAGATGCAGGCCGAGGTCCCCCCGGTGTGGGTGTCGTTCGTCCGGACCGGCGTGCTCGTGGCCGTGACCCTGTTCGCGACCTACCTGTTCGCGTCCGGCAACGTCGGCACCTCGGTCCCGGTCGTCGCGATCATCCTCGGCGTGCTGGTCATCATCTACGGCTTCGTGACCCGCAACACGATCTTCGGTCGTCAGGTCTACGCCGTCGGTGGCAACGCGAACGCCGCGGTCCTGTCCGGCGTGAGCGCCCGCAAGGTGAACTTCTTCGTCATGGCGAACATGTCGCTCCTCGCGGCCGTCGCCGGCATGGTGTTCACCGCCTACTCGAACGCCTCGGGCCCGAACGACGGCACCGGCTGGGAGCTCGACGCCATCGCCGCCGTGTTCGTCGGTGGTGCCGCGGTCTCCGGTGGTATCGGTACCGTCTCCGGCTCCATCGTCGGTGGTCTGGTCATGGCCCTCCTGACGAACGGCCTGTCGCTGCTCGGCATCGAGTCCAACATGACGCAGATCATCCGCGGTCTCGTGCTCCTGGTGGCCGTCGCCTTCGACGTCTACTCGAAGTCGCAGGGCCGTCCGTCGCTCATCGGCGGCATGATGCGCCAGTTCCGGCGGCAGGAGACTCAGGAGACGACCATCGCGGACCAGCAGCCGCAGTCGATCCAGGACCAGCCGGACAAGGTCCTCTCCCACTGACCCCATCCATCCCCTGAACCCGCCGGCGGCGGTCACCACCGCCGCCGGCACCCGACGACGGCCTCCGCCGTCGACACGACCCGGGAGGGTCGGCACCGTCCCTCCCCTACCTCAACGAAGAGAAAGCAATCACATGCGCAAGAAGTTCATGATCGGTGCGAGCGTCGTGCTCGTCGCCGGTCTCGCCCTCACCGGTTGCTCGGCCCGCGGTGGCTCGAGCGCGAGCGGTGCGGACATCAAGAAGGGCGACACCATCGGCGTCGCGCTCCCCGCCAAGACGTCGCAGAACTGGGTGCTCGCGGGCGCCGCCTTCAAGAAGGCGATCGTGGCCGCCGGCTTCAAGGCCGACATCCAGTACGCCGCCGCCACGAACACCGTGTCCGACCAGCAGAGCCAGGTCTCCGGCATGGTCACCAAGGGCGACAAGGCGATCATCATCGGCGCGCAGGACGGCTCGCAGCTCGGCTCGCAGGTCAAGGCCGCCAAGACCTCCGGCGCGACCGTCATCGCGTGGGACCGCAACCTGCTCAACACGAAGAACGTCGACTACTACGTCGCGTTCAACAACTACAAGGTCGGTCAGCTGCAGGCGCACGCCCTGCTCGACGGCCTGAAGAAGAGCAAGGGCAACGGCCCGTACAACGTCGAGATCTTCGCCGGTGCGTCCACCGACGCCAACGCGACGGTGTTCTACAACGGTGCGATGAGCGTCCTCACCCCGAAGATCAAGGACGGCACGCTCAAGGTCGTGTCGGGTCAGACCAAGTTCCAGAACGTCGAGACGGACGGCTGGCTCGCCCAGAACGCCCAGTCGCGCATGACGAACCTGATCACGCACTACTACTCGGGCGGCACCAAGCTCGACGGCGTCCTGTCGCCGAACGACACCCTGGGCCGCGCGATCCTGACGGCCACCAAGGCCGCCGGTATGCCGAACCCGATCGTCACGGGCCAGGACTCGGAGACCGCGTCGATCCCGCTCATCATGAACGGCACGCAGTACTCGACGATCTACAAGGACACGACGCTCGAGGCCAACACGGCCGTCGACCTGGTGAAGACCCTCAGCCAGGGCAAGAAGCCCAAGACGGTCCTCGACAAGGCCAACAACAACAACGGCGTCAAGACGGTGCCCGCGATCGAGCTCACCCCGGTCCTCGTGACCAAGGAGAACGCGGTCCAGGCGTACAAGAACAACCCGACGCTCGAGCAGCTCGCCAAGCAGGGCTGACCCGCCGCGTCACCGACGCACACAGGACCCCGTCCGCGACCCAGTCGCGGGCGGGGTCCTCGTCGTTCCGGGCCGGGATGGGCCTCCCGGCGGTGGGCACGACCCGCGCGTCTGCGGGAGCGGCGGGGGGCGAGGAGCCGGCGCGCTACCGCTCCCCCGACACGTCCGTCCGGTGGAAGTTGAGCGCCGAGCGGGACGCCGTCGGACCCCGCTGCCCCTGGTACCGCGACTGGTACTCGGCCGAGCCGTAGGGCTTCTCCGCCGGGCTGGAGAGCTGGAAGAAGCAGAGCTGCCCGATCTTCATCCCCGGCCACAGCATGATCGGCAGCGTCGCGACGTTGCTCAGCTCGAGCGTGACGTGCCCGGAGAACCCGGGATCGATGAACCCCGCGGTCGAGTGCGTCAGCAGCCCGAGGCGTCCGAGCGAGCTCTTCCCCTCGAGTCGCGCCGCGATGTCGTCGGGCAGCGTCACGACCTCGAACGTCGACCCGAGCACGAACTCGCCCGGGTGCAGGACGAAGGGGTCGTCCCCGGTGGTCTCGACGAGCCGCGTCAGGTCGGGCTGGTCGACCGACGGGTCGATGTGCGGGTACTTGTGGTTGTCGAAGAGCCGGAAGAACTTGTCGAGCCGGACGTCGATGCTCGAGGGCTGCACGAGCGACGGGTCGTACGGGTCGAGGCCGATCCGTCCGGCGTCGAGCTGAGCGGTGATGTCGCGGTCGGAGAGCAGCACGGGTCGATCGTATTGCGCGCGGTCCGGACGGTGCCAGCCGCCTCCGCCCGCGACCGTCGTGCACTGAGTGGGGCCGCAGCGCCCGGCCTGTGGAGACTCAGCGGGCGTGTCGGGAGGCGGACGTACGATTGACCGTCCGCGCACCCCGGCCCTCCCGGCCCCGCCGCGCATCCGCTGATGAGAACAGGCCGTCGAGACCAGGCATGACCGTCACCTCCTCCCCCGCCGAGGGCGCCCCCACCGCTGCCGACGACCGCGTCGACCCCTCGCGCAGCGCCGGTTCCGACACCGACGGCGCACTGCCGGGAGGCCCAGCACCGGACACCGAGCCCGCCCCGGCCCGCGCGTCCACCGTCGCGACGGTCCTCGCCATCGCGGTGCCGCTCGCGGTGGCCTGTGCGGTCGGGTCGATGGCGTTCACGGGGGCGCTGACGGGCGACCGGTCACTGGTCGACGCCGGGAACTTCGTCGCCGTCAGCCTGCCGATCGCCCGCGCCGTGCACGACGGCATGGCCGCGCTCACCGTCGGGCTGCTCATCGTCGCCGCGTTCGCGCTGCCGGCCCAGCGCAAGGACCCGAAGCAGATGTCGCGGATCCAGCACCGCGCCGCACGGTGGGCCGCCGTGTCCGGGTCCGTCTGGTTCCTCGCCGCGGTCGTCGGGGTGCTCCTCACGGCCGCGACCACCCTCAGCGTGCCGTTGACGAGCCCCGTGTACGCGCGGAACTTCCTGGTGTTCGCGTTCCAGGTCGAGATCGGCGAGTCCCTCGTGGTCTCGGCGGCGGCGGTCCTCATCGCCACGGCGATCGCCGCGTTCGCCACCCGCGTCACGACGCTCGCCGTCGCCACGTGCTTCGCACTGTTCGCCTTGCTGCCGCTCGCGCTCTCCGGGCACTCGGCGGGGTCGTTGCAGCACGCGAACGCGGTCAACTCGCTCGCGATCCACCTGGTCGGCGTGTGCGTCTGGGTCGGCGGTCTGGTCGCGGTGGTGCTCCTGCGCACGGGCACGAAGGGCGCGACGGGCCGGGTCGTCGCCCGCTACTCGACGCTCGCGGGCTGGTGCTTCGGTGCCGTCGCGTTCTCGGGGATCATCAACGCGTCGCTCCGGATCACCGGCCCCGGCGACCTCGTGACCACGCCCTACGGCTGGCTGATCACGATCAAGGCGACGATCCTCGTCCTGCTCGGGATCGCGGGCGTGGTGCAGCGTCGCCGACTGGTGCCGGGCCTCCTGCGGGACCCGTCCGACCGGCGCCTGTTCGTGCGGTTCGCCCTGGCCGAGATCGTGTTCATGGCGATCGCCATGGGCGTCTCGGTCGGTCTGTCGCGGAGCCAGCCGCCGGTGCCGCAGACGCCGGTGGTGGGCGACGACGCGCGGAGCGGCCTGATCGGGTTCCCGTACCCGCCCGCGCAGACCCTGCACACGTTCCTGACCCAGTGGCAGATCGACTGGGCGTGGCTCGCCGTCGCGGTGACGATGGGCGTCTGGTACCTGCTCGCGGTCCGCAAGCTCCGTCGCCGCGGCGACAAGTGGCCCGTCCACCGGACGGTGGCGTGGCTGCTCGGATGCGTCCTGTTCATCTGGTTCACGAGCGGTGGGCCCGCGGTCTACGGGATGATCCACTTCTCGAGCCACATGATCCAGCACATGGGTCTCATGATGTTCGTGCCGCTGCCGCTCGTGCTCGGCGGCCCCGTGCTCCTGGCGCTGCGGACCCTGCCCGTGCGGAACGACGGCAGCCGGGGCTCGCGCGAGTGGCTCATGCTGTTCGTGCACTCCCGCTACATGCACTTCCTCGGGCAGCCCGCCGTGGCGGGAACCCTCTTCGCGGGCTCGCTCATCGTCTTCTACTTCACGCCCGCGTTCCAGTACGCCATGCAGTCCCACGAGTGGCACGTCGTGATGGTCGTGCACTTCATCCTGAGCGGGTACCTGTTCTTCTGGGTCTTCATCGGGGTCGACCCGGGGCCGAAGCGTCCGCCGTACCCCATCCTCATCATCGCGCTGCTGGCCACGCTCGCCTTCCACGCCTTCTTCGGGGTCGCGGTTATGACGAGCTCGGACGTGTACGCGCTCGACTGGTACCACGCGCTCGGGCAGACGAACGACGCCGCGCTCCTCGCCGACCAGCACACCGGCGGGGGGATCGCCTGGGGCGCCTCGGAGATCCCGATGGTGCTCGTCGCGCTGCTCGTCGTCCGGGGCTGGATCCAGTCGGACGAGCGCACCGCCAAGCGCCTCGACCGGCAGGCGGACCGTGACGGCGACGCCGAACTCAACGCGTACAACGAGCGGCTCGCGGCGATGAACGGCCGTCGGGCTCCCGGCGCTGGGGACCAGCGGTAGCACCCCGGCCGCCTTCCGCTGCGCCGAGCGGGGGACCCGGCGGCCGGGGGCCGTCAGCTCCCGTGGACGATGCAGACCGCGTCGAGCGCTCGGGCGGCCTCCTCGGCGGCGGCGACCCCGGCCTCCCCGTCCGGCCCGTAGGGCGCAACGGCGTCGACCCACCACAGCGGTACGGGCAGCGGGGGCGCGTCGGGCAGGATGCGCTCCACCTCGCTCGCGGCGTCGACCCGGTGCACACCGAGGACGCTGATCACGGGGTGATCGGCGTCACGGCAGACCTGGAGCACGGAGCCGTCGTCGAGGGCGCGCACGCCCCAACCGTCCGCGTGCGCGACGATCGCTTCCGCCACCTCCCGCAGGTCGACGGGCTTGCGGGAGAGCAGGGTGACGTCACGGGGCACCGGCGCCCCCGAGCGTCCGTGCATCGTGCTCGTCGAGGGCACCCTCGGCCTGCGCGGGCTCGAGCGGGCCACCGCCCACGAGCGTCAGGAAGCGGTCCTCGTCCATGCGGTCGAGGAACGCCTCGAGCGCGTCCCAGCCGGAGTCGAACCGGACGAGGAGACCCTCGTGGTCGTCCGACCCGAAGGTCTCGATGCGGGTGTCGGCGGGAGGCCAGTGGCCGCTGCGGTCGAGGAACGCCGTCGCCTCGGGGCCGACGACGACCGCGGCGGGCTCGGGCTCGCCGTACGACACCGCGCGGACCATGTGGTCAGCATCGCCGTGGCGCCGCATGACGACGCCGAACACCGGGACGACGTCGTTCGCGACCTCGCGGACGGCGTCGAGCACGGCGTCCACTCCGCCGTCCGGCTCGGTGACCATGGCCGAGAGCGTCTCGACCACGAAGCCGTTCGTCATGTGCGCGGTCATGGTGGCCGCCATGCCGTCCCCGATCGCGTACGAGGTGCTGACGTCCGGGGCGCGGTGCTTGGCGTACTGGGTGACGACCCAGCGGTCCCACGGCACGGTGAGCGGCTCGGCGGTTCCCCATCGCTCCGGGCAGCTGTCCGCGGCGCCACACAGCGCCTCGAGCGCACCGCCGACGTTGATCTCGCGGTCGGGGTGGTGTCGGAGCGTCAGGTCGATGCTCACCTGCGGGACGGCGTGCGGGGCGACCGGGTGCTCGGGCGACGGTGTCCCGGACAGTTCCGGGCCGCGGAGCACGAAGTCGTCGATGGAGGTCGCACGGACCCCGGTGCGGCCGTCGCGCAGGGAGCCGTCGCGGTCCGTGACGGCCCATGCCGCACCGTGGGCACCGAGGGCGTGCCGGAGCGCGGGTGTGATCGCGGCGTCGGCCTCGGTCCGGAGCACGACGAGGCGTTCGCTCGTCGCGGCTCGGGCGAGCAACGACGCGAGGGCGTCGGTGAGCCAGACCACCGGGGCACTCGACTCGACCACGATCGCCGGTCCGACGACGTCGTCGATGAGTGGGTGTCTGACCATCCGCTTCGCCTCCCGAGTGCTGCTCACGGGCCGATGGGCACCGAGCGCAGGGAATTGCTCGGCACCGTGGACGGTACACACGGACGCTCGGCGTGTCCGTGGAGCACGGCCGCTCCCAGGGATCCTGGAGGGACGTGCCGGAGCCGGCCCGGGCCTCCCGGCTGGAACGGGCGCTCCGCTCCGCGTGCCGACGTGCGGTGATCGACCGGGAGGTCCCGCCCACCTCGTGCGCGCGGGTGCCGCGCGCATCCGCTAAGCTGGTTCGAGCCTCCGGGCGACGCGAGTGTAGTTCAATGGTAGAACTCCAGCTTCCCAAGCTGGTAGCGCGGGTTCGATTCCCGTCACTCGCTCCACAGGACCCGTGTCGACCGCACGTTCCGCGTTGCGTCCGCATCGCTGGCACCGGCATGGTGGAGGCGGCGACACGCGTGGAACACGACGCCTTCGGGGTCCCGGTCCACTGCGTCCGCTCGACGGGACGGGTAGCGCGTCGACAGGAGCAGGGACCGGGAGGGATACACCGCTCGGACCGGGCACGGGCGGGGTCCGGTCCGTCCGGGTGCAGCGGGTACTCCTCCGAGCGTAGGTGTCGGCCGGACGCCCGACAACGTCGCAGCGCGCCCCAGTTCGAGGGCGGCAGGGCACGAACCATGAGGGCACGAACGTAGGATCGAGCCATGACCGCTGCGCCGGAGACCGTGGACCCGCTCGCCCTCGACCGTCAGCTCTGCTTCGCGCTCGCGGCGACGTCCCGGGCCGTGATCGGGCTGTACCGGCCGCTCCTCGAGCCGATGGGTCTCACGCATCCGCAGTACCTCGTGATGCTCGCGCTGTGGGAGGACTCCCCCAGGTCGGTCCGGGCGATCGCGCGCGAGCTGCACCTCGACTCGGCGACGCTCAGCCCCCTCCTCAAGCGGCTCGAGGCATCCGGATATGTCCGTCGCGACCGCAGCCCGAGCGACGAGCGCCAGCTGCAGGTGTCGTTGACGACCGCGGGTCGCGCCCTGCGCGAGCGGGCGCGGGCGGTGCCGCTCGCCGTCGCCGAGCGGCTCGGGTGGCCGGTCGCCCGTCTGGAGGCCCTGAAGGACGACCTGACGGCCCTCCTGTCGGTCGTCGACGACGCCTCCTGACCCGTCGCTTGTGGTCAGGAGGCAGGACAGCGTCGTACACTGATCATTAGGGTACGAACGAACTGGAGGAGCGATGGCGGGTCGATTCGGACGCTGGTACACGCGCTGGAACACGACGCTCATCGAGAAGATGGGGCCGTCGCAGATCGGCGCCGGGCGTCCCGAGGGCCCCGACGACCGCACGGTGGACCGCGCGTGCCCGCTCTGCGGCGCGCCCCTCTCACAGCACCGTGTCGAACGCCGCGAAGGGCAGCGGGCCTCGTCGACGCTGCACTGCCCCTGACCCGGAGCGAGCCCACCGCGCGGAGCGGGACAGCGCCGTCGCCCGGGCAGGGAGCGCGTCAGTCCGGCAGCGCCGCGATCTCGTAGGCCTTCGCCGGGATCTGTGTCGCGAACTTGCCGCCGCTCACGTCGATGAGCGCGCCGGTGACGTACCCGGCAGCTCGACTCGCGAGGAAGCAGACCACGTCGGCCACGTCGTCGGCGGTCTCCCAGCGGCGGAGCGACAGCGTGTCGAGCAGTCGCGCCTGCGCCGCGTGGTCCATGTCGGCGAAGCCGTTCATCGCCGTCGGCACCATGCCCGGGGCGTAGGCGTTCACCGTGACGCCCCACGGCCCGAGTTCACCCGCCAGGACCCGCGTGAACTGCACGACCGCCGCCTTCGAGGCCGCGTAGGCGGCGCTCCCGACGCTCGGCACGATCGCCGCGAACGACGCCGCGTTGACGATGCGTCCGGACCGCTGCGCCCGCATGGTCGGGATCACCGCTTGGCTCATCAGGAACACCCCGCCCACGTTGACGTCGAAGCACCGCCGCCAGCGGTCGGGGTCGAGCGTGTCGATGGTGCCCTCGACGTTGATGCCGGCGTTGTTCACGAGCACGTCGATCCGTCCGGCGCGCTCGACGATCGTCGCGACCGCGGAGCGGACCGAGGCCGGATCGCTGACGTCGCACACGAGCTCGACGAACCGGTCGGCCGGCGTCGGAGCAGCTCCGTCGCCCGCCGCACCGAACGCCAGGTCGAGCGCGAACACCGTCGCACCCTCGGCGAGGAACCGCTCCGCGATGGTGCGTCCGATCCCCCGGCCCGCACCGCTCACCACGACCACCTGGTCGTTGAACTCGATCAGCATCCTCGCTGCCTCCACCCGTCCGCGTCGTGCCGCCGAGCATACTGACGACAGGAGGACGGACGATGAGCGATGACGCACGGGTGCTGTGGATCACGGGCGGCGGGACCGGGATGGGGCGCGCGGCGGCGCGGATGGCTGCGGCCGCAGGGTGGCGCGTCGCGGTGAGCGGCCGTCGCCGGGAGGCCCTGGACGCGGTGGTGGCCGAGGTCCGGTCCGACGGTGGGGACGCGATCGCCCTGCCGGTCGACGTGACGGACCGGCGGGCCCTGGCCGCCGCCCACGCCGAGCTCGTCGATCGTCTGGGCCGCATCGACGGTCTCGTCCTCGCCGCCGGTCTCAACGACCCAGCCCGACGATGGGCAGACCAGGACCTCGCCCGCTTCACACAGATCGTCGACACGAACCTCACGGCGGTGGTGGCGGCGGTCGACCTCGCGCTGCCGGAGCTGCGGCGGGCGGCCGGCGTCGTGGTCGTGGTGTCGTCGTACTCGGGATGGCAGTTCTCGCCCGGGGCCGGCGTGGCCTACAGCGCGAGCAAGACCGCCCTGGGATCCGTCGTCCGGACGTTGAACGACCAGGAGGCCGAGCACGGCGTCCGGGCCTGCCACCTGTGCCCGGGAGACGTCGACTCGGACTTCCTGGCGATGCGTCCGGTCGTGCCGGACGCCGACGCCCGCGCGGTGATGCTCACCCCCGAGGACGTCGCCGCAGCCGTGCAGTTCGTCCTCGACGCTCCCGGACACGTCCGCGTCGACGAGCTCGTCATCTCGCCCGTCTCGCAGCGCTGAACCGCGGCGACCGCCTCACGCACTCCGGCCAGACCGCTCGTCAGCGCCGACCACCCCCACCGGCGTGGTGCATGCCGTCGGCGAGCCACACCGCGAGCATCGTGAGCACGACGCTCCCCGACGCCGCCATCCGACCCGCGACCAGCAGGGACGGACCGTCCGCCGCGTCGCTCACCACGAACACGACCGCGGCGACGGCGCCGATGAGCACGGCGATGCCGAGGGCCGCCAGGAGCGCTCCGGTGACGAGGACGCGCGGCCCCCGCGGAGCGTCGCGGTCGCCCCGCAGGCCGAGGTCGACCCGCGGTCCGACCGCCCGGACGATCCCGAGCCAGAAGAGCGCGACCCCACACGCGCCGACGATGTCGCTCATGCGGTGCCAGCCGTAGACGACGGTCTGGTTCGCCACGATCACCGCGTAGGCGGCGCCGACGAGCAGCACCACGGGCCGGAACCGCCGGGGGGTCACCATGAGCACCGCGAACGACGCCGCGAGCGCGATCGTGGCGTGACCCGACGGGAACGAGTTCGGGGTCGTCGACCCGGCGATCTCAGGGCGCGCGGCGATACGCTTGAGCAAGGTCGACGTCCCCGCGGACGCGAGCACCACGACCCCGGCTCCGATGCCCACGCCGAGCCGCCGTCGGCCCAGACCGACGGCGACGATCACGACGACGAGCAGCAGGATCACCGGGACCGAGATGACGTTGAGCGCGGTGTCGGACCCGAACAGGTCCGTGTCACGGACCCCGCTCAACGCAGCGTCCTCGAGGCGCTGACCGATCGGGGTCAGCACGGCGGCCGCGTAGACGAGAGGCACGACCACGAAACCCACGGCAGCGAGCAGGAACCACCGTCCCCGACGTGACACCTCGCCGGTGCGGTCGGGCGTGAAGGTCACGGGACTCCTCTTGATCGGGGCGGTGGTCGTCGGCGTGGGCATCCGCATCGTGGCGGCGCTCCGATTGGGCCGGTCGGGGCGGGACACGATACCGTTTCCCCGCCCGCCGGAGGCTGAGAGCGACCATCGACCGTCGCGCTCGGCGCGCATCTGGGCGGCACTGACCCACGATCCCGAGGACGACCACGACGTCCGAGGAGAGGAGAACGAGATGTCCATCGTCCAGCCGAGCTTCGCGTCCTCACCGAACCGGGCGCTCGCCATGACGGCGGGCTCGATGTTCGCCATCTGGGGCGTCCTCGGCTTCTTCTTCGCGGGCAACGGCGGTCACCACTTCCTCGGCAACGAAGGCGGCTACCTCTGGGGCGCGTTCCTCGTGAACCCCGCCCTGGCGTTCATCTGGACGGCGCTCGCGGCCGCCCTCCTCATCGCCGGCATGGGGACGCTCCCGTCGGCGCGGGGCATGAACCTGCTCGTCGGCGTCATCGTCCTCGTGATCGGCGTCTACGGGTTCGTGTTCATGAACACGAGCGCGAACGTCCTGGCGGCGAACACCACCGACAACGTGTTCCACGTCATCGTCGGCGCGATCCTCGTGCTCACCGCGATCGGTGCGGACAAGCAGAACTTGCGGGCGATCCGCGGCCTCAACCGCGCCGGCGCCTGAGCGCTCCCGCTCCACGGCACCGACGACGCCCCCGGGACATCCCGGGGGCGTCGTCCTGTCCGCGCGGCGCGCCGCATGGGAGGCACTCCCCGGCTCCCCCGTCATTCGCCCGGTCTCCGCGTCGTCGCGCAGCCACCGCGTCCGCGGACGCGCGAGCTCACCGGGGCGGCGCCGGCAACGCGGTCGCGACGATCCGCGGCGCCTCGGACATGAACCGCCGCACGTCGTTGTCGACGATGATGTCGCGGGGCCGGAGGTCCCGTGTCATGTAGAGCCCGTCGAGCGAGGTGATCCGGCTCAGCGCGACGTACGCCTGCCCCGCGCTGAACACCCGGTTCCCGAGGTCGACGACGGCACGGTCGTACGTCTTGCCCTGCGACTTGTGGATCGTGACGGCCCAGGCGAGGCGGAGCGGGAACTGCTGGAACTCGCCGACGACGTCCTTCTTGAGCTCCTTCGTCGCCGCCGAGTACGAGTACTTGACCTTCTCCCACACGCTCGGCTGGACCTCGAACTCCTCGTCGTCGACCTCGACCCAGACGGTGTCGCGGATCTTCGTGACGACGCCGATCGTCCCGTTCACCCACCGCTGGTCGGCGTCGTTCCGCAGGAACATGACGTGTGCGCCGGGCTTCAGCTCGAGCGCCTCGTCGGCGGGGTGGTTCCGGCCGCCGAAGTCCCCGCTCACCTCGGCCTTGGCGGTCTTCACGCGGCCGGGTAGTCGGTCGAGCGCGGTCTTGTTGATCCGCGCGACGGTGTCGTTCCGGGTCGCGAGGGTGATCACGCCGTCCGGAGCCGGTCGCGCTCCCGCGGTGTTGAGCGCGTTCGCGACGTCCGCCGTGACCCGCCCGTGGCGCACGGCCGTGAGCATCGCCGCGAACGCGTCGTCACGCTGCCGGTGGATGCGGGCCAGCTCGACGATGTGCAGCTCGGTCTCGAGCCACACCTTGGCGTCGAAGAACCACATCGACCGGTAGTGGTCGGCGAAGTACGCCCGCTCGTCGGCGTCCCCCGGCACCGGTGGCAACTGGTAGGGGTCTCCGAACATGACGACCTGCACGCCGCCGAAGGGCTCGCGGGAGCGCTGGCGTGCCTTGCGGAGGGAGCGGTCGATGGCGTCGAGCAGGTCTGCGTTGACCATCGAGATCTCGTCGATGACGACGGTGTCGATCGTGTTGAGCAGCTTGCGGACCTCGCTGTTCTGCTCGAGGTCGGCGTCCGCGATGAGCCCGATCGGCAGCCGGAACAGCGAGTGGATCGTCTGACCGCCGACGTTGAGCGCCGCGACACCCGTGGGCGCGCAGATGACCACCTGCTTGGCGGTGTTCCACGACAGGTGGTGCAGGAGGGTCGACTTGCCGGTGCCCGCCCGGCCGGTGATGAAGACGTGGTCACGGGTGGATTCGATGTACTCGAAGACCGCCCGCTGCTCCGGCGTCAGCTCGGGACTCATGACCGGGCCACCGCTGTCGTCACACCCGCGTCGACCCGGGCCGTCGGACCCGTGGACCGGGCGGTCGGCTCACCCTCGGACGAGGAGCGTCGGGACCGCACGAGGACCACCACGACGACGAGCACGAGGAAGGCGATGCCGGCCACGACGAGCACGAGTCCGCCCCGCGCCTGGTCGACCACGGGATCGGGGCCCCACGTCCGGCCCATCGCGCCGAACCAGGACGCCTGGACCAGGCCGAGCGGGCCTCGGAGCACCGAGCCGAGCACCACCATCGACGCCGCGACGAGCGCCCCGCTGCCGATCCGGACCAGTGCCGCGCCGGTGCTCGGGCGTCGAGCCCCGACCGCCACGGGCGTCAGGAGCGTCGGCACGGCGACGAGCCCCACCGCGAGGAACACGACGTCGGTCACCGTGCGGGTGATGCCGTCGTCGGCCGCCCACCTCAGGACGTCGGTGTCGACGTACGCCCACCAGAGCGCGCCGAGGAGCACGGCCGCGGGGAACGGCTGCGCCAGGTAGCGGACGACCACGTTGTCGACGAGGATCCCGGTCCACTCGCGGACGCCGGTGCTGCCGTCCTGCCGCGGGTGCACCGCGGCCCGGATCAGGAGGACCGGACCGGCACCCCAGGCGAGCACCGGCACGAGGAGCCCGAGGAGGACGTGCTCGGCGAGCGCCGACGACACGAGGAACCGGTCGTACCGGTGCAGCGCCCCGTTCGTCGCGGCGAGCAGCACGAGCACCGTCGCGATCGCCGACACGGTCCGCAGCACCGGCCACCGCCGACCCTGACGCCGGAGGCGGATGACCCCGGCCGCGTACACCGCGGCGAGCAGCACGACGGCCATGACCCAGAACAGGTCGAGCGAGCCGCCGGTGAGCCACGTCCACCCACCGGGCGCGGCGGGCAGACGATCGTCGGTGAGCAGTTCGGCGGGCGTGGGGTCGCTGGTCGTGCTGAGGGCGACCTGGTCGACCGGGGGCGCAGTGCGGGCGAGCGCCGCCGCGAAGCCCGACGCGACGCCCATCACCGCGAGCTCGGCGACCACGAGCGTCCAGAAGGGGCGCCGTCGGGCGGGGTCGGCCGCGAGCGCGACGACGGTCCGACGACGCTGCAGTGCGCCGAGCACCCCGATGCCCAGGAGCGCCGCGGTCTTGACGAGCACGAGGACGCCGTACGGGGTGAGCAACGCCCCCCAGCTCCCGACGCGGATCGATGCGGAGGCGTACCCCGAGGCGGCCACGAGCACGAAGCACCCGAGCGCGATGCTCGAGTACCGCGCGGTGACGAGCGGCAGCCGCTCGGCGGGGAGGACGCCGCGGAGGAGCGCCAGGGAGAGCAGCCCGCCGACCCAGAGCGCCGCGCCGACGAGGTGCAGTCCGAGTGCCGTGACGGCTGCGTCGTGGCTGGCCGTGCCCGCGGCGTGCCCCTGCTCGGCCATCGGGACCAGGCCGACCATCGCGACGCCGGCGACGAGGGCCACGAGCCCGCGGGAGCGGACCGCGAAGCAGAGGACCGTGACCACGGCGGCGACGAGGACCGTGACGATCCACGCCAACCCGAGATCCGTGCCGGTCAGGAACACGCTGAGGGACTGGCCGAACTGCTGGTCGAGCGTGACCGGGACGTCCACGACGCTGAGGAACGAGAAGAACGTGGTGACCGCGGCGGCGACCGTCCACACGCCGGCGGAGGCGGCGGCGACGTCGAGTGCTCGGTTCCACTCCGGTGCCGTGCGGGACAGCGCGACGGTGGCGAGCCCGAGGCCGCCGATGGTCGCGGCGGCCGCCAGGTCCACCACGGTCTTGGCGATCGGCAGACCGAACCGGACGGCGGCACCGGGATCCGACACGAGCGGGGCGTCCGCCGCACCACCGATGACGAGTGCCACGAGCACGGACACGAACGCCACGAGGAGCAGCACCGCGGGCGCGGCGATCCGGGCGAGACGAGTCACCCGTCCAGCCTACGGCGATGCCCCGGCGACCCCGACCGACTGTGGATCGCGGTCGTGGAACGCACGACAGGCCGGGAACGACGACGGGGACGGCGCAACGCGCCGTCCCCGTCGTCAATTCGCCGTCGTTACTTGACGGCGGCCTTGAGCTTGCTGCCCGCGCTCACCTTGACGCTGTCGCTCGCGGCGATCTCGAGCGCCTCGCCCGTCTGGGGGTTGCGGCCCGTGCGGGCGGCGCGGTGGGTCTTCTCGAACGCGATCCACCCGGGGATCGAGATCTTGGCGCCCTCGCTGAGCGACTTCGACACGACGGAGAAGAGCGCGTCGACGACGCCGTTGACGGCGGCCTGGCTCTGGCCCGACTCGGTCGCGATCGCGGCGACGAGCTCGGTGCGGTTGAGGGACTTGTCAGCCATGGATGTCCTCCTCGGACTCTCAGCGGTACAGACCGGGCGCATGCCGCACCCGAGCGGGGTGACCACGAGGCCGAGGGCCCGTGGAACCGTAGGCGAACCTACCAGCCACCCGGGCGCATCCCGGCCAACTCGCCCGGATTCTCGCGGTTCCTCGGGACTGTTGGGGCTGCTGTGACCCGTGTGACCGAGCGCCCGGTCCATCGCATCACCCGCGGCCGACCGCATCACCCTGGGTCGACCGCATCACCCAGGGAACGACGAACGCTCCCCGACCCGAGGGACGAGGAGCGTTCGTTCGTGGTGACCCGCAGTGTCAGCGGGTCGGCGTCACCAGGACGACTTGGTGATGCCGGGGAGCTCGCCGCGGTGCGCCATGGAGCGGAAGCGGACACGGCTGATGCCGAACTCGCGGATGTTGCCGCGGGGGCGACCGTCGATGGCGTCGCGGTTGCGGTAGCGGACCGGCGAGGCGTCGCGCGGGAGCTTCTGCAGGCCGACGCGGGCGGCCTCGCGGCTCTCGTCGGTGCCGTTCGGGTCCACGAGGGCCTTCTTCAGCTCGAGACGACGCTCGGCGTAGCGCTCGATGATGACCGCGCGCTGGTCGTTCTTGGCGATCTTGCTCTTCTTGGCCATGCTTAGCGCTCCTCGCGGAAGTCGACGTGCTTGCGGATGACCGGGTCGTACTTCTTGAGCACGAGGCGGTCGGGGTTGTTCCGGCGGTTCTTCTTGGTCACGTAGGTGAACCCGGTGCCCGCCGTGGAACGGAGCTTGATGATCGGACGGATGTCCTGACCGCGCTTGGCCATCAGATCTTCTCCCCACGGGCCAGGATGTCCTTGACCACGGACTCGATGCCGCGGGCGTCGATCACCTTGATGCCCTTCGCGCTGACGGTGAGCGTGACGTTGCGCCGGAGCGACGGCACGAAGTACGTCTTCTTCTGCACGTTCGGGTCGAAGCGGCGCTTCGTCCGACGGTGCGAGTGTGAGATGTTGTGCCCGAAGCCGGGAACGGCGCCGGTCACCTGGCAGACTGCTGCCATGGTCTCCTCCTGAGATGGTTACCGTGCGGCCGGATCGGCCACACCCAAGGTCACTTGCCTGGCGCGCACGCGCTCGTGTCGACCGATCGACAGGAGCGAGGGGGGTGTGCGCACCGCCCCGTCCGTTCCCGAGGGAGCGGATCCGCGCGACCACGGCTGCTGCGATGGTCGGAGGGCAGAACAACAGTTCGCCGCGCGGACGCGACGGACCAAGCGACAAGCCTACGTGAGGCCCGGGTGCGTCGCAAGCCGCGCCTCCCGGCCGGCCGCACGCGGCCACCGCTCGCTCCCGCGCCGAGAGAGCACGACGCCCCGCTCGCTCCCGCGCCGAGAGAGCACGACGCCCCGCTCGCGTCCGCCGAGAGAGCACGACTCGCCGTACGGGAGGAACGTGAGCGGCCCGTCTTGCACGCTCGTGAGCCGGGGCCGGCGGAGCCGAGGCCCGACCGGGGCCGGCGGCGGGGCCGGACCGCACCCGGGGTCACCGCTCGCGCTGGGGCGCCATCCCCGTCGGCCGCACGAGGGTGAACTGCTCCTGCCGCACCCAGTACACGCCCGTCGCACGGCGCTCCTCACGCGTCGCGAACCGGTACAGGAACATCCGCGCACGGATCCACCGGGGACGCCGCCCGTCGAAGGGGTCCACCCGGAGCAGGCGGAGCGTCGGCCGGTCCGCCTCGAGCAGGCGCACGACGAACACCCGGAACCAGCCGTCGTCGGCGCCGAGCGCCAGGAACCACATGAGCCAGTCGAGCCGCAGGTGGTAGGGCGCGAACTGCCGCGGGCGCCGGCGCGGGTCCCCCGGTTTCCCCTTGAACTCGTACGGGACCCAGTCGCCCTCCTGCGGGACCTCGGCCTCCGTGCCCTCGACGATGACCTCGGACCGCTGCTGCGTCACGCTGCCGAACGCGCCGTACGCGTTGACGAGGTGCCAGCGGTTGAAGCTCGCGTTCATGAGCTGGCGCTTCGACACCAGGTTCTTCGCGGGCGGCCACGACAGCCAGAGCAGGAGCAGCCCGACGAGCACGGTGAGCACGACGAACCACATGGGCGTCGCGGTCGGCCCTGCGGCAGCGTCCACTGCGGGGATCACCGCACCGAACGCCCGGTCGTCGATGGCGGCGAACGCCAGCAGCATCGTGAGGACGTTGAGCCACGCGAAGTTGCCGCTCACCACGAGCCAGAGCTGCGTGATGACGACGAGCGCCGCGGCGATGCTCGCGACCGGCTGGGGTGCGAACAGGAAGAACGGCACGACGAGCTGCACGACGTGACTGCCGAGCGTCTCGAACCGGTGCACGGGCTTCGGCAGCAGGTGCGCGGTGCGGCTCATCGGGTTCGGCATCGGCTGCGTCTCGTGGTGGTAGTACAGCGCGGTCAGGTCCCGCCACGACGCGTCGCCCCGCATCTTGATCATCCCCGCGCCGAACTCGAGCCGGAACACGAGCCAGCGGATCGCGAACAGGACGATCACCGACGGGGCGACGTCGTCCGAGCCGAGGAACGCGACCGTGAACCCGGCCTCGAGGAGCAACGACTCCCATCCGAAGCCGTAGAACGTCTGGCCGACGTCGACGATCGACATGTACCCGAGCCACATGAGCAGGAACACGACCGCGGGCACCCAGGCGGGCCCGAGCTGCGGCAACCCGGCGACGACCGACAGCGCGAGCACGACGCCCGCTCCCGCGAGCATCCGCAGCCGCCGGTCGGTGTACGGGATCCACCGCCACACGATCGGCTGCTGCTGCGCGTACCGGAGCCGCATGTACCGGGGCACGGGCAGGAGGCCGTGCTCACCGAGCAACGCCGGGAACTGCGCGAGCGTGGACAGGAACGCGATGGCGTAGACCGCCGCGACACCACGCTGCAGTACCTGGCGCGCCAGGTCGTAGTCGGTCGCGCCGGCCCACGTGGTCAGCGTGCTCACGTCCATGGCCGGGAGGCTACGCGGGTCCGGGTCGGGACCGGTCCGGCCGGGCGCAGGGCAGGTGGGCACCGGGCCGGGCGAGCGCAGGGCCGGCGAATGCCGCGCCGGCGAACGCGGGGTCAGACCCCCTGCGTCGGCCGCGGCGCGAGCGCCTCGACGATGAGCGCCCCGAGCTCCGCCGGCCGGGTGGACATCGCCCAGTGCCCGGTGTCGAGGCCGACGATGCGGAGGTCCTCGGTCGCCGCGAGCTCGGTCGCCCAGTCCGCGTGCGCCGTGATCCCCGCGGTGAGCTCGTCCGGGCTCATCTCGCTCGTGATGACCGTCGTCGGGACCCGGCGGCGTGCCTCGTCCGTCAGCCGGAAGTGCTGTCGGGTCGCCCCCGCGGGCACGGGGATCGCCCGCGCCTGCAGCGCCGCCCACTGCTCGTCGGTGGTGTCCCGGACCATGGCCTCGCCGAACGCCGAGCGCTCCGGGAACGGCACGACGCCGTCGACCACCGGGAACTCGTCGTTGTCCCAGTCGCCCTCGGGGAACGGGATCGCGTCGACGTACACCGCGGCACGGATCCGCGCCGCCCGGCGGTCGACCGCGACGCCGACCACGGCGCCCGAGGCCGAGTGCCCGACGAGGGCGATCGACTCGGCACCCGAGGTCGTGCGGCTCGCCGCGTCGACGCGGTCCACGACGGCCTGGACCTGGTCCTCGAACCCGACCGACGCGGGGTCGTCGCCCGGGTGCATCCCGGGGAGCGTCACGGCCTCGACCTCGTGCCCGGCGGCGCGGAGGACCGGGGCGACGTCGTCCCACGCGCTCGCGTCGAGCCACATCCCCGGCACCAGGATCACGTACATGCGCCGCAGCCTAACGCCGACCCGGGACGGACGGGGAGGGCGTGTGCCGGGCACGCGCGGTGCCTCCCGGCCGACCCGTGGTGCGGTGCGCCGCCCCGTGTCAGCGCCGCGCGCTGCAGGACGCGCACTCGCCGAACACGTCGACGACGTGGTTCGCGCGGGTGAACCCGTGCTCCGCGGCGACGCGCTGCGCCCACGACTCGACCTCGTCCGCCTCGATCTCGACGGTGGTGCCGCACGTGCGGCAGATGAGGTGGTGGTGGTGCGTGCCCGGCGTGCAGGCGCGGTACAGGGTCTCGCCGTCCTGCTGCAGGACGTCCGCGGCGCCCTCGTCGGCCAGACCGCCGAGCGCGCGGTAGACGGTCGCGAGGCCGATCGTCGACCCGGTGTCGCGGAGCCGGGCGTGCAGACCCTGGGCGCTCACGAAGCCCTCGGTGGCGTCGAGGGCCTCGCGCACCGCCCCGCGCTGCCGGGTCGTGCGCTTGTGCGGGGTCGCGTCGGCGGTGTCCGCCGCGGGCAGGGCGTTCGTCGCGTCCGTCGCGTCCGTCGCGTCCGTCGCGTCCGTCGCGTCCGTCGCGTCCGTCGGGGTCATGCGCCCACCTCCGCTGGGGTCGTCGTGGTCACTGGGTCCTCGCGTGCCGCTCGGCGGGCGATGCGGTCCCGCCCCCGAGCGTCCCGCCGACCACCGACGATCCGACAGACGACCCAGATGGCGAACGAGATCGTGGTCACGTACGGGCTGATCGGCAGGCCTCCGCCGAGGGCGAGCAGGATGCCGCCGACGACACTCGTCACCGCGAACACCATCGACAGGACGGGCACGAGCACGGGGTGCACGGTCACGCGGAGGGCCGCCGCGGCGGGGGTGACGAGCAGCGAGAGCACGAGCAGGGCCCCGACGACCTGCACGGACACCGCGGTCGCCAGCCCGAGGACGAGCATGAACAGGAGGGCGAGGGTCCGGACCGGCAGTCCCGCGGCCGCGGCCACGTCGGGGTCGACGCTGGCGAAGTGCAACGGTCGCCAGATGACGAGGAGCGTCACGACGACGATCGCCGCGACGACGAGCAGGATGCCGAGCTGGGGGTCGTCGACGGCCACGATCTGCCCGGTGAGCAGCCCGAACTTGTTCGCCGCGCGGCCCCGGTACAGCGCGAGGCACAGGATCCCGAGGCCGAGGCCGAACGGCATGAGCACCGCGATGATCGAGTTGCGCTCGCGGGCCCGGGATCCGAGCAGGCCGATGACGACCGCGGCGAGCACGGACCCGACGAGCGACCCCGCGACGACGTCGACGCCCATGAGCAGTGCGGCGGACGCCCCGGCGAACGACAGCTCGCTGATGCCGTGCACGGCGAACGGCAGGTTGCGGGCCACGACGAACGGCCCGATGAGCCCCCCGACGATCCCGAGTACCGCGCCGGCGAGGATCGAGTTCCGCACGAGGCCGAGCAGCGCGCCGAAGTCCTGGAACGAGAACACGGTCGAGAGCAGCTGGTGCAGGTCGGTGGCGAGGATCATCGGCGCGCCGGTCCTTCCGTCGCGTCGTCGGCGATCCGGAGGTCGTGATCGCCCTCGTGGTGGTGGTGCTCACCGAGGTGGTCGTGCGGGTCGTTCGAACCGACGATGACGATCCGCCCCATGGTCCGGACGACGTCGACCGGCGTGCCGTACAGGTCGGACAGGACGTCGGCGCGGAGGACCTCGTCGGGCGCGCCGATCCGGAAGCGGCCGCGCGCGATGTAGAGCACGCGGTCGACGACGTCGAGGATCGGGTTGACGTCGTGCGTCACGAACAGCACGGCGGCGTCCCACTGGCGACGCTGCCGGTCGATGAGCGCGGTCACCTCGCGCTGGTGCCGGAGATCCAGCGAGATGAGGGGTTCGTCGCAGAGCAGGAGCGCGGGATCCGCGGCGATCGCCTGGCCGACCCGGGCGCGCTGCTGCTCGCCGCCGGACAGCTCGGCGACCGGGGCGTCGGCGAACGCGGCGGCGCCGACCTCGTCGAGGATCGCGTCGATGCGGGCGCGTTCCGCCGCGCGGGCCGGGCGGAGGCCCCACCGGTGCCCGGTCACCCCGAGCGCCACCAGGTCCCGGGTCCGCAGCGGCGTGCCCGACTCCATGAGCCGCTGCTGGGGGACGTACCCGATGCGCCGGTGTCCGCGGGTGACGGGTTCGCCGAGGAACCGGATCGAGCCGGTCGTGAGCGTCTGCTGCCCGAGCACGGTGCGCAGCAGGCTCGTCTTGCCGGCGCCGTTCGGTCCGAGGACCGCGAGGAACTCCCCCGGCCGGACGTCGAGGTCGAGGTCGTGCCAGAGGTGCCGTGACCCGTACGCGAGCCCGGCGCCACGCAGGGACAGGACGGCGTCCTGCTCGTCCTCGTGGGGTGCGCGCGGGGTCACGGCGGTCCTTCCTCGCGGCGAGCATCCGTGCGCTGCCGCCCCTCGACGCTAGACCTGTTGAGAATGATCGTCAAAACCACGGACGGGAGGCGCGGTACCGACCGGCACCGCGCCTCCCGTCCGTCGCGCCATGTCAGGGCGTGGTGGCCGCCTCGACCGACTCGGCCGCCGCGTCGTCCTCGCGCCCCGGGGTCCGGAGGTTCCAGCGTTTGATGACGAAGCTGAAGACGAAGTAGTAGATGACGCCGTAGGCGATGCCGATCGGGATGAGCCAGATCGCGCCCTGCGCCTTGCCGAAGTTGAGCACGTAGTCGATCGCGCCCGCGGAGAACGTGAAGCCGTCGTGGATCCCGAGCGCGTTGACGAGTGCGAGCGACGTGCCGGTCAGGACCGCGTGCACGACGTAGAGCGGCCAGGCCACGAACATGAAGGAGTACTCGAGCGGCTCGGTGATGCCCGTGACGAACGAGGTGAGCGCGGCCGAGAGCATGATGCCGCCGACGACCTTGCGGTTCTGCGGCTTCGCGTGACGCCAGATCGCCAGGGCCGCGCCCGGGAGACCGAACATCATGATCGGGAAGAACCCGGTCATGAAGATGCCGGCGTGCGGGTCGCCCGCGAAGAAGCGGTTGAGGTCGCCGTGCGCGCCGTGGTAGTCGCCGATGATGAACCAGACGACCGAGTTGAGGATCTGGTGGAGGCCCGTCGGGATGAGCAGGCGGTTCGCCGCGCCGTAGATCCCACCGCCGACGACTGAGTTGGACGCGACCGCGTTGCCGATCCAGGTGATCACGGCGTCGAACGGGATGTAGAGGAACGCCATCGCCACGCCGATGAACAGCCCGGCGAACGCGCTGAGGATCGGGACCAGGCGTCGGCCGGAGAAGAACCCGATGAAGTCGGGCAGCTTCGTCCGGTGGAACCGCTGCCAGAGCACCGCGGACACGAGCCCCATCACGATGCCGCCGAGGACCCCGTAGTTGATGGTGGGCACGGTGCCGGCGGCGTTCTTGTGGGTGCCCAGCACGATGGGCGACATCGCGGTGAACACGCTCGAGAGCACCATGTAGCCGACGACCGCGGCGAGGGCGGTCGACCCGTCGGACTTCTTGGCCCAACCGATCGCGATGCCGACGGCGAAGATGAGCGGCAGCCACGTGAAGACGCCGTTGCCGGCAGCGGAGATGACCGCGGCCCACTGCCCGAAGCCGGGGATGGCGCCGAGCAGGTCGGCCTGCCCGAGGCGGAGCAGGATGCCGGCGGCCGGGAGCACCGCGATCGGGAGCATGAGGCTCCGGCCGAGCCGCTGCAGGTTGGCGAACGCGCGACTGGGCTTCTTGGCCGGTGGGGTGGACACCGGGACGGCTTCGGCCGTGGTCATGGTGGATCCTCTCGTCATCGGGTGGAGCATGGGTGGTTGATGCCCGGATCCCGCGTCGGTACTGTTCGAGAACAGTGCCGGTCCTGTCCGGTCATGACCAGTTCGCTGTAGTCTCCACATCAGCGTGGTCCGTGTCAACAACCCGGTCCCGGCCCCGTCGAGACCGCAGTTCATCCCCTGGAGGAGGACCCATGTCGAAGGCAGAAGCGATCGTGGCAGCACTCGGCGGCGCCGACAACATCGAGGAGGTCGAGGGCTGCATCACGCGCCTCCGCACCGAGGTGGTCGACCCGTCGCTCGTCGACGAGGCCGCGCTCAAGCAGGCGGGTGCGATCGCCGTCGTCGCCATGGGCACCGGCGTGCAGGTGATCGTCGGCCCCGAGGCCGACAACCTGGCGCAGGACATCGAGGACATCCTGTGACGGACGTCCGCACGCCGTTCGCCGGACCGGTCGTCGGGCTCGCCGACGTGCCGGATCCGGTGTTCGCGGGCCAGCTCGTCGGGGCGGGCGTCGCCGTGCGCCCGGACGAGCACGCCCGGTCCGTGACGGCGGTGGCGCCCGTGGCGGGCACGATCGTCAAGCTCCACCCGCACGCGTTCGCGATCGAGGGCGCCGAGGGCACGGACGTCCTCGTGCACGTCGGCATCGACACGGTCAAGCTCGGCGGTGCGGGGTTCGAGCTCCTCGCCGCCGAGGGGGACACCGTCGCGGCCGGTGACCCCGTCGTGCGGTTCGACCCGGCGGCGATCGTGGCGGCCGGCTACGCCCCGGTGTGCCCGGTCGTCGTCCTCGGTTCGACGCCCGACTCGGTCCCCCAGGACGCCGTGGGCAGCTCCGTGCCCGAGGGCGCGACGCTCTACACGATCTAGATCAGCGCGATCGTCCGCGGTGCCTCGGCCGAGACCTCCATCTGGACCCGGTACCGGTCGCTCCGGTACCAGCTCCGGGTGTGCTCCACCGGGCCCGGCTCGGCGAACGACACGCGGTCGAACACGAGCACGGGCGCCCCGGTCCGCGTGCCGAGGAGTGTCGCCACGTCGTCGCTCGCCGGGTCCGCCGCGACCGTCTGCACCGCGCGGACGATCGGCAGCCCGTACCGATCGGCCACCAGCGAGTACACCGAGCCGCTGAGGTCGTGCTCCAGGAGCCCCGGGTACGCGGCGCGCGAGAACCAGGCGTCGTCGATCGACACGGGGACGCCATCGGCGAGCCGCAGGCGCTTCAGGTGGACGGCGACGTCGTCGGACTCGAGGTGCAGGGCGGCCGCGGTGTCCGCGGGCGCGACCCGTTCCTCCCGGACGAGCACGACCGTGGTCGGCGTGTGTCCGAGCGCACGCATCTCCTCGGTGAACGAGGCGAGGTGGAGCGTCGACTGCACGGGTCGGTGCGCGACGAACGTGCCCTTGCCGCGGACACGCGTCAGGTAGCCCTCGTTGACGAGTTGGCCGAGGGCCTCGCGCACGGTGATGCGGCTCACGCCGTACTCGGTGATGAGCTGCCGCTCCGAGGGGATGGCGGCGCCCGGCTGCAGTCGCTCGGTCACGAGTTCGAGCAGGATCCGCCGGAGCTGCGCGTGCTTCGGGATCGCGCTCTCGGTGATCCGTCGTGCCGCACCCTCGTCGCTGCGTCGTGCCACGCGTCGTACTCCTCGCCCGCAGTGGAGGCCCGGCGACCGGGGGCTGGTCCTGTGCGGACATGACCAGTCGAGCACACAGTAGCGAACAGCGCTGGGAGCGCCAGGGTCATCCGGCCGGACGGGACCGCGGGTGACAGCGGATCCCCGCCCGGGTGAGTGCGTGCCGTAAAGGAGCGACGCCGACGGGCGGATCGGTGTGGTTCGACGTCCTCGACACGTCCGGACCCGCACACCATGCGGTCTCGGGACGCCGACCCCCGACGCCCCGTGATGTGGAGGGACCCCGTGCTCGACGCGCCACTCCTCGCCGCCGCGATCGCCACGCACCTCGCCCTCGCCGCGGCCCTGACGGCCTTCGCGGCCCTCACGCTCCTGTGGTCCCTGCACACGCAGGCATCACCGGAGCGGGTGGGGCGGAGCCGGTTCGACCGGACGCCGCGGGCGTGCACGCGGTCGTTCTCGCTCCTCGTGCCGGCCCGGCACGAGGAGGGGGTCCTCGCGGACACGCTCGACCTGCTCGCCGCCCAGACGCACCCGCGGTTCGAGGTGATCGTCATCGTCGGGCACGACGACCGCGCGACGGCCCGGATCGCCGAGGCCGCGGCGGCCCGGCACCCGGACCACGTCCGCGTGGTGGTCGACCGGGGGCGGGTGAAGACGAAGCCGCGCGCCCTGAACCGCGGGCTCGCGGTCGCCACGGGCAGCGTCATCGGGGTGTTCGACGCCGAGGACGACGTGCACGAGCGACTCCTCGAGCGGGTGGACGCGCGGTTCGCGGAGACGGGCGCGGACGTGGTGCAGGGCGGGGTGCAGCTGATGAACCACGCGCGGTCGTGGTGGCGCGTCCGGAACGTGGTCGAGTACGCGCTCTGGTTCGGGTCACGGCTGCACGCGCACGCGGCGGCGGGGGTCGTGCCCCTCGCGGGGAACACCGTGTTCGTCCGCCGTCGGGTGCTCGAGCGGATCGGCGGCTGGCAGGACGACTGCCTCGCCGAGGACTGCGAGCTCGGCATCCGGCTCTCCGCAGCGGGCGCCCGGATCGACGTCGTCACGGACCCGACGTACTCGACCCGCGAGGAGACCCCGCCGGACCTCCGGGGGCTCCTCCGCCAGCGCGTGCGCTGGAACCAGGGGTTCCTCCAGGTGCTGCGTGGCGGCGCCTGGAAGGGCCTCCCGTCGTGGCGGCGGCGCACGCTCGCCCGCGTCGTGCTCGGCATGCCGTTCGCGCAGGTGCTCATCGGCATGTCGGTCCCGGTGGCCGTCGTCGAGACGCTGGCGGTGCGCCTCCCGGTCCCCGTGACGCTCGTGACGCTCGCGCCCGTGGCGCCGTCCGCGCTCATGCTCGTGGTCGAGTGCCTCGCGCTCGACCAGTTCGGTCGCGCCTTCGGCCGTCGGGTCCGGCCGGCGGACCACGTCCGACTCGTGCTCGGGGCGATCCCGTTCCAGGTCGTCCTGTCCGTCGCGGCCGTCGTCGCGGTGTGGCGCGAGGTGCGCGGCGACCACTCGTGGCAGAAGACGGTGCACACCGGCCTGCACCGGTGTCAGCGGCGCGGTGCCCCCACGCCGGGCCGGGCCCCGGCGTGAGCAGCCGCTCCGCGGTCCTGCGGGGAGTGGTCTGGTGCGGACCCGTGCTCGTGGTCGAGATCGTGGCACTGTGCGTCGGCCTCGGCCGCACGCCCCAGCGCGCCGACGACGAGGGCACGTACGTCGCGCAGGCCTGGTCCTCGCTGCACTCGGGCGCGCTCGCCCACTACACCTACTGGTACGACCATCCCCCGGCGGGGTGGATGCAACTCGCCCTGTGGTTCGGCGCGACGGGTGCGCTGGCACGGCACCAGTCCGCGGTGCTCGCCGGCCGGGAGGCCGTGGTCACCGCCACCCTCGCGGCCACCGTCCTGACCTGGCTGTTGACCCGACGCCTCGGCGGCTCCCCGGTCGCGGCCACCGTCGCGGCGGCGGTCTTCGCGATCTCGCCGCTGGCGGTCGCGTTCCACCGGATGGTCTACCTCGACGACCTCGCCGTGCCGTGGGTCCTGCTCGCGGCGGTCCTGGTCACGGCGCGACACCGTCAGCTGCCGGCCTGGGCCGGCGCGGCCGCCGCGTGCGCGGTCGCGGTCCTCACCAAGGAGACGACGGTGCTCGTCGTTCCGTTCCTGGCGTGGGTCGCCGCGCAGCGCGGGCACCCGGCCGTCCGCCGCACCGCCGCCGGTGTGGCGGTGCCGCTCTTCGTCCTGCTCGTCGCCGTGTACCCGGTGTCGGCCGCCATCAAGGACGAACTCCTCCCCGGCGCTGGTCACGTGAGCCTCCTGGGGTCGGCGTGGTTCCAGGTCGCCGGTCGGGAGGCCGGGGGTTCCGTCCTCGACGCGACGAGCGACACCGCGCGCACGCTGGCGTCGTGGTGGTCCCTCGACGCCCCCTTCGTCGTCGCCGGGCTCGCCGCCGCGGTGCTCGCCACGGCCCGGCAGCGGCTCCGCCCGATCGCCGTCCTCGTGCTCGGACACGTCGCCGTGGCGCTCCGGCCCGGCGGGTACCTGCCCGTCCCGTTCGTCGTCGTGCTCCTGCCGTTCGGTGCCGTCCTCGTGGCGCTCGTCGTGGAGGGCGGCCTGCGCCCATGGCTGCGACACGACCGCCGGTTCCCCCGGTCGTTGACGCGTGCCATGGCGGCCGGCACGGTGCTCGCGGTGGTCGCCGTCGGCGCGTTCTGGGTGCCGAGCGCCACGCAGGGCCTCCGCTGGCTGACGACCGCCGATGCCGACCGTCCGATGCGATCCGCCGAACGGTGGCTCGCCGCCCACGTCGGTCGGCACGCGGTCGTGGTGGTCGACGACGCCATGTGGCTCGACCTCGTGCGCGCCGGCCGTGACCCCGACGACGTCGTGTGGTTCCACAAGCTCGACAGCGATCCGGAGGTCCGAGGCCGCACCGACGACGGCCGCACGGTCGACTACGTGGTCACGACCGTGTCCGTGCGCGAGGACCTGGCACACCTGCCCCTCGTCCACGCCGCGGTGCGACGGGCCGTGCTCGAACGACGGTTCGGTTCGGGCGAGGACCGCGTCGACGTGTGGCGGGTGGCACGACGGACGGGTGGCCGGGCGTGACGCCCGACCACCCGTCCGTGGTCCCGCGCGCAGTGCTCAGACGAGCGCGGTGAAGGACGCGTCGCGCACCAGGAGCGTCGTCGCGCCCTCCTCGACCTGCTGCTCCGCGTCGCTCGACAGCCCGAGGGACCAGTCGCCGCCGCCCGGGCGCTCCGGCAGCGTGAACTCGACGACGGTCTCGGAGGCGTTGAGCAGCACCGCGACGACGTCCTCGCCGTCGGTGAGCAGCAGCGTCACCGCCATGTTGAGCGGGTCCTCCCAGTCGTCGTCGCCGAACGGCTCACCGTCGGCGCGGAGGATCTGCACGGTCTCGACGCCGTGCTCCGGCGCGACGCGGTACCACTCGGGGGTCAGGGCCGGGTGCGCCTTGCGGAACGCGATCGCCGAGGCGGTGAACGCCTGCAGCTCGCGGTCGGCGGCGGCCCAGTCGTACCACGAGATCTCGTCGTCCTGGCAGTAGGCGTTGTTGTTGCCGCCCTGGCTCCGGGCGACCTCGTCGCCCCCGAGGATCATCGGCACGCCCGTCGACAGCAGCAGCGTCCCGAGGAAGTTCCGGCGCTGCAGGTTCCGGTAGTCGTTCACCGAGCCGTCGTCGGTCGGTCCCTCGACGCCGCCGTTGAACGAGCGGTTGTCGCTCTCGCCGTCGTTGTTGTCCTCGCCGTTGGCCTCGTTGTGCTTCTCGGCGTACATCGTCAGGTCGGCGAGCGTGAACCCGTCGTGCGCCGTGACGAAGTCGACGCTGCAGAGCGGGGAGCGGCGGGACGCCTCGTAGACGTCGGGGCTGCCGAGCACGCGCTGGACGGCGGCGCCGAGCGACCCCGGGGTGCCGCGCCAGAAGTCGCGCAGGTCGTCCCGGTACTTCCCGTTCCACTCGGACCAGTCCGCGGGGAACCCGCCGACCTGGTACCCGGCGGTGTCCCACGGCTCGGCGATCATCTTGACCTCACGCAGCACCGGGTCCTGGTGGATGATGTCGAGGAACGCGGAGAACTTCTCGGCTTCGCCGCCCTGGCGGGTGAGCGTCGTCGCGAGGTCGAACCGGAAGCCGTCGACGTGCATCTCCTCGACCCAGTAGCGCAGCGAGTCCATGATGAGCGCGAGGGCGGCCGGGTGGGCCACGTTGAGGCTGTTGCCGGTGCCGGTCGTGTCGAAGTAGTGCTCCTCGTCGCCCTCGACGAGCCGGTAGTACGACGTGTTGTCGATGCCCTTGAACGACAGGGTCGGCCCCATGTGGTTGCCCTCGGCAGTGTGGTTGTACACGACGTCCATGAAGACCTCGAGCCCGGCGGCGTGCAGGGCCTTCACCATCTCCTTGAACTCGCGCACCTGCTGCCCGGCGGTGCCCGACGACGAGTACTCGTTGTGCGGTGCGAGGAAGCCGATGGTGTTGTAGCCCCAGTAGTTCCGCAGACCCTTGTCGGTGAGCGTCGCCTCCTGGACGAACTGGTGGGTCGGCAGGAGCTCGACCGCGGTGACGCCGAGGTCGACGAGGTGCTGGATCGCGGCGGGGTGCCCCATGCCGGCATAGGTGCCCCGGATCTCCTCGGGCACGTCGGGGTGCTGCTTCGTGAACCCCTTGACGTGCGTCTCGTACACGATCGTGTCGGACAGCGGGGTGCGGAGCGGGGCGTCGTCGTCCCAGTCGAACGCCCGATCGGCCACGACGCACTTCGGCATGGCGCTGGCGGAGTCGGTGTCGTCGATCTCGTCCGGGGCGTCCATCTTGTGCCCGAAGAGCGCCTGGCCCCACTCGTAGTCGCCGTCGATCGCGGTGGCGTACGGGTCGAGCAGGAGCTTCGCGGCGTTGTGGCGGAGCCCGTTCGCCGGGTCCCACGCACCGTGCACGCGGACGCCGTACCGGGTGCCGACGGCGACGTCCGGGACGATGTCGTGGAACACGTACCCGGTGCGGTTCGTGAGTTCGGTGCGGTGCTCGGTCCCGTCCTCGTCGAACCGGCAGAACTCGACGCGGTCGGCGGTGGCGGAGAACACGGCGACGTTGGCACCATCCTCGACGAGGGTGACACCGAGGGGATGACGGGAGGATCGGCTCATCCATCCATCCAACCGGGCGAGGGCCGCGCGTGTCCGCAACCGACGCGACGGCCACGTTCCGGGGACAGCCGGGTACCCGACGCGCGTCCATGGAGAGCGCGTACCGTCCCCGGCATGACGGATCAGGAGCACGGACGGATCGACCAGGACGACCCCGAGACGACACAGACGGAACGGGTGACACGGATCCAGGACGACGCAGCGCGTCTCGGGCTCGCCATGGTGGGCGAGGCGACCGCGATGACGACCGGCGACGAGGACGCCTTCCGCGCGAGCGAGGAGAACCTCCGCGAGGTCGTCGCCGAACTCGTCGACGAACCACTCACGCCGCGACAGGAACAGGTCGTCGAGACCCTCGGGGCCATGGGCGGCAGCCTCACGGCCGGCCTCGGGAGCGCGCTCGCGCAGGAGCAGGACCGTGAGCCCACGGAGGTGCTCGGCGGTGCGGCCGCGAGCATCGTGTGGCAGCAGCGACTCGCCGACGTCGAACAGGACGTCGACGACATCGAGGACGTCGAGGACCGCTGAGCCACCACGCGCTCAGCGCGGGGTCGCCCCGCCGCTGGTGTGGACCCGGTCCTGCGGAGCGCGACGGAGCGCGACGACCATCCCCATGACCGCGGCGACCACGATGACCGCCGTCGCGGCGACCACGAGCAGCGGCGGAACGCCCACGGCGGCGTGCCCGCGGAACCCGAGGATCCCGTTGGAGAGCGCGTGCAGCAGCACGGCACCCCAGAGCGCCCCCGCCACGCGTCGGGCCAGGTAGCAGGCCGAGCCGAGCACGAAGGTCGTCACGACCTGGTAGAGACCACCCGCCGCCTCACCCTGGTTGAGCAGGTGCATGAGGGCGAACACCGCGGTCGACACCAGCCAGACCACCCATTCCGGTGCCGCCCGGCGCAGCCCCGACACGAGGATCCCACGGAAGACGAGCTCTTCGACCACCGCGACCGCGATCACGGCGACGACGAGCGCCCCGAGGTACCCGGCGGCGCCGGAGCGGACCGGAGCGAGGAACGTCAGGACCGCCACCAGGACGTACGCGGCGAGCGCCACCACCGCCCACCACGGGCGGGCGGACGCGCTCTCGGCGAGCACCCGACGCCACCCGCCGAACACGGTCACGATCACCGCGAACACGACCAGCAGCACGCCCTCGCCCGCCGACTGGTGCAGGAGCGCCTGCGACGACGACAGCGGGTTCACGCCCGACCCGGTGCTGACCGCCTGCCCGGCGAGGACGGCGAACGGGAGCACCAGCACCACCACGATCGTGACCGCGACGGCCAGCCACGGACGCTCGATGCGCGCCGGGAAGGGTCGTGGTCGGCCGGAGCGGTCGGGACCCGAGCGGGGTCCAGGCGAGGGCACGGGCGAAGCGGACATGGACGACTCCTCGAGGACGAAACCTGGTATATCGGTCGTGGTCCAAGCCTAGGCGTGATCGAGGACGCCGACGCGCGGGCCCCCGCCGCCCTGGACGTCGCCGCTCCGGACGTCGCCCGTCAGTCGAGCAGCAGCGCCGGCTCCTCCATGACGGACGCGACGTCCTGCACGAAGCGGCTGGCGACGTCGCCGTCCACCACACGATGGTCGAAGCTCGCGCCGATCGTGGTGACCATGCGCGATCGGACCTCGCCGTCGACGACCCACGGCTTCGGCTTGATCGTGCCCATCGCGACGATCCCGACCTCGCCCGGGTTGAGGATCGGCGTTCCCGTGTCCATGCCGAACACGCCGATGTTCGTGATCGTGACCGTGCCCGCAGCCATGTCCTCGGGCGTCGTCTTGCCGTCCCTCGCCGTCAGCGTGAGCCGTTCGAGCGCCTGCGCGAGCTCGAACAGCGACATGTCCTGGGCGTCCTTGACGTTCGGCACGATGAGACCGCGCGGGGTGGCCGCGGCGATCCCGAGGTTCACGAAGTGGTGCACGATGATCTCGCGGTCGGTCCACGTCGAGTTCACGGTGGGGTTCCGCCGCACCGCCCAGATCACCGCCTTCGCCATGATGAGCAACGGCGACACCTTGACCCCGGCGAACGTGGGCGAGGTCTTGAGTCGTGCGACGAACTCCATCGCACGGCTCGCGTCGACGTCGACGAACAGGCTGACGTGCGGCGCGGTGAAGGCGCTCGACGTCATCGCGGTCGCGATCGCCTTGCGCACGCCCTTGACCGGGATCCGCTCTTCGCGCACGTCGCCCCACGCGGGGGTCTCGAGGTTGCGGAACACCGTGGCCTGGGTCGCGGAGCGGATGACGTCGTCGCGCGTGACCTCGCCCGCGAGTCCGGTCGCGACGACGCCGGTCAGGTCGACACCGAGGTCCTTCGCGAGCTTGCGGATCGGCGGCTTGGCGACGACCGGCAGCGCCGACGCGGCAGGCACGCTCGCGGGGCGACGCGCTGCAGCGGCCTCCTGGTCGGCCCGAGCGGTCGCCCGCCCCGCCTCGGCGGCCACGGCGGCAGCACGGCGGGCACCGGGCCGGCGGCGCGACGGCGCACCGGCGGCGGACCCGTAGCCGACGAGGACCGCGCCCGACGCCTCGTCGGTGCCGAGCGGCATCGCGGTGTCGGCGATCTGCGGGGTCGTCGTGACGGTCGGTGCGTCGAGGACCGCGGTCGTGCCTCCCGACCGGTCGGGGCCCGCAGCACCCGCCGCGGTGCCGTCCGACGCGGAGTCGGTCGCTCCGGCGCCCGAGCGGGCCCCGGCGGGGCCGCCCTCGCCGGAGCCGACCTCGCCGGAGCCGACCTCGACCGGGCAGTCGACCTGGATGATCGGCACGCCGACCTCCACCGTGGCGCCCTCGTCCACGAGCAGCCGCGTCACCGTCCCCGCGAACGGCGAGGGGAGCTCGACGAGCGACTTGGCGGTCTCGATCTCGACGAGGACCTGGTCGACACTGACCTCGTCCCCGAGCGCGACGCGCCACTGCACGATCTCGGCTTCGGTGAGGCCTTCTCCCACATCGGGGAGCGGGAATTCTGCGACGGGCATGGTGACTCCGTTCTCGGTCGGGCCGGCGCGGCCAGGGAACCGCGCTCGGACAGGATCAGTAGGCGAGCGCGCGGTCCACGGCCTCGAGCACGCGGTCGGCGTCGGGCAGGTGCAGGTGCTCCAACTTCGACTGCGGGAACGGGATGTCGAACCCCGAGACCCGCAGGGGCGGTGCCTGGAGCGTGTAGAAGGTCTTCTCGGCGATGGTCGCCGCGATCTCGCTGCCGAGACTGACGAAGCCAGATGCCTCTTGCGCGATCACGACACGGCCGGTCCGACGAGCGGACTCGAGCAGGGGCTCCCAGTCGATGGGCGACAGCGATCGGAGGTCGACGACCTCGAGGCTCGTGCCCTCGGTCTCGGCGATCTCGGCCGCCTGGAGCAGCGTCGACACCATCGCGCCGTGCCCGACCACCGTGACGTCGGACCCCGTCCGGGCGATGCGCGTCGTGTGCATCGGGACGCCGCCGTCGACCAGGTCGACCTGCCCCTTCGGCCAGTACCGGCTCTTCGGCTCGAGGAACACGACCGGGTCCGCCGACCGGATCGCCTCCTGGATCATCCAGTAGGCGTCGTTCGGGGTGCTCGGGCTCACCACGCGGAGGCCCGGGGTGTGCGCGAAGTACGTCTCGGGGCTCTCCTGGTGGTGCTCGACCGCGCCGATGTGGCCGCCGTAGGGGATCCGGATCACGACGGGCACCGACATGTGGGCCGGCAGGCGGTTCGCCATCTTCGCGAGCTGCGATGTGATCTGGTCGAACCCGGGCCACACGAAGCCGTCGAACTGGATCTCGACGACGGGCCGGTACCCGCGGAGCGCCAGGCCGATCGCGGTGCCGATGATCCCCGACTCGGCGAGCGGGGTGTCCATGACGCGCTGCGACCCGAACCGCTCCTGCAACCCCTCGGTGATCCGGAACACGCCACCGAGCGTGCCGATGTCCTCGCCCATGAGCAGCACCCGCGGGTCCTGCTCCATCGCGGCGGCGAGCCCGGCGTTCAGCGCCTTCGCCATCGGGAGGACCGGGGCCGGATCCGACGGGACCGCCCCCGCACCCGGGTGGGTGCGCAGGGTGTAGTCGACGAGCTCCTCGGTCCCGCTCACGCGGCATCGCCTCCTGCGGTGTCGTGGGCCGCCTCGTACGCGCGCAGCCACGCGCGCTGCTCGGCGACGCGTGGGTGCGCCTCGCGGTACACGTGGTCGAACATGGCCTCCATCGGCGGGACCTGGAGGGCCGTGGTCCGGCGTCGCACGTCGGCCGCGACGTCCTCGGCCTCCTCCTCGATCGCGGCGAGCCACGACTCGTCCACGCCGCGCGCCCGCAGGTGACGCTCGGACCGGACGATCGGGTCGCGCGCGACCCACGCGGCGAGTTCGTCGTCGCCGCGGTACCGCGTCGGGTCGTCCGAGGAGGTGTGTGCGCCGATCCGGTAGGTCTCGGCCTCGATGAAGCGGGGGCCGCGACCGGCGCGGGCGTCGTCGGCGGCCGCGAGGGTCGTCGTGTAGGCCGCGAGGACGTCGTTGCCGTCGATGTGCACACTGGGGATCCCGAACCCGCGGGTCCGGTCGACGAGCGGCGTCGGAGACTGCACCGACACCGGCACCGAGATCGCCCAGTGGTTGTTCTGCAGGAAGAACACCACGGGCGCACCGGTGCTCGCGGCGAAGACGTACGCCTCGCTGACGTCGCCCTGGCTCGTCGCACCGTCGCCGTAGTAGACGATCGTGCAGGCGTCGACCCCCGGGTCGCCCGTACCGACCACGCCGTCGAGCCGCTGCCCCATCGCGTAGCCGGTGGCGTGCAGGGCCTGGGAGCCGATGACGAGCGTGTAGATGTGGGTGTTGCCCCGGGCGTCCGGGTCCCACCCGCCGTGGGCGTTGCCGCGGAAAACGCCGATGATCTCCATCGGGTCGACACCGCGGGTCAGGGCGACGGCGTGCTCCCGGTACGAGGGGAACACGTGGTCCTGCGGACGCAGGGCGTGCGCGGACCCGACCTGGGCGGCCTCTTGCCCGTGGCTCGGTGCCCACAAGCCGAGCTGGCCCTGTCGCTGCAGGTTCGCCGCAGTGTGGTCGAAGCGTCGGGTGACGACCATGTCGCGGTGCAGACCGAGCAGGACGTCGTCGGGGATGTTCCGCGCGACAGCGGCGTACTCGGCGTTCGTGTCGTCCTCGACGAACCGCCCGTCGGGGTCGAGGATGCGGATCGTGGTCGTCGCGGGACCCGCGGCGGGGGAAGGCATGCGGACCAACCTACTGGCCGCGCGAGGCCCTACTCCGTGAGACTCCCGACAACGTGCTGGGCGGTCCGCAAGAGCGTGTCGACAGCCTCCGACTCCCCGATCGACACCCGGATGCCCTCGGGAGCGAACGCGCGCACCATGATCCCGGCCCGCTCGAACGCCTCGGCGGCGGCGGCGGTGCGCTCACCCGCCGGCAGCCAGACGAAGTTGCCCTGCGCGACCGGGACGCGCCAGCCCTGGTCGAGCAGGGCGTCGCGCACGCGGTCCCGGAGCGCCGCGATGCGGTCGACCCGCTCGAGGAGTTCCGGCTCGCGCTCCAGGCTCACGAGCGCGGCCGCCTGGGCCTGCGCCGTGACCGACAGCGGGATCGCGGTCGACCGGGCGGCGTCGAGCACGGACGCCGGGCCGAGCGCGTAGCCGATGCGGAGGCCCGCGAGCCCGTACGCCTTCGAGAACGTCCGGAGCACGACGAGGTTCGGGTAGCGCTCGAGCAGCCCGGCGCCGCGGACGGCGTCCGGGTCCGTCACGAACTCGGCGTAGGCCTCGTCGAGGACCACGAGCAGGTCGGTCGGCACCGACTCCATGAACGCGGCGAACTCGGCGCCCGTGACGATCGGCCCGGTCGGGTTGTTCGGCGAGCAGACGATCACCATGCGGGTCCGCTCCGTGACCGCGGCCGCCATCGCCGGCAGGTCGTGGCCACCGTCCGGCCGGTTCGGGACCTGCACGCTCTCGGCCCCCGCGACCGTGACGAGTCCGGGGTAGGCCTCGAACGACCGCCAGGCGTAGACGACCTCGTCACCCGGGCCCGCCGCGGCCTTGGCGAGCTCGTGCAGGATCGCGACGCTGCCGGACGCGACGTGGACCTCGTCCACCGTCAGTCCGAACCGGGCGGCGAGGACCGCCCGCACCGCGATCGCCGAGGCGTCCGGGTACCGGTTGTACGCGGTCTGGCGCTGGACGGCCTCGACCACGCCGGGCAGCGGGTCGAACGGGTTCTCGTTGCTCGAGAGCTTGAAGGCGTCGCCGGGCGCCTGACGGCCCTGCCGGTAGGCCGGGAGTGCCGCGATCTCGGGACGGAGGCGGACGGGCTGCTGGGTCACCCGGTCAGCCTAGCGACGCACACCGTCCGGCCCTCGGCGCAGGACGGTCACCGCGGGCAGTATGGGGGCATGCGATTCCTCGTCCGACTCGTCGTCAACGCCGTGGCCCTCTGGCTCACGACGCTCATCGTCCCCGGCGTGCACGTCGACGCCTTCGGCGATCAGGGGCTCGTCGCCACCGTCCTGACCTACCTGCTCGTCGCGTTCGTGTTCGGGCTCGTGAACGGGATCATCGGGACCCTGATCCGCATCGTCGCGTTCCCGATCTACATCCTGACGCTCGGGCTCGTGTCGTTCATCGTGAACGCCGTCCTGCTGCTCGTCGTCGCCGGGATCTCGACCTCGATCGGCTTCGGTCTGCGGGTGGACAGCTTCGGGTGGGGCATCGTCGGCGCGTTCGTGCTCGCCGTCTTCGCCTGGCTCATCGGCCTCCTGGCCCGCCCCGTCATCCGGCACGCCCGGGCCTGACCCCGCACTTCGCCCTCTCCTCCCCCTCTCACCCGCGAGATCGCACTCGTTGCCGCTTGGCACGGGTCCAAAGCGGCAACGAGTGCGATCTCACCGGAGTGGTGGGCACGACGAAGGGCCCCGACCGATGGTCGGGGCCCTTCGTGTGCGTCAGGACTGCAGTTCCGCGGGACCGGCCTCGGCGCCGGCACCGACGCGGAGGGTCTGGCCGCTCGGGTTGCCGGTCGTGACCTCGATCCGGCGGGGCTTGGCGGCCTCGCTGACCGGGATCGTGACGCTGAGCACGCCGTTGTCGTAGCTCGCCGCGATGCGCGCCGTGTCCAGCCCCTGCCCGAGCGTCAGCTGGCGCAGGAACGAGCCCGACTGGCGCTCGCGGGTGATCCACTTGGCGCCGTCCGGGGCCCCGACGGTCCGCTCGGCGCGGATCGTCAGGAGCTGACCGTCGACGTCGATGTCCACCGAGCCCGGGTCGATGCCCGGCAGGTCCGCGCTCAGGACGTAGTGGTCGCCGTCGCGGTAGAGGTCCATCGGCATCACACGGGGACCGCGGCTCTCGAACAGGCTGCTCGCCATGCGGTCGAGCTCACGGAACGGGTCGAAGTTGGCCATCGTCATCAGCTCCTTCGTGTCGAATGATCGAGGACTTGAGTCGCATCGACTCAAGCTGTGACCAGATTAGCACTCGGGCAGGTCGAGTGCTAGAAGGATGCCGAGAGGTCGCCGAGTCTTCGCCGAGATCCCGGTCGGCCCGTCCGGCCGACCGGTCCGGCCGACCGGCCGGCCGGCCGGCGGGGACCGCCGTCAGGCCCGCCGCACCCGCAGCGTCGCGATCTCGAACGGACGGAGCGTCAGCGTCACGGGCTCGTCCGCACCCCAGGCACCCGAGCCCGGCTCGCCAGCGGCGAGGTCACGCTCGAGCAGGTCGGTCCGCGTGACCGAGGCCACGGGGAACCCGAGGTCGACGAGCACGTCCGTCGCCCGCCCGCCGCGTGCCTCGTACAGGCGGACGACGACGTCGCCGGAGCGGTCCTCCGCGAGCTTGACGGCCTCCACGAACACCGCCGGGTCCGACACGGTGACGATCGGTCCGACCGGGGTGTCCCCCGCGACCGCGCGCACCGGCAGGTTCAGCCGGTACCCACTGTCGGCGGCGTCGAGCACCGTCGCTCCCACCCGGAGGACCGTGCGGAACACGTGCCGGCCCTGGTCCGCCGACGGGTCCGGGAACTTGGGCCCACGCACGAGCGATTCACGCACGAGCGTCGTGGTCCCGCCGTCGGGCCGCGTCACGCGGGTGATGTCGTGCCCGTACGTCGAGTCGTTCGCCACCGCGACCCCGAACCCCGGCTCGGCCACGTGCACCCAGCGGTGCGCGCTCGTCTCGAACCGCGCGAAGTCCCACGAGGTGTTCTGGTGGGTCGGCCGGTCGATGTGACCGAACTGGATCTCCGACGACGCCTGGTCGGCCTTGACGTCGATCGGGAACCCGAGCTTGAGCAACTTCTGCTGCTCGTGCCAGTCGACCTCGGTCTCGACGTGGAGTTCCGGCTCGCCGCGGAGGGCCGAGAACCGGGTGGTGACGGTGGAGTCGTGGAACGCACGGGTCACGACGAGCCGATCCCCTTCGACCGCGATCGTGTCGGCCGTCGCGAGCTCGGTCGCGTGCCGCTGGTACGACCGGTCGATGTCCCAGGCGTCCCACTGGTTCGGGGTGTCGCGGAACACCGTGTACAGCGCGCCCCGGGTGCCGGGGGCGATCGCCTCGCGCCCCGACGCGGCGTCGACGACGGACGCCACGAGCCCGTCGTCGTCGACGGTCGCCACCACGACGCCGGTGTCGAACACCCACGCGTCGCCCCGCCGGACGGGAGGAACGGCTTCCGGCTCCGGGACGACCTCGCCAGCCAGCGCGGTCACCCCCTCCGCGCGGACCGGCGCCGCGTTGAAGCGCACGACCGCGCCGGTCGTCCCGTCGCCGCCGACGCCGAGGGCGTCCGCGGTGGTCGGTGCGTCGAGCGGGCCCGCACCGTCGGCGATCGCGGTCGAGGAGGCGGCGGCCCCGGCGAGCGCGGCAGCTCCCCCGTTGGCGAGCGCGGACGTCGACGTGCCGATGAGCCCCTCGAGCGTCGCCGCGACGGCCGCGTAGTGCTCCTCCGCGACCTCGTACACCCAGGCGATGCTCGAGCCGGGCAGGATGTCGTGGAACTGCTGGAGCAGCACGGTGTGCCAGGCGTCCTCGAGCGCCGCGTACGGGTAGTCGAGGCCGAGTCGCACGGCCGCGGTCGTCGCCCAGAGCTCGGCCTCGCGGAGCAGGTGCTCCGACCGCCGGTTCCCCTGCTTGGTCCGGATCTGCGACGTGTAGGTGCCGCGGTGGAACTCGAGGTACATCTCGCCCGACCACACCGACGGCGACGGCAGCAGACGCTCGAGCTCCTCGTACACGTCGGCCGGGGTGCCGAGCTCGACGCGCGGCGAACCCTCGAGGTCGTGCTGGCGGTGCGCCGCGCCGAGCATCTCGGGCGTGGGGCCGCCACCGCCGTCGCCGAACCCGTACAGGAGCATCGAGACGTCGGCGGTGCCGCGCTCCTTGTTCTGCCGTTCGCCGCGGTGCAGGTCCGCCGGGGACAGTTCGGAGTTGTACGTGTCCGCGGGCGGGAAGTGCGTGAGCACCCTCGAGCCGTCGATCCCCTCCCAGTGGAACGACGTGTGCGGCATGACGTTCGTCTCGTTCCACGACGGCTTCTGCGTCAGGAACCACCGGGAGCCGGCCGCGCGGATGATCTGCGGGAGGGCGCCGGTGTAGCCGAACGAGTCGGGCAGCCAGGCCTCGCGGGGTTCGAACCCGAGCTCGTCGATGAAGAACCGCTTGCCGGCGACGAACTGCCGAGCGAGGGCCTCACCGCCGGGGAGGTTCGTGTCCGACTCGACCCACATGCCGCCGACCGGGATCCAGCGACCCTCGGCGACCCGCTCCTTGATACGGGCGAAGACCTCCGGGTAGTGGTCCCGCATCCACGCGTACTGCTGGGCGCTCGAGCAGGCGAACGTGAACTCGGGGTCGCGGTCCATGAGCTCGAGCACGTTCGAGAACGTCCGGGCGCACTTGCGGATGGTCTCGCGGACCGGCCAGAGCCACGCCGAGTCGATGTGGGCATGCCCGACGGCCACCGCGCGGTGGGACGCCGTCGAGGCCGGGACGTCGAGGACGTCGCGCAGCACCGCGCGGGCGTCGGCGGCGGTGCCCGCGACGTCGTCGGGGTCGATCGCGTCGGCGGCGCGCTCGAGCGTGCGGAGGATGTCGGCGCCGCGCGTCGAGTCCGTCGGCAGTTCGGTGAGCAGCCCGCGGAGCACCCACAGGTCCTGCTGCAGCTCCCAGACGACGTCGTCCCGCTCCGCGAGTGCGAGCTCCCGGAGCCGGTAGATCGGCTCGTTCCCCGCGGTGTGCTTCGATCCGAGCGGCGTGGCGTCGTACGCGAAGTGCCCGCCGACGTCGGGGTTCGCGGCGGCCTCGATCCAGAGGTCGACCGCACCGCCGGGCCCGGCCGTGATCGGCACGGCGGTGTTGCGCGGCTCGATCGCCTTGACGGTGCTGCCGTCGGGCCGGAAGACGAGCCCCTCGGCCTGGAACCCGGCCTGTCGCGCGCTGAACCCCAGGTCGACGACGAGGTCGACGCTCGTGCCCTCGGCGGTGCCGAAGTCGTCGGGCACGGTCCCCGTCACGTGGAACCAGGTCGTGCCCCACGGCTTGCCGCCCCACGGGTCGCCGATCGCGAACGGCTCGGACGGCTGCGCGACGGCTTCGGCGAACGTCACGGGTTCGTCCGGCACCTGCCAGGCCGTGATCGTGACGGGAGCGGTCCGGCGGTGCACGTGGGGGTCGATGCGGTCGCGGACGAGCCGGGCGATGCGGCTCTGGACGAGGGGTTCGTCGTGGTGCACGGGGATGCCTTCCTGGTGACGGGCGTGCGTGTGGAGGGGTCGGTGGTGACGGATCCGGTCGTGGCGGGACCGGCGCTGGTGGACGGGCCGGGGCGTGGCGGGGCTGCGGTCCGTGACGGATCGCGGTCGGGCCTCCCGGGCGTCAGCCCTTGATGCCGCCCGCCAGCGCGTTCCCGCCGCCGAGGCCGCGGGAGACGATCACGTAGAGGGCGATCACCGGGACGGAGTAGAGGATCGAGAAGGCGGCGAGTTGCCCGTACGCCACCGATCCGTACTGGCCGAAGAAGTTGAAGATGCTGACCGCGGCGGGTTGCTTGTCGGGCGAGAGCAGCAGGACGAACGGGACGAAGAAGTTCCCCCACGCCTGGATGAACACGAAGATGAACACGACGGCGATGCCCGGACGCATGAGCGGCACGACGATCCGGGTCAGCGTCGCCATCATGGAGGCGCCGTCGGTCCAGGCGGCCTCCTCGAGCTGCACCGGCACGGAGTCCATGAAGTTCTTCGCCATCCAGATCGCCATCGGCAGGCTCGTCGCGGCGAGGAAGAACACGGTCCCGGCGACGTTGTCGATGAGGTTGAGCGACACGAACAGGCTGTAGACCGGCACCATCATCGCGGTGATCGGCAGGCCCGTCCCGAACAGGATCCCGTACAGGAACGGCTTGTTGACCCGCATCCGGTAGCGCGACAACGGGTACGCGGCGAGGATCGCGATGACGACCGTGACGATCGCGCATCCGCCCGACAGGACGAGGCTGTTGAGCAACGGCACGAACGCGAGCTGCGGCGTGAGGACCTTCGTGAAGTTGTCGAGGGTGAAGTGCGTCGGCAGCTTGACGCTCAGGGTCGCGCTCGCGTCGAACGATGCGAGGACGAGCCAGACGAGCGGCACGGCGAAGCAGATCGCGACGATCGCCAGGACGACGTTCGCCACCCAGCGCATCGTCCGGTGCCCCGGGCTCGTCATGTGCAGCGACCGGGCGTGGTCGCGGGCACCCGTGCGCGCGTTCCCCGGCGCGGTGGCCGTGGGTTGGTCGATCGTGATGGCCATGGTCAGTCCACCTCCGGCTTCAGCGCCCGGATGTACACGATCGAGAAGACCGCGCCGACGATGAGGAGGATCGTCGCGATGGCCGTCCCGAACCCGAGCTGCGAGAACTTGAACGCCTCCTGGTACGCCAGGATCGGCAGGGTCGAGCTGTTCGTGCCGGGGCCGCCACCGGTCATCACGTAGATGAGGGTGAACACCGACAGGGTCTGCAGGGTGGTGAGCATGAGGTTCGTCGAGATGCTCCGCCGGATGACCGGCAGGGTGATGTACGCGAGCCGCTGCCAACCGGTGGCACCGTCGACCTCGGCGCTCTCGGTGATCTCGTCCGGGACCTCCTGCACGGCCGCCGAGTAGACGAGCATCGAGAACGCGGTCCCGCGCCAGATGTTCGCCAGGATGATCGCGATCATCGGGTACGTGTAGAGCCAGTTCGCGCCGGTGATCCCGATCATCGACAGGAACGTGTTGAGCGTGCCCTTGTCGTTGAAGAACGCGTAGGCCGCGAACGACGCGACGATCTCGGGGAGCACCCACGCGGCCACCACGAAGGTGCCGACGAGTGCCCGGATCACCCGGTTCGCCTCCCGCATGAGCAGTGCCAGGCCGAGGCCGAGCACGTTCTGCCCGATCACCGCGGAGCCGATGAGGAACACGAGCGTCAGCAGCACGGACTTCGGGAAGTCCTTGTCCTGGAACAGGTCGACGTAGTTCTTGAGTCCGACGAACTGCTGGCTCGACGCGGCCGCGCCGGTGAGCGCGGAGTTCGTGAACGAGCCGTAGAACGACGAGATGATCGGCCCGACCAGGAACACGACGATGAGGACCATCGCCGGCACGAGCGGCGTCGCCCGTGCGGCCGTGCGCAGGCCGTGTCCGCTCCGCCGCCGGGGCGGGTCCGTTCGTCGGGGTCCGCGGGTGCCGGGCAGGGCCGGCGCGATCTGGGTTGCCATCGGGGTACCGCCTCTTCGCTGGGTCGTGGCCGGTGGGGTGGGGTGACCGGGTCGGCCGGGAGGCGCGGTGCGGGCCCGTCCGGGCTCGCAGGCTCGCCCGGCGCCCGCCGCGGATCGCTGGCGCGATCCCGCTGAGCGGCGGGCGCCCTCCCGGCCGGCCCACCTACTTGATCTGGACGGTGTGGTCCTGACCGACCACCCCGATCACCGCCTTGTCGTAGGTCGCAGCCGCCTGTTTCGGCGTCTGCTGCCCGGTCATCACGGATTCCATGGCCACCTGGATGGCGTTCGAGATCTGGCTGTAGTCGCTCGTCGCCGGGCGGAAGTGCGTGTGTTCCACGAGTCCGGAGAAGAACTTGAACGTCGGGTTGGACGCGTCGTAGGTCGGGTCCTCGGCGACGTCACTGCGCACCGCGATCTGGCTGTTCTGGATGTCGTACTTGAGCGACCCCTGCTTGTCCAACGCCATCGTGATGAAGTTGAACGCGGCCTGCGGGTTCCCGGAATGCGCCCCGACCGCGAGCGTCCAGCCACCGGACATGCTGTTGTAGCCCGGGGCCTGGCCGTTCTGCGTCGGCATCGGCGCCTGACCGAGCACGCTCGACCACTGCGACCACGGGGCCGTCCCGGTCTTCAGCCACGTGCCGGACTGCCACGAACCGTCGAGGTCGATCGCCAGCTGGCCCTTCGGCAGCCACGTGTTCGCGACGGTCGTGCCGACGTTCGGGTCGAGTTCCTGCTGCGGTGTCGGGCCGAGGCCGCCCTGGTAGACGTCCTTGACGAACTGGAGCGCGTCGACGAACTGCTTCGAGCCCGTCACCCACTTCTTGTTCTGGTAGAGGGTGTTGCCCTTGCCGTCCGCCCCGTACAGGAGCATCTCGAAGCCCTGCATGGTCGAGGCCTCGCCCTGCGGCTTGCCCGAGTACATGTGGAACGGGATGACGCTCGGGTCCTTGGCCTTGATCGTCTTCGCCGCGTCGAGGACGTCCTGCCAGGTCTTCGGCTGCCACGGGACGGGCAGCCCGACCTTCTTGAAGATGTCCTTGTTGTACCAGAGGGCCCGGGTGTCGGTGCCCATCGGGACGCCGTAGGTCTTGCCGTCGACGCCCTGCCCCGCCTGCTTGGCGTTCGTGTAGAACTTGCTCCAGTCGCTCCACTTGGCCGTGTACTTGTCGAGCGGCAGGAGGTACCCGGCCTGCGCGTCCGCCTTGACGAGGAACGTGTCCTCGTACATGACGTCGGGCGCGGTGGCCGACGCCTTGTTCATGAGCGCGAGCTTCGTGTAGTAGTCGTTCTCCTGCGCCTGGATCGGCACCAGGTCGACGGTCATGTTCGGGTACTTCTTCTCGAACGCCGCCTTGACGTCCTTCATGTGATGGTCGAGCTGCTGGAAGCTGCCGAACTTCTGGTAGGCGATCTTGATGGTGTCGCTGCTCGAGGATCCCGAGCTGCTGCACCCGGCCAGGGCCAGGGCTGCGACCGCTGCTGCTGCGACCGCGGCGATGAGACGAGGGCGTTTCATGGTGCTCCTTTGCTCCACAGGACGCTTCGGGCTCCCTTGCCCGGTCCGCGATTAGTCCACCGTATGGACTTAATGCTTGTCAAGCACCACGGGGGTGCGTTTCGCCCCGATCCCGCGAGATCGCACTCGGTGCCGTTCAGCACGCGCTCAGAGCGACAACGAGTGCGATTTCGCGGAAAGGGGGCTGCCTGGCCGACCGGCGGCCGGGGCGGCACTCAGCGGTCGATGAGCAGGGTGGAGGCCCGGGGCGACAACGTCGTGTCGAGCACCAGACACGCCGCTCCCACGGCGGTGACGTCCTCGTCGATCTCGCTCTGCTCGACCACGACGGGGTGCTTCGCCACGAGGACCGGCGACGACGCGATCGCCTGCGCGGCCGCGGGCAGGGCCTCCACGGCGATGCGCGACCAGAAGGGTCCGCCGAACACGACGCGGTCCACGTCGAGCAGGTTGACGATGACCACGACCGCACGGCCCATCGCGGTGCCGGCCGCCGCGGCGATCGCCCGCGCGATCGGGTCGCCCTCCGCGACCAGGGCCGACAGCTCGGAGAACGCGGCGTCGACCGCGGCCACGTCGGTGGGGCCGTCCCCGGTCGCCCAGGGCGCGCCGATGTCCAGTCCGGCCGCGGCGCCGAAGCGGACCAGGCGCTCGGGCGTCACGGTGTCGCCGACCTCGGCCCGGCCCTCCCCCGACCGGGTGGCCCGGGTCGTCACCGGCGCGGTGCCGACCCCCCGGCTGCCGCGGTCCGACATCCGGCGCGCGGCCGGTCCCTCGGGCAGTTCGGCCAGCAGGCCCTGGTCGATCATGATGTGGCCGGCGTCGCCGGCGTTCCCGCCCGATCCGCGGAGCGGCTCGTGGTCGATCACGAGCCCGACGCCGAACCCGGTGCCGTAGTACACGAAGGCGAAGTTCCGGGCCGACGCCTCGTCGGTCAGCCACATCTCGCCGACGGCGGCGGCCGTCACGTCCTTCTCGAGCAGGACCGGGAGGCCCGTGGCCGCGGCGAGCGCGTCGCGCACCGGGACGTCCCGCCACCGGGGCAGGAACGGCGGGTCGAGGACGACGCCCCGTTCCGGGTCGATCGGTCCGGGCGAGGCCACCCCGACGCCGAGCACCGCCGCGCGGTCGACGCCTGCGTCGGTGACGAGTCGCTCGACCGCGTCGGCCATCGTCGACACGACGTCGTCCGGGTTCGCCGCGGAGGGCGTCGGGACGCTCGCCCCGGCGACGACCGCCCCCGTGAGGTCGAGGAGGACGCTCGTGACGACCGCCGGGTCGACGTGGACACCAACGGCGTACCGACTGGTGGGCTCGAGTCGGAGGATCGTGCGGGGTTTGCCGCGGCCCGCGACCACGGTGCCCGACTCGACGACCATGCCCGCGTCGATGAGGTGCCGGGTGACGTTGGACACGGTCTGGGGGCTGAGCCCCGTGCGGTCGGCGAGCTCGACGCGACTCAGCCCGTCGGTGCTCCGGCGGATCGCGTCGAGGACCACGGTGCGGTTGAACCCGCCGATGGCCGGGAGGTTGGCACCGCGTCGATGCTCGGCCATCGCTCCTCCGTTCGTCCGGGGCCGACCCTATCGCCCGACCCGCCACGCCCGGGCGTCCTGGTTCTCCGGAAGCTCGTGGCAGCCCCTCTGGTCCGCTCGCAGGAGCACCGCTACCCTGACCGGCATGACGGACCTCCGCCTCGAGCCCCTCTCCGCCGCGACGATCGTCGCGGCGAACTCGCTCACGCTCAAGCCAGGGCAGGAGCAGTACGTCCAGCCGGTGTCGCACTCCATCGCCGAGGCCTACGTCCGACCGACGACGGCCTGGCCGCGCGTGGTGCTCGACGGCGACGAGGTCGTCGGGTTCATCATGGGGAACTTCGACGCCGAGAACAGCCAGGAGGAGCTCCGCAGCTGCATCTGGCGGCTCAACGTCGCCGCTTCGGCCCAGGGCCGCGGAGTCGGCCGGTTCGCCGTGCACGGCCTGGCCGAGGAAGCCCGCTCGCGCGGGTTCGACCGGCTGACCGTCATGTTCGAGCCCGGCGACGACGGCCCCGAGCCGTTCTTCCGCGCGATCGGGTTCCAGGTCATCGGCGAGACGCAGTACGGGGAGCACTTCGCCGCCCTGACACTCTGAACCCGGTGGTGGACGAGCCCGGAGACCCCGGCACGGACTTCGGCGCCGCGGTGGCCGATGTGGTCCGCGGCATCCCGCCCGGCCGGGTGATGACGTACGGCGACGTCGCGGCGGTGCTCGGTTCTCGGGCGTCGCGGCAGGTCGGCCGGGTCATGGCGCACGAGGGCCACGGTCTGCCGTGGTGGCGCGTCGTCCGCGCCGGGGGTCTGCCGCCCGTCGAGCACGAGGCCCGCGCCCTCGAGCACTGGCGCACCGAGGGGACCCCGCTCCGGCCGGGCACCCCGACCTGGAGGGTCGACATGCGTCGGGCGCGTTGGTCGCCCTCCTGAACCGCTCGTGGGGGACACACCCTGACCGGAGTCGGCCTGCACCGCGCGTACCGTCCCGGGGGGCCGGGCGTTCCCGTCGTCCGGCGACGAACAGGAGGAGCACCATGCGAGCAGTCGTCTACAACGGACCGCGCGACGTCAGCGTCCAGGACGTCCCCGACGCCCGGATCGAGAAGCCGACCGACATCCTCATCCGGGTGACCGCCACGAACATCTGCGGGTCGGACCTGCACATGTACGACGGCCGGACGGACATCGAGCCGGGCAGCGTCTTCGGTCACGAGAACCTCGGCGAGGTGATCGAGGTCGGCTCCGGGGTCGAGAAGGTCTCGGTCGGCGAGCGCGTCGTCCTCCCCTTCAACATCGGCTGCGGCTTCTGCAAGAACTGCGAGCGCGGCTGGTCGAGCTTCTGCCTGACGACGCAGCCGAACCCGGAGACGGCCGGTGCGGCGTACGGCTACGCGGACATGGGTCCGTACCGCGGCGGGCAGGCGGAGCTCCTCCGCGTGCCGTTCGGTGACTACAACGCACTCCGCCTCGGCGAGGACTCGGTCGAGAAGGAGAACGACTACGCGATGCTGTCGGACATCTTCCCCACGGGATGGCACGGCACCGAGCTCGCGGGGGTGAAGCCGGGCGACTCGGTCGTCGTGTACGGCGCCGGCCCGGTCGGGTTGATGGCGGCACTGTCGGCCACGATCAAGGGTGCCGCGAAGGTCATGGTCGTCGACCGGCAGCCGGACCGCCTGCGTCTGGTGGAGTCGATCGGTGCGATCCCGATCAACGACGCCGAGGTCGACCCCGTCCAGGCGGTCCTCGACCAGACCATGGGGCTCGGGGCGGACGCCGGTGTGGAGGCCGTCGGGTACCAGGCACACGACCCCGAGGGCAACGAGCAGCCGAACCTCGTGCTGAACCGCCTCATCGCGTCCGTGCGGTTCACGGGCGGCATCGGCGTCGTCGGTGTCTACCTGCCGCAGGACCCGGGCGCCTCGGACGAGCTCGCCAAGAACGGGCAGATCGCGCTCGACTACGGCACGTTCTTCTTCAAGGGCCAGCACATGGGCACCGGGCAGGCGCCGGTCAAGCGGTACAACCGGCAGCTCCGCGACCTCATCGCCGCGGGCAAGGCGGAACCGTCCTTCATCGTGAGCCACGACCTGCCGCTCGACCAGGCACCGGACGCGTACCGGCACTTCGACGCCCGCGACGAGGGCTGGACGAAGGTCGTGCTGCACCCCGCCTCGGCCTGACCGGTCGCCGGGCCGCGGCCGTCAGGCGGTCGCGCGCCCGGCCTCCAGGTCGTAGCGGTCGCCCCGCGGGGCGGTCGGCAGGGCGAGCAGCACGAGCAGCACGAGGTTGACGACCGGGACGAGGTCGAGCAGCAGCCACCACCCGCTGCGTCCCGTGTCGTGCAGGCGTCGGACCCCGAGCGCGATCGTCGGCAGGAGCGTGGCGAGGCCCCAGACCGCGCTGACGGCCACGACGACGACGATCGCGATGACGGGCCCGTCCGGGACGCCGCTCGTGGTCGTGCCCGAGGGCAGCGTGGCCACGGTGACCCCGAAGACGATCCCGGCCACGATGCCGAACACGAGACCCACCAGCGCCGCGACGAGCAGCCACCACCAGCACTCGCTGCGGCTCGCGCGGCCCCGCAGCACCACGTAGCCGCGCCAGAACCGGCGGACGGCGACGGGCAGCGGGCAGCCGTACCAGGGCACGCCGATCGGGAGGGCCGCAGCGGGGCCTCCCGTCCGGTCCGGTCGGGTCGTGGTCGGTCGGGCACCGTCGCTCATGGGGACCATCCTGCCCTGTCCCGGGACGCCTCCGCGCCGCCCCCGCGCCGTCCTCGGAGTCGCCGAGATCGCAGAACACGCCGCTCACATGAGGACGTGAGCGGCGTGTTCTGCGATCTCGGCGGGACCGGGACGGGACGGCCGGACCGGCCCGGCCGGACCGGACCGGCCGGACCGGGGCCGGCGGGTCAGACCAAGCTGTCCCGCCAGGCCGCGTGGAGCTGGGCGAACCGGCCGGTACCCGCGATGAGGTCGTCCGGCGTGCCGTCCTCGACGATCTGCCCGTGTTCCATGACGAGCACCCGGTGGGCGATCGCGACCGTCGACAACCGGTGCGCGATGATCACGGCGGTGCGGTCGGCGAGCAGGGTCTCGAGGCCCTCCTGCACGAGCCGCTCGCTCGGGATGTCGAGCGACGCCGTGGCCTCGTCGAGGATGAGCACGCGCGGGTCCGCCAGGAACGCCCGGGCGAACGACAGCAGCTGCCGCTGGCCCGCCGACACCCGGCCACCGCGCTTGTTGACGTCGGTGTCGTACCCGTCGGGCAGCGCCTCGATGAACGTGTGGGCGCCGACGGCCTTCGCCGCCCGCTCGATCTCGGCCCGTGACGCCCCCGGCTTGCCGAGCGCGATGTTGTCCGCGACGGACCCCGAGAACAGGTACGCCTCTTGCGTGACCATGACGATCGCGCGCCGCATGTCCCGCGGGTCGAGATCGCGCAGGTCGATGCCGTCGAGCCGCACGGAACCCTGTGACGGGTCGTAGAACCGCGCCATGAGCTTCGCGAGCGTCGACTTGCCCGCGCCCGTCGACCCCACGAGCGCGATCGTCTGACCGGCCGGGATGTGCAGGTCGAACTCGGGGAGCACGACCGTCTCGGCGTTGTACGCGAACACGACGTCGTCGAAGTCGACGCGGCCCTTCGCCTGGGCGAGGTGCTGCGGCCGGACCGGGTCCGGCACGCTCGGCTCCTCCTCGAGCACGCCCGAGATCTTCTCCATCGCAGCGGACGCCGACTGGTACCCGTTGTAGAACATCGCGAGCTGTTCGGCCGGGTCGAAGAACCGCCGGGCGTACAGGGCGACGGCGAGCAGGGCGCCGATCTCGAGCGAGCCACCGACGACGCGGAACGCGCCGATGATGACGACCGCCGCGAGCGTCGCGTTGCCGATGAGCACGAGGCCCGGGTCGAACGTCCCGAACAGGTTGAACACCTTGGCGTTCGCGGCGCGGTAGTCCTCGACGTACCCGGCGTACTCGTCGCGGTTGCGGGACTCCTTGCGGAACGCCTGCACCGCCCGGATGCCCGTCATGGTCTCGACGAAGTGCACGATCACGCGGGCGCTCGTGACACGCGTCGCCCGGAACAGCTGCTGCGAGCGCTTCTGGAACCACCGGGTCAGGAACCACAGCGGCACGAGGGCGATCGCGAGCACGAGGCCGGACGTCGGGTCGAGCGACACGAGCGCGATGGCCGTGAACACCATGTAGAGCACGCCCTGGATGAGCTGGTTCAGCCCGGAGTCCAGGAGTTCGCGGATCGAGTCGAGGTCGCTCGTCTGGCGCGAGATGATCCGCCCCGACGTGTAGGTCTCGTGGAACTCGAGGCTCAGACGCTGGGTGTGCAGGAACACGCGCTTGCGCAGATCGAGCAGGATCTTCTGGCTGATCTTCGCCGCGAGCACGGTGTACCAGGCGGTGAGCAGCGCGCCCGCGACGGCGACGACGATGTAGCCGGCCACCACGAGGTACGCGGGGAGCCAGTCCTGTCGGTGGAGCACCGACGGCAGCGCGCTGTCGATGCCGTACGCGATGAGGGTCGGACCGGCCACCTGCGCGCCGGTCGACACCACCACGACGATCGCGATCGTCCACAGGTCGCGCCGGAGCGGTCCGAGCAGCGAGCGCATGAGCGCGAGCGACCGACGCCGGAGCCGCCGGCTCTCGGCCTTCGTGAAGTGCTCCCGCTCCTCGCCGCGCACACCGCGCACGGTGATGGAGGCGGTGACGGGCTGCCCGTCGTCGGCCGCGGTGACGGCGGCGGCCGGGCCTCCCGGTTGTGCGGTGTCCGTGGCGGGCTGGGCCCGCTCCTCGAACTCGGTCTGGTACTCGTCCTCGGGCTCGCCGGGGGCGTCCGGCCTGGCCGACGTCCGCTGGGGGTCGCTCATGCCAGTGCCTCCTCTCGCGCGGTCGCGTCGTCCTCGTCGAGCGAGGAGATGACGTAGCGGTAGTGGTCGTTCGTGGCCATCAGGTCGTGGTGCGTCCCGACGGCGGTGATGCGCCCGTCCTGCATGAGCGCGACCCGGTCGGCCAACGTCACGGTGGAGGGGCGGTGCGCGACGATGAGCGAGGTCGTCTCGGCGAGGACGCGTCGGAGTCCCGCCTCGACCCGGGCCTCGGTGTCGACGTCGAGCGCCGACAACGGGTCGTCGAGCACGAGCACGCTCGGTCGGGCGGCGATCGCACGGGCCAGTGCGAGCCGCTGCCGTTGCCCGCCGGACAGGCTCAGGCCCTCCTCGCCGACGCGGGTGTCGACGCCGTCCGGGAGCCGGTCGACGAACTCCGCCTGCGCGACGTCGAGCGCCTCGCGGAGCAGGGCCTCGGCCTCGTCCCCCGAGACGTCCGGGCGGCCGAGGAGCACGTTGTCCCGCACCGAGGCGCTGAAGAGCGTGGCGTCCTCGAACGCGACGCCGACCCGGTGCCGCAGTTCCTCGCGCGTGAGCTCGCGGACGTCGACACCGTCGATCGTGATCGAGCCGCCGGTGACGTCGTACAGACGCGGCACCAGGGCGAGCAACGTCGTCTTGCCCGACCCGGTGAGCCCGACGAGCGCCATCGTCTCGCCCGGCTGCAGGACGAGGTCCACCCCGTCGACGAGGTCCGGCGTGCCCGCGGGCGCGTCCTGGTAGTGGAAGTGCACGTCGGTGAACGTCAACGCACCACGGGGGTCGGTGATCGTGCGCGGACGCTCCGGGTCCTGGATCGTGTTCTCGGAGTCCATGACCTCGAAGAACCGGTCGACCGCGGTCCGGGTGTCGAACGTCATCGACAGCAGGAAGCCGATGGACTCGATCGGGAACCGGAGGACCGCCGCTGCCGAGAAGAACGCGAACAGCTCCCCGACCGTCAGGTGGCCCTGCGACGCCAGCCAGATCCCGGCGAGCAGGCACAGTGCGAACGCGACGTCGGGCACGAGCAGGAGCCACAGCCAGATGCCGGCGATGGCCCGGGCCTTCTCGATCTCGGTGCCCCGGAGCTGCTCGGCCTGTTCGCTGAACTCGTCGAGCTTGTACCGGCCGCGGCCGAACGCCTTGAGCACGCGGATGCCGTGCACCGACTGCTCCACACTCGTCGCGAGGTCACCGACCTGGTCCTGGCTGCGCCGGGCGACGACCGAGTACTTGCGCTCGAAGACGAGGCCGTTGATCCAGATCGGGATCGACGCGACCATGAAGATGAGCGCGAGCAGCCAGCTCCACGTGAACAGCACGCCGAAGCCGACGATGATCGTGACGATGTTGACGACGAGCAGCACGATGCCGAACGCCAACCAGCGTCGGATCAGGCTGAGGTCCGACACCGACCGCGACAGCAGCTGACCCGACTGCCACCGGTCGTGGAACGCGACCGGCAGGTCCTGGAGCTTGGCGTAGAGGGCGTTGCGCATACGCGACTCGACGTACGTGCCCGGCCGGAGGACCAGGCGACGGCGCGCGGCGATCATGAGGGCCTCGAGCACCCCGAGGCCGAGCACCGCCAGGCCCGCGGGGACGATCTGGCCACGGTCGCCGGACTTCAGCGGCCCGTCGACCAGGGCCTGCAGGACGAACGGGATCGCGAGCGCGACGAGCGACGCGACCATCGCGGCGACCATGCCGAGCACGATGCGCCCGATCGCGGGCTGGACGTAGGGGTAGATCCGCGCGATGGCGCGGAAGGTGGACGGACGCGCTGCTGCAGCGGGCGTTCTCGACATGGGGAGACCTCATCGTCGAACCGGTCGGGACCGGAGTGCGGATTGATGCGACCTCCGACCCGTCGGGCGGGCCGGGAGGCGGGACCTCCGCCCGACGTCATGGTGACGACGGGCGTGGCC